>DIAZ01000176.1:0-8169 GCA_002415925.1 Dietzia sp. UBA5065 | reverse complement strand
GGCATGTACACCGCCAACACCATGGCCAGCGCCGCGGAGGCGCTGGGGATGTCGCTGCCGGGGAGCGCGTCCCCGCCGGCCCCGGACCGCCGCCGCGACGACTACGCCGAGGCGAGTGGGGAGGCGGTGGTCGAGCTGCTGCGCCGCGGGATCACCGCCCGCGACATCATGACCAAGGAGGCGTTCGAGAACGCGATCGCGGTGGTCATGGCCTTCGGTGGGTCGACCAACGCGGTGCTGCACCTGCTGGCCATCGCCAGTGAGGCCGAGGTCGAGCTGAGCCTCGACGACTTCGCCCGCATCGGCGCCACGGTCCCGCACCTGGCCGACGTCAAGCCGTTCGGCGCCCACGTGATGACCGACGTGGACAGGATCGGCGGCGTCCCGGTGGTGATGCGGGCCCTCCTCGACGCGGGACTGCTGCACGGGGACTGCCTCACCGTGACCGGCCGGACCGTCGCGGAGAACCTCGCCGACATCGACCCCCCGGACCCGGACGGGCTGGTACTGCGCGCGATGGGCTCGCCGATCCACCCGACCGGCGGCATCACGATCCTCAGGGGGTCCCTCGCCCCGGAGGGTGCGGTGGTCAAGTCGGCCGGGTTCGACTCCGACGTCTTCGAGGGCACCGCCCGCGTCTTCGAGCGGGAGCGCTCCGCCATGGACGCGTTGGAGGACGGCACCATCACCGCCGGGGACGTGGTGGTGATCCGGTACGAGGGGCCCAAGGGCGGGCCGGGCATGCGGGAGATGCTCGCGATCACCGGTGCGATCAAGGGCGCGGGGCTGGGCAAGGACGTGCTGCTCATGACGGACGGCCGGTTCTCCGGTGGCACCACAGGCCTGTGTGTCGGCCACATCGCACCCGAGGCGGTGGACGGCGGCCCGATCGCCCTGGTCCGCGACGGCGACAGGATCCGGCTCGACGTCTCCACCGGGACCCTGGACCTCCTGGTCGACGAGTCCGAGCTGGAGTCTCGCCGCTCCGGCTGGGAGGCACTTCCGCCCCGCTACACCCGCGGGGTGCTGGCCAAGTACGCCAAGCTCGTGCAGTCGGCCTCCGAGGGAGCCATCTGCAGGTGAACCCCGGCGGGGCCCGGAGTCGGTGTGGTCAGCGACCCCGGGCCATGGACAGCATGCCGGACAGGGTGAGCCCGGCCTTGTTGCCCCCGTCGCACAGGATGTCCGTTCCGGTGAGGTAGCCGGGCTTCGCGCTCACGCAGAACGCGAGAAGCTCGGCGATCTCCTCCGGCGTGCCGAACCGCTTGAGGGCGGCGAACTCGACCATCCGCTCGGAACCGCTCTTCTTCTCCAACCGGCCCATCTCGGTGTCGAAGCTGCCGGGGGAGACGGAGAGGATGCGTGCGGACTTCCGGCCGAACTCGGCGGCCATGCGCTCCGAGTACCAGATCACGAACGCCTTGCTCAGCGAGTACGCGGTTCCCGGTCCGCCCGAGCCCGTCAGGTCGGACATCCGGGTGAGCGAGGAGGCCATGCGGTCCGGGTCGCCTGTGAGGGCGGAGCGGAACGCCCGGACGGGCATCAGCATCGACGGGAGGAGGTGACCCGCGATGGAGGACACGTTCACCAGGGCGGACCCCGGGACGGCGGCCGCGAGCGCCGCCTCGGTCACGTACACGGTTCCGAGGGCGTTGATCCGGATGATCTTCTCCGCGCGGCCCATCTGCGGGCTCACCCCGGCGGTGTGCACCACCGCCCGCAGGGCCCCGAGGGACCGTGCCCGCGAGAACACCGCGTCCACCGAGGACCGGTCCGTGATGTCACACACCGCCGTCGCCGCGTCGACCCCCCGGTCGGCAAGCCGGGCGGTGGCCTCGTCCAGCCGTCTCTCGTCGAGGTCGGCGAGCAGGACACGGTGGTCCCGCGCCAGGATCTCGGCGGTGGCCAGGCCCATCCCGCCGGCCCCTCCGGTGATGATCGCGATCGGTGCGGTGTCGCTCTGGGTCATGTGTGGGTCCTACTCCGAATCCGGGTCGGGTTGGTGAAGGCCGAACACGTTGCCCTCGGTATCGGTGAAGTATCCCTGCCACGCAGTTCCGGGCAGGGCGTGTCTTCGACGCGGCGCCGCATGATCGCGCCGTTGATGCCCGGCTGGTCCTCGGGGCGTGGTACCCGAAGTGGATCGGGCGGGACACGTCGGGCTCCTCGCATCGGAGGTCGGATCGACCGAGGATCTCCCCGCCCGGCGGATCAGTCGAGGACCGAGCCGTCGTCCATGTGGGACAGCGACCCGCCCACGGGCTTCTCGCCGGTCGCGAGGTAGACGACCCGGTTGGCGATGCTGACCGTGTGGTCGGCGAACCGCTCGTAGTAGCGGGCGAGGAGGGCCAGGTCCACCGCGGAGACGGAGCCGTGCGGCCAGTCCTCTGCGGAGATCTGCTTCATCAGCCCGGAGTGGAGATCGTCGACCGCGTCGTCCTCCGCATCCAGCGACAACGCGAGCTGGACGTCCCTGGTGGTGAGCAGCTCCTGGAGATGCGTGGCCATCGCCGCATCCCGCCGGGCGAGGTCGCGGATCACCGGGACGACGGGCTCGGGGACCACGGGGTTGGGGTGCCGCCGGCGGGCGACCCGGGCGATGTGTCCCGCGAGTGCGGCCATCCGGGTGAAGTGCTCGACGATGTAGATCCCCGAGACCACCTGGCGGAGATCGCCGGCCACCGGGGCCTGGAGGAGGAGCAGTTCGAACGCGTGCTGCTCGCTGAGGTCGCGGAGCTCCTGCAGCTCGGCCGCGCCGTCGATCACCTCGGTCGCGGCGACCTCGTCCCCCTCGAGGAGCGCCACGGTGGCTCGTGCAAGCAGTCGGGTGTTGGTCTCGCAGAACCGGACGAGCTGGTCCGAGAATTCGTCGAGCTTGGAGTGGAAGACGGTGCGCATGACCCGACAGTAGTGTCGCGCGGCCACGGCCGGGATTCCTTTTCCCGGTTGTTCACCTGCCCGTCGCCCCAAGGGGGTGGCACCGGGGGCCTGAATAGACAGAACGGTCTGTTCTTGCCTATCGTGGTGCCTCACCATGCCGTCCCGAAAGGACCATCAATGACCCTCTTCCTGTACGAGACCACCCCCTCGCAGGATCAGCAGTCCGATCCGACGGTCCTCGTCGACGCGATCGCCGCGGCCCTCACCGACGCCGGCGGCGAGGTCATCGAGACCCAGATCACCAAGGGCGCCGCCCGGGTGTTCACGATCATCGAACTGGCCGACGGCGCCGACGGGGCCTGCGCGACGGAGGCCCCCGAGTTGAGTGCGTCCGCGATCGGCGCCGCCGAGGTCACCGCGCCCGCGCAGGTCCGACTGGTGGGCACCGACCTCGAGACCATCAAGGCCGCCCGCCCCGAGGCCGGCTACCTGGTCGAGTGGGACATCCCCGCCGAGATCGACATGGACACCTACCTCACCCGCAAGAAGGAGAAGTCCCCGAAGTACGCCGAGATCCCCGAGGTCTCGTTCCTGCGCACCTACGTCCGTGAGGACACGGACAAATGCCTGTGCTTCTACAACGCCCCCGACACCGACGCGGTCGTCCGGGCGCGGGAGATCGTCTCCACCCCCATCTCGCGTCTGCACGAGCTGGCATGAGCAGGTCCACGGCCAGCACTCTCGCCGCGGACCTCGGGGTGCCGCGAGACCGGCTGGTGTCCGGTGACCTGGGCGACGTCGCCCCGGCGGACCTCATCGCGGTGATCGACGCGGTCGCCGCGCGGGCGTCCGCCCTCGACCGTGGAGACGCGGATCTGCGGGAGGACATCGCCGCGCTCGCAGGACTCGGGCTCTTCGACGTCGACCGCAACCCGGTCGCCGTCGCGGCCACGATCATCGAGGCCGTGGCGACCGAGAGCCTGGCCGTGGCCTTCGGGGCGTGGGCCCAACGCATGACCGCCGCCTACCTCCGGCACGCGGCCGATCGATCCGATGCGGCCGCCCGGAACTACCGCGCCGTCGCCGAGGGCGACCGGCCCGGCGTCACGGGCATGGCGGCAGCGCAGCGGCAGGCGGTCGGCCTGGGCCGCGTCCCGATCACCGCCACCCCGGTCGACGGTGGCTTCCGCATCGACGGACCCATCGCGTGGGCGTCCAACGTCTACCCGGACAGCACGATCGTCCTGGCCGCCAACACCGAGGATGGCCGGAGTCTCGTCCTGACCTTCGAGGCATCCGCACCGGGAGTCGAGATCCGGAACGCCCCGGACCTCCTCGCGCTCAACGCGACGGCCTCGACGATGATCGGGCTCGAGGGCGTGGTCGTCCCCGACGAGCAGGTGTTGGGGGAGGACCTGGGGGACTTCCTGTCGGGCGTGCGCCCGCAGTTCCTCATCCTGCAGGCCGCCTTCTGCTCGGGCGTGGCGGCACGGTCCGTGACGGAGGCGGCGGGGCGCCTCGAGGGCCTGGGCGCCTTCTACTCCGACGAACACTCCGCCCTCGCGGCCCGTCACCACCACATGCACTCCGAGCTCCACCGGCTCGCGTCGGGACCGGGGGAGGCGGCCCTGGCGGACCTGCTCCTGCTCCGACTGGACGGCGCCGAGATCGCCCCGGCCGCCACCCGGCTCGAGGCCATCCTCTGCGGCGGTATGGGCTACGCGCAGGGCGCCCCGGCCAATCGCCGCATGCGGGAGGCCGCGTTCCTCCCCGTGCAGTCGCCCTCGCAGTCCCAACTGCGGTGGGAACTCGACCGGCTCGGAATCGTCGCGTGACCGCCGGAGTCCTCGACCGGCCCGTGACCGTCAGCGTCTCGGGGCTGCGGCATCGGCTCCCCGGCGGCAGGACGCTGTTCGACGACCTCGAGCTCACCGTCCGCGCGGGCGAGTCGCTGGTCCTGCTCGGGCCGTCGGGCGTGGGGAAGTCGACTCTCCTCCGGTTGCTCGCGGGACTGGAGGAGCCGGACGACGGCCAGCTCAGCGTGGGGTCGCGGGACGGCGCCGTCGGGCGGCGGCACTCCCACGCCGTCGTCTTCCAGAAGCCGCTCCTCTACCCGTGGCTCTCCGTCCGCGAGAACGTCGCGCTGGGTGGGAAGTTCCGCGCCCTCCGCGGGCGGGTCGACACGACCCACGTGGACGAGCTGCTCGCACACTTCGGCATCGCCGATCTCGCCGACGCCCGGCCGGACCAGATCTCCGGCGGGCAGGCGCAGCGTGTGGCCGTGGTCCGCGCCGCCGCGACTCGGCCGGAGATATTGCTGCTCGACGAGCCGTTCAGCGCCCTCGACCCGGTCACCCGGGCGGAGTCGCAGCGGTGGCTGGTCGGCGTCACCGCCGACCTCGGCGTCACCACGGTGATGGTCACGCACGACGTCGACGAGGCCCTCGTCGTCGGCTCGCGGATCGCCCTCCTCGGCTCCACGGGCCGGGTGCAGGACCAGTGGGTCAACCCGTCCCACGGCTCCACGGACCCCGAGCCGGAGCTGCGCGCGAGCATCCTCGCCGCCTACCGGGTCGCCTGACGTCCGCGCCGTGACAGAGGAATCCGCGACCCGGGGTCACACCCTCGACCGCCGCTCGCTCCTGCGCGCCGGCGGCGCCCTCGCCGTGGGAGCCGGCGCCCTGGGCGGGGCCGCGACGCTCGGTTCGCTCGTGACCGCGGCGACCGCCTCGCGCGGGACGGCCACCGACGAGCTCAGGATCGGGTACCTGCCCATCACGGACGCCGCGCCGCTGCTCGTGGCCCACGGCGACGGCTTCTACGCGCAACGGCGGCTGACCGCGGGGCGGCCGGTGCTGTTCCGCTCGTGGTCCTCGCTCATGGAGGCGTTCCTCACGCGTCAGGTCGACCTCATCCACCTGCTCATGCCGTCGGCCATCCAGCTGAGGCACGTGATCGGCGCGGACGTCCGGGTGGTGGGCTGGAACCACACCGGTGGCGGTGCGATCACCGTCGCCCCCCACATCTCGGAGGTCGGCCAGCTCGCCGGCACCCAGGTGGCGATCCCCGGTTGGTGGTCGATCCACAACATCCTCCTGCAGCGGGTGCTGCGGGCGAACGGTCTCACCCCCGTCGCCCGCAGGTCGCCGAGCCGGACCGACGGGACCGTGGAACTCGTGGTCATGGGCCCGTCGGACATGACCCCCGCGCTGGCAACCGGCTCGATCTCGGCGTTCACCGTCGCGGATCCCTTCAACGCCGGGGCCGTGGCGCGGGGCGTCGGTCGGCTGCACATGCTGCTCGACCAGGTGTGGCGCGATCACGCGTGCTGCGTGACCGTGGTGCACCAGGACTTGATCGACAACCGGCCCGACACGGTCCAGGCCCTGGTGGACGCCGCGGTGGCCGCGCAGCTCGGCATCCGCGCCGACCGCCCGGCAGCCGCCGCGATCCTGTCCGGCGGGGGCTACCTGCCGCAACCGCCCAAGGCCGTCGAGGTGGCCATGACCGGCACCGTCCCGGATCCGCAGGGCGGCCCGGACCGGCCACGGATCGACTTCCACCCGTACCCGTTCCCGAGTTTCACCTCCGAACTGGTCCGACAGATGCGGCTGACGGTCGTCGACGGCGAGACCCGCTTCCTCGACGGGCTGGACCCGTCCCGGGTCCACGCCGACCTCGTGGACGACAGGTTCGTCCGCGCGGCCATCACCCGGCACGGTGGCCCGGCCGCCCTGGGCCTGCCCGCCTCACTCACCCGACACGAACGGTTGGTCTAGATGACGCGCACGCACCCGAGCCCCGAGACCGGTGCGGACCCGACGGCCGAGCACGGCGCCGGCGTGGATCGCCCGGGCGCCGGACCGCGGAGCACGCGGCGTGGCCCGGGCGGATCCGCCGCGGGGCCCCTCGCCCGCTGGGGTGCCGGGCTGGTCGGGCTGCTCCTCGGCGTGGCGGTCTGGACTCTGCTCACCTCGGGGCTGATCACCGACGACCCGGTGATCGGCGGGATGTCGCCCGCCGAGACGTGGTCCGGGTTCGGGGCCCTCCTCGACCGGGGTGTGCTGCTCACCGATGCCGCGGTGAGTCTGTACCGGCTGGTGGCCGGGCTCGCGCTGGCCGCGCTCCTCGGCGTCCCGCTGGGGCTCTGGCTGGGGCTGCGGCGCCGGGCGGAGGCGGTGGCGGGGCCTCTGGTGCAGTTTCTCAGGATGATCTCGCCGCTCTCCTGGGCCCCCGTCGCGGTGGCCGTGTTCGGGATCGGCAACGAGCCCGTGATCTTCCTGGTGGCCGCCGCCGCGGTGTGGCCGATCATGCTTTCGACCTCGGCCGGGGTCCACGCGATGGACCCCGGTTACCTCGACGTGGCGCGCACGATGGGAGCCAGCGGAGGGGAACGACTGACCCGGGTGGTGATCCCGGCGGTCCGGCCGGCCATCCTCGGGGGTATCCGGCTCGCGCTGGGGACGGCGTGGATCGTGCTCGTTCCCGCCGAGATGCTCGGGGTCCGTTCGGGTCTGGGGTATCAGATCCTCAACGCGCGTGACCAGCTCGCCTACGACCAGGTGATGGCGGTGATCCTCGTGATCGGCGTCCTGGGCTTCGCGCTCGACTCGCTCTCCCGGCTCGTCCTCCGCGGCGGCGCCGCCCGGTGAGGCCGGGCACCCGCCCCACGTCCGGCCGGTGTCACACCCGCCGGAGCTCCGAACGGAGGTGGTGGGTCATCGGCCGGCCCACGGCGGCCATGGCGAAGGTCGTGACGAGCCGGTCCCCGGCGAGCTCGTAGCGCCGGCGGGTGGACACGACGTGTTTGGCCGTGGCGCTGTTGAGCACGCGCGACTCCATCTGGAGCACCACGACGTGGCCCTCGACCGTCACGGTGCCCTCGCACAGCTCGGTCTGGCCCATCGGCTGGGCCAGGACGAACTCGGCGGTGCCGGGAGCAGGGAGCCGCAGGTACCCGGTCTCGGTGTGCATGGGCGCACCGGTGGGTCCCCAGCTGCGCTGCAGGTAGTGCAGGAACGGCTTGCCGACGTCGGTGAAGACCACCTCGTCGGTGTAGGAGAAGTCCTCGATGGTGGGGTAGGAGCCGGCGGCGTCGCCGCGCCAGGTGCCGAGCAGGCCGGCGACGGGCAGGAGTCCGGGTGCGATGTCCATGCCCCCGAGACTAGAGCCCCGCCCCGGGGTCAGGCGGCATCGCCGTCCCAGACGGGCTCACCGGGAGAGTCCAGGCGCAGGCCCCGGCTGGGGGAGTGCGCGGAGACCTCGCCGGTGTGCATGAGGTGTCCCACC
>DIAZ01000004.1:4776-5901 GCA_002415925.1 Dietzia sp. UBA5065 | reverse complement strand
GGCGACCAGGGCGAACACCGCGCCGGAGGCGACGCCCAGCGAGGCCGCCATGAGGAGAAACACCCCGGTGCCGACCGGGTAGAAGCTGCCGTCCAGACCCACGAGCGGCATCTTCTCGGAGGCGGCCGCGGCCATGAGCCCGGTGACGGTGTAGCTGGCCACCAGTACCCAGCCGCCGTCGAACTTGTCCGCGAGCGCGCCACCGAGGGGGCGGCACGCAACCGCGACCACCACGAAGATCGCGGTGCGCAGCGCGGCGTCCTCGATGTCCAACTCGTAGAAGTTGTGCAGATAGGTGGGCAGGTAGACGGAGAACGCCACAAACCCGCCGAATCCCATCGCGTACAGCCAGGCCAGTTTGAGGGTCACGGGCTTGGCGAGCGTGGACGCGGCCTTGACCACCCAGTTGCCCTGAGCGGGTACCCAGTTGGGGGAGTTCTGAAACAACATCCGCGCCACGACCGCGTAGATCGCGAGCAGGACCGCCACGAGGATGAACGGCGCCTGGTCGCCGAAGGCGTCACGGATGCGCAGGGTGGTGAACGCCGCCACCGCGGTGCCGCCCATGCCGGCGCCGAAGATACCGATCGCCGTGCCGCGGCGGTGGGGAGGGAACCACGAGTTGACGGTGGGGACGCCTACCGCGAAGGAGGTGCCGCCGATACCGAGGAAGAATCCGCCGATGAGCAGGACGGTCAGACTGTTGTCGACAAAGCCGACGAACAGCGTGGGAATGATCGTCAACGCCGCGATCAGCGGGAACATCGTGCGGCCGCCGAGACGGTCGGTGAGCGCGCCCACCGGGATTCGGCCGAGTGAGCCGACCACCACGGGCAGGGCCACCACCAGGGACTGCTGGAAGGACGACAGTCCCAACTCTTCCTTGTAGGTGGCGCCCAGCGGGCCCATGAGTGCCCACGCCCAGAAGGTCAGCAGGAATCCGGTGAAGGACAGAGCCAGAACCAGGTTCGCTTTCTTCGGATCGAGGGCAGGTGGGGTCGAGGGGTCGGCGTTCACGGAGTCGAGGTTGGAGGACACGATCAGCCCTTTCACGTCAGAGTCTCGCGGTCGCGGGCAGCGGGGAGGCGAACTCGGCCCGTATTTGGAGTGTGCGTCAGACCATGG
>DIAZ01000004.1:1332-4594 GCA_002415925.1 Dietzia sp. UBA5065 | reverse complement strand
TCCGGGACGCCGGCTGAGAGGAGGGCCGGGCGGACCGCCTGCAGGAATCCGCTGGAGCCGCAGAGGAACACGTGCGCGCCGGCCGGCAGCGCAACCTTCGACAAGTCCATGTAGCCGTGGTGGACCGTGCCCGGACCGGTGACTGTCTCAGCCCCGTCCTCGTACCAGGTGTGGACCTCCGCGTCGGCGAGCAGCGAGGCCTCGCCGGAGACTTCAGTGGCCAGCACGTGCTGGTCGGGGGAGCGGTCGGCGTGCAGGACGAGTACGCGGCGCGAGGACTCGTCCGCGGCGAGCTGGGCGAGCATTCCGAGCATCGGCGTGATCCCGATTCCGGCAGAGCACAGCACCACCGGTGCGGTATCGGACAGGGTGGCAGCCTGGTCCAGCACGAGATCGCCGAACGGGAGCGTGACCTGCAGGGTCGTGCCGACCTTCGCCGTGGCGTGCAGCCAGCCGGAGACCTCGCCGGCGGGGCAGCCGCCCGTGGCGGGGTCCACGCGGCGGACGGCGATCCGCCACGTGCCGTCGCCGGAAGCCGTGGACAGCGAGTACTGGCGCAGCTGGCGGGCGCCGTCGGGCAGGACCACGCCGACGGAGGTGTACTGGCCAGCGCGGAAGTCGGGCAGGTCCTCGCCGTCGGGCCCGCCGAGGGTGAAGACGGCGACCGAGTCCGTGACGTCCTCGCGGGCAATGATCGTGGCGGTGCGGAACACGTCGCCCGGCTCGACGCGCGCCTCGGCGTAGAGCTCCTTCTCGAAGCCGATAAGGACGCCGGCCATGATCCAGTAGACCTCGTCCCAGGCCTCGGCGACCGCCGGGGTGACGGCCTCTCTGAGTACGTCGACGATCGCGGCGAACAGGTTGTCGTGGACGATCTGGTACTGGTCCTCGGTGATGCCGAGGCTCGCGTGCTTATGCCCGATGCGCGAGAGCAGGTCGACGGGGCTCTTGCCGTCGACGAGCATCGTGGCGAAGGTGGCGATTGAGGCAGCCAGGGCGCGCTGCTGGGCGCCCAGCTTCTGGTTGCCACGGTTGAAGGTGTCACGGATCAGCTCGGGGTGCGCGCCGAACATCTTCTCGTAGAACAGCGGCGTGATCTTGTCGATGTTCGCGCCGATGACCGGCAGCGTCTCGCGGATGATCTGGGCGTTGTTCGGGGAGAGCTCCCGGGGGTGGGCGAGGATCGACTCGAGGGAGATCAGTGACGTGGTCATGGCAGCCTTTCCGGACCTGCTCCCTACGGGTGTAGGGGGCGCGATTCCGAGCCTGCCAGACAGTCATCCAGCGATACACATTCAGAGCGAGTGAGTTCGAATACCTACTTGGACTGGGTATTTACTCTATACAGATGTAGATCGTCAGAAGCGCACGTCAAGGTCGGTCACCAGTGCGCGCTTGGGGCATTGCTGGATCGCGGCGATCGCTCGGGCGGCCAGTTCCTCCTCCGCCTCCTCGTCGATCGTCGGCCGCAGAACCGTGGTCTGGTAGTCCGGTTCCTCGGGCACGCTGAAGACCTCGGGGGCGAGATCTGCGCAGCGGCCGTAGCCGTCACAGTCGTCAGTGACGCGAATTTCCATCGTTGTCTCCGCTCGGGGTGAAACGTGGCTCCAGGGTGAGGAGCACCTGCCGGGTGGGGGAGTGGACGATGTCGTCCACGGTAAGTGGGTCGAGGGTGGCGAAGAACGCCTCGCGCGCGTCGGCGAAGCCGCGCCGGAGCCTGCAGTTCGCGGACAGCGGGCAGGGCTGTTCGCCTTCGCACTCGACCGACTCGCCGGGGCCCTCGAGGGTGCGCAGTAGGGTCCCCACGGAGTGGTGCCGACCGGATTCGGTGATCTGCAGGCCGCCCCCGCGGCCGCGGCGCGAGGCGATCACCTCGAGGGAGACGAGTCGCGAGACGATCTTGGCGATGTGGCTGGGTGAGGCGTTCACCGAACTAGCGATCGCCCCCGCGGTCATTCGGTCGCCGTCCCGGTCGCCCACGGCGAGGAGCATCAGGGTGCGTAACGCCAGGTCGGAGTGTCGGGAGATATTCACCGGTCCATGATCGCATAAATGCGAGTTTTAGACTCGCATTAAAGTGGTCCGGGTGAGGACCGTCTCGGTGAAGGCCGGATTTCCCAGCGCTTGTAGGTAGGTGGGCGAGGTGTCAGCCTCGTCGGTGCGCAACAGCATCGTGCCCACGACGACGGCCTGTTGATATCGCCCTGTCCCGGCGCCCCTTGCCGGAGAGCAGACTGTCCTGTGGGATCAGGAACATCGCCCGGAAGAGGCCATCGAGTGCGACAACTACGACGAGTGGATAACGCTCGCCGCTGCGGACAGGGGAGTCGGGGTCACCGGGCGCGGTGTCAGATCCAGTCGACCAGCTCGACCGGCGCATCGCCACCGTAGGCCTCCGGGAGCAGTGCCAGCGATGGCGATCCGGCGAGATCGGCCAGGTGGGCGGTACGAATCTGTCCGGCGATAGACCAACCGCCGGCGCCGTCGGGGCGGGCGGGAAGGATCCGCGACCGGCCCGTGGCGGCCAGTCCCGCGAGGCCCGGCACGGTCACGAGCATAGGGTTCCGCTGCCGGCCTGTGAGGGCGTCGACCAGGGCCCGACCGGTCGTCGCGGCGGCGCACACCGCCGCCAGCGGATTGCCCGGCAGCCCCAGCAGGATGCCGCCGCCGGGCAGCATCGCGACGATCTGCGACCCGCCTGGCCGCACCCGGACCCCGTCGATCAAGATCCGCGCCCCGGCCCGCTCGAGCGCCGGCCGCAGATGGTCGGCCACGCCGCGCCCGGTGGCTCCGACCAGTACCAGGACGTCCCCGGCCGCGCGCGGTCGGTGGAGGAGTGATTCGAAATCCGCCTCGGTGTCGGGGCAGTGCTCCACATCCGTGGGGCGGGCGGGGTAGTGCCCGATGGTCGCAGTGTGGGCGGCAGGGTGCGAACCGGCCGCGAAGCCCGCGCGCGCGAGCACCGCGCCGAGCAGCGGGCCCACCGTGTCGCGGATCCGGCCGTCCGGCAGCGGAGATGGTGTGGAGGCGGGCATGACCTCGTCGCCGGTGGTCACGACCGTCGCCCGCACCGGGCCGCGAACGGAGACCTTCGTCAGCCCCGCCGACAGCGCCGCCGAGGCCAGTGCCGCGTCGAGCACCGTGCCCGGCGGGGCGAGATCGTGCCCGGTCAGCCAGTCCTCGCCGACGGGCCGCAGGTCGTTCACGCCTTCGGCCGCGGGCAGGGCCGTGACCAGTGCGGGAGCGGCGCCGGAAGCAGCAC
>DIAZ01000004.1:0-1133 GCA_002415925.1 Dietzia sp. UBA5065 | reverse complement strand
GCCGGAAGCAGCACCGGGAGCGGCACCGGGGGAGGGGGAGGTGTCAGCAGCGGGGCTGGCGGAGCCTAAGACCTTGACCAGTTCGTGCCGCAGAACGCGGTCGGTGCCAGTTGGTGCCAGTGCGCCGGTCGCGATCGGTGCGGCGCAGCCGGGCTCCAGGCTCGCCGCGGATTCGTCCCCCGCGCGCCGTGCCGCCCCGGTCAGCCGCCATGGTCCGGATCCGGCGAGCGCGTAGCCGTCCATCGCCGATACCCGTCCGCGCGGCATCGCCTCCGCTGCGACGAGCGGTGCCGCGAGTACCGAACCCACCGCGTCGAAGGGTGCGTGCTCCGTCGCCGGTACGGTCTCCAGTCCTGCGGCCAGAACCGGGCCGACGTGCGCGAGCGCCACCGGACCGCGTGCGGCGAGGTCGGACCAGGTGTCCACGTCGAGGGCGTGATCGCCCACATACACGCGGAGAAAGGCGCCGGCGATGTCGTCGTAGTCGGCGGTGTCGTTGTTGTCGTCGTCGTACAGCGCTCTGACAGGTCGCCCGCCCACGCCGCCGGACCGCTCCAGGGCGTCCAGTCGCGCGGCGAGGGCGCGGCGGTCCCACGCGGCCAGGAGGTACTGGTCGTGGCCGGTTGCGTCGACGCCCAGCGCGGCCGAGAACGTGCTGGGTGCGGATTCGGCGCGCGCGGTGCGCACGGAATCTACGAGCGCGGCCAGGGTTTCGGCGTCGAGTCCGGGCAGGTCACAGGCCACGACGACGACGACGTCGACCTCACCCGGCAGCAACGGCAACCCCGCCGCGATCCCCGCCACGGGCCCGGAATGCGGTGGCTCCTCGCGGGTGTCGCCGCCCGGACCAACCGTGACGACCGGGCCCGCGACCGCCCGCGCGGCGCGCAGGACTGTCTCGACCATCGGCTGTCCGGCCACAGGGAGCCGGGCTTTGTCCACGCCGCCCAGCCGGCTCGCGCGGCCGCCGGTGAGCACAATCGCGCCGACCTCGACAGATGTAGCGTTCCCGTTCATGGTTGGCTCTTCGGCTGACGGCCGCGCAGGAAGTCGTCGACGAGGCGTTCGACATCCTCGGGCGTGTACGGGCGCAGGCCGATGATGCGGGCCAGCACCACCGGGCCGGCGAGCTG
>DIAZ01000089.1 GCA_002415925.1 Dietzia sp. UBA5065 | reverse complement strand
CCCGCGGGCGAGGAAGGCGGGGACCACGACGGTCGGCGCACCGTCGGCGAGGATCCGGTCCGGGCCCGGAGACTGCACGTCCACCCAGGCGAGCCGGCACACCACCCCGTCGAGCCGCTTGCGCACCTCCAGCAGGAGCCGCCCGAGCTCCCGGCGGCCCGCGGAGGACCTGGTCCCGTGCGCCACCAGGAGGAGGCGGGGCCGCCGCCCCGTCGGCCCGGTGGTCGCGGAGCTCGCCGCGGTCCCGCTCGTCGTCATGCCCCGAGCATGCCGCAATCCGGGTGCATCACCGCCGCCGCTCGGCGAGACTGGGGGGATGAACGCAGGCGGCAGGCGGGGTCCGGCGCGGCCAGAGGTGACCGTGAGCAACTACGAGGCCGTCTACGACTTCTACGGGCCGGGCCGCCGCCGCGACGGGTTCACCCACCCCCTGCTCGCGTTTGTCGGCGCGCTGTACGCCCCCGAGCTGAGGATCGATCCACAGACCGTGGCCGAGCTGCACCGCCTCCACGACGCCGGGGTGGGCATCATCGTGGCCGCCAACCATCCGTCCAAGCACGACCCGTTCGTGCTCTCCTCGGGGGTGTTCGACAAGCGGGTGCGGTTCCTCGCCGGCGGCACCGGCCTGACCAAGGACCCCCTCTTCCGCGGCCCGCTCCGCCCGGTGTTCGAGTACACGGGGACGGTCCCGGTGTTCCGGGCCAAGAACTACGAGGGCACGGCCCGCGAGGTGCACGACGCGGCGGCGGCCCGGCTCATCGGCGTGTGCGTGGACCGGCTGCTCTCCGGGGGCGTGGTGCTGACGTTCGTGGAGGGCACCAACTCCTCGGCGGACGACCTGCGCACGCTCCGGCTCGAGTCGGTGAAGAAGGGCGTGGGCCAGATGGTCCGCGGGGTCCGCGAGAAGGGCGGACGGGTGGCGGTCCTGCCGGTGGGCATCGTCTACCACGGGCGGGAGCACGCCAGGACGCCGCCGCGTCACCCGGCGGTGGCCGCCGGCCCGCCCATCCTGTGGGAGGGGCCCGGGGCGGCGCCGTCCATCGACGAGGTCCGGCGCGCGGTCCGCGACGGGATCGGCGAGGCCCTCACCCGGGCCTGGGGGTGAGTCAGGCGCCGCCCTCGATCACGCCGGGGATCACCTCGAAGCGCACCCCCACGCCGTCGAGGTGACGGGACTCGGCGGCCAGATCCGCCGCCCCGGCGATCCGCACCACGCCGTGACCGGAGGCGAACCGGGCGGCCACCAGGCGCACGACCCGATCGGCGGGCAGGTCCGTCCCGACCTCGAGCACCTCGACGTCGTCGTCGAGCTCGGCCAGGAGCCCCGGATCGGGCGCGCCGTCCACCACCAGCACGTCCGCGGCGTGGACGAGGCGCCGGGCTCGCACGGTGAGGAGGTCGCCGTCGTCGCCGCGGCCGCCCACCAGGGCCACCCAGCCGGCATCCGGGCGGCGCCGCGCGCGCAGGCCCGCGGGCGCGGTGGCCAGGGAGCGCGCGACGTGCCGGCCGACCCGCACGGAGCGGCGTGGATCGCCGGAGTCCACGGCGATGCGCACGAGCCCGGCCGGCGTCGCGACCGCCGTGCGCGCGGGGACCCGGGCCGATCCGAGCGCGGCGTCGCCGGCGGTCACGCACCAGATCCGGCGCTGCTCGCACAGCGCGGCCACCCGGGTGTCCACGACGGGGTCGCCGGTGGCGACGTGCACCATCCAGGGCGTGTCCAGGTCGGCGGGGGTGAAGTGCCGGGCGACGACGACGAGCCGGTCACCCGCCCGCGCGGCGAGGTCGGCCATCGCCGGGTCGACACGGGGGGCCACCACCCGGACCGTGGCGCCGGCGTCGAGGAAGGTCCCCGCCCGGCGGGCCGAGACGGGCCCGGCGCCCACGACCAGCACCTCGCGGCCGGCCAGGCCCACGGTCAGCGGGAGGCCGTCCAGCGTCGGGGCGGCGAGGGCGGCTGTCACAGGTGGATGCCGCACTCGGTCTTGGACGACCCCGCCCAGCGACCGGAGCGCGGATCCGCCCCGGCCTCCACGCGCCGGGTGCACGGCTCGCAGCCGATCGACGGGAAGCCGTCGTCCAGCAGCGGGTTGAGCAGGCAGCCGTGCTCGGCGGCGTACGCGTGGACCCGGTCCAGGGTCCAGGCCACCAGCGGGTTGATCTTGATCATGGAGTGCTTGGCGTCCCACTCGACGATCGCGGCGCCGGCGCGGTGGTCGGTGTCGACCCGGCGCAGGCCGGTGATCCACGCCTCGTACCCGGAGAGCGCGGCGTCGAGCGGCTCCACCTTGCGCAGTCGGCAGCAGAGCTCGGGGTCGGTCTCGAACGGGCGCGGGCCGAGCGCGGCCTCGTGCTGGGAGCGGCTGGCCGGGCTGCCCACGTCCACCACGGTGAGCCCGGGCGTCGACGCGAGCGCGTCGCGGACGCCGACCGTCTCGGAGAAGTGGTAGCCGGTGTCGAGGAACAGCACGTCCACGCCGGGGGCGTACCGCGCGGTCATCTCCGGGACCACCGTGTTGGCCATGGAGCAGGCCACTGCCAGGGAGTCCCCGAAGGTCTCCCCGGCCCAGGCCAGGACCTCGCCGGGGTCGATCTCCCCGTGGTGGCCGTAGAGGCCGCGGTCGTCGAAGCGGCGGGCCGCGTCGTGGGCGATCGCCTCGAGCTCCTCGGCGGTCCGGCGCCGGCCTGGTCCGGGGGTGAGGACCGTGCTGCGGGGCAGGAGTTCCAGTCCGACCGCGGTCATACCAGGACCTCCTCGTCCACCCTGTGCGCCCACTCGGCAAAGGTCTCGCCGTTCTCACCGGTCTCCACGTACGTGCGGATCACCCGCTCCACGTAGTCGGGGAGCTCGGTGGACGGCACGCGCAGCCCGCGGACCGTGCGTCCCAGGCCGCCGGACTCCTGGTCCTGCGAGGCCAGCCCGCCGCCCAGGTGGACCTGGAAGCCCGGGGTGTCGCCGTCGAGCAGCTGACCCTTGAGGCCGATGTCCGCGGTCTGGATGCGGGCACAGCTGTTGGGGCAGCCGTTGAGGTGGATGGACAGCGGCGTGCGCAGCGGGGCGTCGTCGGCGAAGCGCCGCTCGAGCTCGCCGATCAGCGCGGTGGCGGTGTCCTTGGTGTCCACAAACGCGAGCTTGCAGAACTCGATGCCGGTGCACGCCATGGTGGCGCGGCGGAACGAGCTGGGCCGGGCGTGCAGCCCGATCGCGGCCAGCCCGTCGACCAGCTGGTCGACCTTCCCCGGCTCCACGTCCAGGACGATGAGCTTCTGGTGCGGGGTGAACCGGACCCGGCGGGAGCCCGCGGCCTCCGCCAGGTCGGCGACCCGCGCCAGCTTCTCGCCGCCCACGCGACCCACGGTCGGCGCGGCTCCCACGTAGTAGCGGCCGTCCTTCTGCTCGTAGACGCCCACGTGATCGGCCGACCCCACGCCCCGCTCGGGCGCGGGGCCGTCCGGGAGCTCCCGGCCCAGGTACTCGTCCTGGAGGACCTGGCGGAACTTCTCCGCGCCCCAGTCCTTGATGAGGAACTTGAGCCGCGCGCGGGTCCGCATCCGGCGGTAGCCGTAGTCGCGGAAGATGCCGATGACCGCGGCCCACACCTCGGAGGCCTCGGACTGGCGGACGAACACGCCAATGCGGGTGGCCAACTGCGGGTTGGTGGACAGGCCGCCGCCCACCCAGAGGTCGTAGCCCGGGCCGAGCTCGGGGTGCTCGACGCCGACCAGCGAGATGTCGTTGATCTCGTGCACCACGTCCAGGCTGGGGTGCCCGGTGATGGCGGACTTGAACTTGCGCGGCAGGTTGGAGAACTCCGGCGTGCCGATGTATTTGGCCTTGATCTCCTCGATCACCGGGGTCGGGTCGAGGATCTCCGACCGGGCCACGCCGGCCACCGGGCTGCCGAGGATCACCCGGGGACAGTCGCCGCAGGCCTCCACCGTGTCGATCCCCGACTCCTCGAGACGACGCCAGACCTCGGGCACGTCCTCGATCGCGATCCAGTGGTACTGGATGTTCTGCCGGTCGGAGATGTCCGCGGTCCCCCGGGCGAAGTCGGTCGAGATGCCGGCGAGGACGCGGAGCTGGTCGGTGGTGACCGCCCCGCCGTCGGTGCGCACGCGCATCATGAAGTACTCGTCCTGCAACTCGTCGGCCTCGAGCTTGGAGGTCCGCGAGCCGTCCAACCCCTGCTTGCGCTGGGTGTACAGGCCCCACCAGCGCATCCGGCCCGAGAGGTCGTCGGGCGGGATGGAGGCGAACCCCTCCTTGGAGTAGGTGTCGAGGATCCGCTGGCGCACGTTGAGCGCGTCGTCGGAGAGCTTGAACTCCTCGTTGTGGTTCAGCGCGAGCTTGCCGTCGATCTTCCACTGCCCCTGCGGCTTGGCCGCGCGCGCGGGACGGGCGGGACGAGGGGCGGCTGCGATATCGGTCATGCTGGCGAGAATAGGTCAGAACAGACCGGTCTGTCTAACAGGGGCGGTCTCGCCCGGACCGACGCCGACGGCCGCCTCCCCGGAGGGGGAGGCGGCCGTTGGCGGTTCGTCCGGGCGACTCAGACCGGCATCGACGAGCCCAGATCCCCGGCGACCCCGAACACGAGCTGCCAGACCACCTGGACGACATGGAACGGGAGGAAACTGAGCGTGTCGACGATCGTCGACCCCGTGTCCTGGACCAGGCTGCCGGCCGCTTCCATCGACGAGCCGGCGAGTTCCGCGATGCTACCCATAACTACTGACTCCTCTTGGAGCGGTTGTGGTGGACCCACCGGTTGGGCCTGCAGACGCTCCGACACGGGTTTAGGCGTTTCCTCACCGAGACGGAACCCTCCTGCGCATGAGGCTCACGGTTCCCTGAGCGACCCGCTCGGACGCGTTCGGGAGGTGGCGCACTTCCGGTGGGAGCCTTAGCGTTCGGGGTGTGGCCCACTCCGACGGGCCCCGACACGAAAGGACTCACCATGATCTCTGACTTCTGGTACGGCCTCTCCGCCGGCTCCGCCGACCTCGTCCCGAACGTCGGCTCGGCGGCCGTCGACGGCCTGCTCGGCCTGCCGGCCTACATCCTCAAGACCCTCGGCGGGGGCGCGGAGCTCTTCGGCTCCTGACAGCCGGTCGGATGCCCCGGTGGTTCGCCACCGGGGCATCTCACATCCCGCAGAAGTCGAGCCAGGTGTCGACCTCCCGCCGCGCCTGCTCCCTGCCCAGCACATAGGCCTCGGCCAGGCGGTCCACCCGGCGCTCGTAGCTGCGGATCATCACCCGCTCCGGACGGAACACCACCGCATCCCCCGACTCCTCCAGGGCCTCGATCTCGTCGAGGGTCTCGTTGTAGAGGGCCCAGCGGTGCTGCAGGGCCTCCCCCACCGCCGGGAACCGCCGGAAATAGGAGCGGTAGAACGGCGTGAGGCGCCGCGGGGGGATCTTCCGATACCCCCGGGGCTGCGTCAGCACCACCAGAAACCTCTCGTATCCGGCGTCCCGGGCCGCCGACAGCGGGATCCCGCCGTCACGCCCCAGGGCCCCGTCCACGTAGTACTCGCCGTCGATCAGCACCGGCGGCATCCACACCGGCATCGTCGACGACGACCTCACCATCCGCATCAGATCGGACATCGTCGAGGAGTCCTCCTCGGTCCAGTAGACCGTGGCGCCGTCCGAGCACCGGAACGTCCCGATCCTGGCCTGCGTGCCACTCGCGGCGTAGGTCTGGAAGTCGTACGGCAGCACCTGGTCGGGGAGCCCGGTCTGTTCGTAGATGTACTCCGCGTTGAACAATCCCTTCCCGCGGGCGAAGCTGCGCCAGTCACCGAAGTTGGGGTCCGCCGCGAGTTCGACGAAGCTCTTGCGGGCCCGGACGCTGTCGCGCGAGACGTAGTTGGCGAGGTGGGAGGCGCCGGCGGAGATCCCCGCCGCCAGTCCGGTGTGGATCCCCGCGTCGATCAGGGTCTCCACCACGCCGGCCGTGTGCACCGCGCGCATCCCTCCGCCCTCGAAGAGCAGGGCGACGTCGGGGGCGGTGGGCGCGAAATCGTTCACGCCTCCAAGGGTAGGTCGCCCGGCGTCGGGCCCGCCCGTCCGCTACGGTCACAGTGTGAGCGCCGTCACCGATTTCATCGTCTCCGTCAACGACGTCTACTGGTATGGGGTCATCGCGCTACTCGTGGGCGCCGGTCTCTACTTCTCCGTCACCACCCTGATCGTCCAGATCAGGATGTTCCCGGAGATGCTCAAGACGATCGTCGAGAAGCCCTCGGATATCGAGGAGGACAAGAAGGGCATCTCCGCCTTCCGGGCGTTCACCATCTCGGCGGCGTCCCGCGTGGGCACGGGCAACGTCGCGGGCGTGGCCATCGCGATCACCGTCGGCGGGCCGGGCGCGGTGTTCTGGATGTGGTTGCTGGCGATCATCGGCGGCGCCACCGCCTTCATCGAGTCCACGCTCGCGCAGCTCTACAAGGTCAAGGGCAGGGACTCCTACGTGGGCGGGCCCGCCTACTACATCCGTGACGGGTTGGGCTGGAAGCCGGTGGCCGTGCTGTTCGCCGTCATCATCACGGTCACCTACGGGTTCGTGTTCAACGCGGTCCAGGCCAACTCCATCGCCCAGTCCGTCCGCAACCAGTTCTCGCTCGAGGGCTTCGCTCCCGGCCTGATCATCGGACTCGTGCTCGCCCTCGTCGTGGGGGTCGTGATCTTCGGTGGCATCCGTCGCCTGTCGGCGGTCACCGAGATCATCGTCCCCGTGATGGCGGTGGCGTACATCATCGTCGCCCTCGTGGTGGTGGCGCTGAACATCTCCGAGGTCCCGGGGATGATCTCCCTCATCGTCGGCCACGCGCTCGGCTTCCGCGAGGTGGCGGGGGCCGCCGTCGGAGCGGCCATCATGCAGGGCATGCGCCGCGGGCTGTTCTCCAACGAGGCCGGCATGGGCTCGGTCCCCAACGCCGCCGCCACCGCGTCCGTCTCCCACCCCGTCAAGCAGGGCCTGGTCCAGGCCCTCGGGGTCTACTTCGACACGATCGTCGTGTGTTCGGCCACCGCGTTCATCATCCTGCTCGCCAACCCGGAGTTCGGCGGTGATCGCGAGGGCATCACCCTCACCCAGAACTCGCTGGCGGCCTCGGTCGGCGACTGGGGCGTGCCCTTCCTCACGGTGGTGATCTTCTTCCTCGCGTTCTCCTCCATCCTGGGCAACTCGTACTACGGCGAGGCCAACATCACCTTCCTGCGCGGGAACCCCGCGTCGCTCCTGACGTTCCGGCTCCTCGTGATCCTCGCGGTCCTGGGCGGGAGCCTGGGCTCGGTCGACCTCATCTGGAACCTGGCCGACCTGTTCATGGGCGTCATGGCCACCATCAACCTCATCGCGATCATCCCGCTCGGCGGTCTCGCGGTGGCCCTTCTGCAGCACTATCTGCAGCAGAAGGCCAAGGGCCACAACCCGGTCTTCCACCGGGACGACCTGCCCCGGGCCAGGAACGTCTCATGTTGGGACGGTTCCGATCCGATGACCCTCCAGCACGTGGCCAACCAGGCCCGCGACGTCGAACCGAAGGCGTGAGCGCGCGGGCGACCACCGGACGTCCCGACCCGGCCGGCCGCTACGCCGGGCTGCCCAAGGCGCACCTCCACGTGCACCTCGAGGCGGCGATGCGCGAGTCGACGCTGCGGGAGTTCTGCGCGGAGGACCGCATTGAGGTGCCCCCGCTCGTGGAGTACGCGGACTTCACCGCGTTCCTCGACGCGTACGGACTGCTCATCGGGCTGCTGCGCACCCCGGAGCGGGTCGAGCGGCTGCTCGACGAGGTCGTGGCCGACGCCGCCGCGCAGGGCGTCGTGGCGCTGGAGTACGCCTCCATCCCCGAGAAGGCGGCCGCCTTCGACTCCGCCGAGGCCGCGCTGGAGTTCATCCTCCCGGCCGCCGTCGCGGCCGGGCGACGTCACGGGGTGTGGACCGGGGCCATAGTGAGCATCGACCGCGGCGCCGGCCCCGAGCACGCGCTCGCCGCCGCCCGTCTGGCCGCGCGCTTCGCCGACCGCGGCGTGGTGGCGGTGGGCCTGGTGGCCGACGAGCGGGGCAGCCCGGTCGCCGCGGCAGCGGAGGCGTTCGGGATCGCCCGCGACGCCGGACTCGGGGTGGTGCCCCACGCCGGCGAGCTGGCCGGCCCGGAGGAGGTGCGGTCCGCCATCGAACTGGGCGTGGACCGCATCCAGCACGGCGTCCGCGCCGTGGAGGACCCGCGGGTGGTGGAGCTGCTCGCCGAGCGCGGGATCTGCCTGGACGTCTGCCCCACCTCCAACGTGGTGCTGGGCGTGGTCCCGGCGCTCGAGGACCACCC
>DIAZ01000172.1:6143-9614 GCA_002415925.1 Dietzia sp. UBA5065 | reverse complement strand
AATGTGTGTACGAGTCTACCGCCGCCCCGGCGGTAGCGCAAGAGTTCGAATAGCGAGAAAGTGCGGGGAGCGCGACCGGTCAGACGCGGGCGTCTGCGCCGCCGCCGGACTCGGGAAGCAGGACCGCGCGGTCGTCGGTCGGCACGGGCGAACCGCCCAGCTTGTTGGTGGTGCCGGCGAGCAGCAGTCCCTCCCCGATCACCGCGAGCCCGGTGAGTCGTCCGTAACGGCCCTGCGCGAGCTGCGTCGGCTGCCCACGCGCCGCCCCGCCCGCGAGAGGCAGGACGTCGGCGCGTTCCGCGTCGGGGAGGGCGAGGGCGAGGGAATCCGCGGTGGCCGCGCACCCGCCGGCGTCGCGCTGGTCGGGCCAGGTCCAGACGACCCGATCCGCTGTCCGGACCACCGCGCCCCGGTCGGTGACGGCCGAGAGGTAGAGGTCCCGTTCGTGCGTGCACAGGGCCCGGATCCCGCCCAGGTTCCTGGCCACCACCTCGGGCTCCGTCGCGCGCCCGATCCCGGTGAACCCGGGGAACCTCACCAGCTCGGGTCCGACCCCCACGGTGAGGACCCCGTCGACGAACGCCATTCCGCCGCTGTCCGCGGGCGCGAGCTCGGTCACGGTCCGCGGGGCGTCCCCGCGCGCGAGGCGGTCGACCCTGGAGGGGCCGTCTCCGACGACGAGGAGGTACACCAGCCGGTCCTGGGCGAAGTCGGGGGACGGCGCGACGGCGGCCACCCGGCCACCCCGGACGTCGACGCGCCCGAACTCCTCGGGCTGCGCGTCGACCGAGACGATCGTGACCCGACCCGAGGACTGCGCGACCAGCGCGCGCTGTCCCACCCCCGCGACCGCGACGGCGGGGTCGAGGCAGGTCGCGATGACGGCCGGGTCCGGGTCGACGCACGGCCCGGACTCCGGGGTGGGCTCCGGCTGACCGGAGCGCGGCGTCGGGGACGGCGGAGGGCTGCCGGGTGGGGTGGACGGCGGGGCGGCGCCCATGCCCGGGCCCGGTGCTGGGGTGAAGGGGTCGTCGAGGCGATCGTCGAACCTCGCGCAGCCGGTCGCGGCGAGGGCCATGACCAGCAGGAGTGCGAGCGATCTCATGCCGACCAGAGTACGGTGCGCCGTGTCCTCGATGCGGACACCCGCAGATCGGCCTATGGTCGGTGCGTGACTTCCTCAACGCCCGGAGACGACGCCCGAACCGAGATCATCCACGACGTGGACTACCCGCTCGACGTCCCCGAGGCGACGGGCTCCGGGGCGGGCGCGGGGAAGACGGACTCCGCCACCACGGCGTTCCCCTCCGCCGGTCGCGCGGACTACACGCCGTTCGTCGAGTCCGGAGGCTACGACGCGTCCACCCCGCTCCCGTTCGGCGACACCTCGACCACCGTCGCACCCGCACCCGGGGACGAGATCTCCCGACGCGGCACGACCGACCTCGGCCTCCTCCTGCTGCGGGTCGCCGTCGGCGTCCTGCTGGCGATGCGCGGACTCCAGAAGCTCTTCGGGCTGTTCGGCGGCCCCGGGATCGACGGTCTCACCGAGATCCTCACCGCGTCGGGCTTCGAGCAGGCCCGGATCCTCGCGATCACCGGCGGCGCCGTCGAACTGGTCGCGGGGGTGATGCTCGTCGTGGGGCTGGCCACGCCCGTCGCCGCGGCCGGACTGCTCGCGCTGGTGGGTGTGGGCATCGCGATCCGGTTGACCGGTGCCGAGGCCGTACCGCTGCTCGGGGACACCACGCGCGGCCTCGAGACGTCGATCCTGTACGCCGCCGCCCTCGCGGCGCTGCTCTTCGCGGGGCCGGGTCGTTGGTCCGCCGACCGCCGGTGGCGCTGGTCCCACCGACCCCGTTTCAGCGGGGTCGTCTGGCTGGTGATCGCCGCGGTCGCCGCCGGACTGGTCTGGTACTTCTTCAACGGGACCAACCCGTTGGTGTCGACCGCCGACAGCGCCCCGGTCACCGCGGGCTGAGGGCCCGGGCAGGGTCTCAGTCGGGCAGGATGCGGACGGCGCCCTTGTCCGCCGAGGACGCCATCGAGGCGTAGGCCCGCAGGGCGACCGAGACCTTCCGGTCCCTGTGCTCGGGGCGCCACGGGAGGGCGCCCTTCTCGGCCCGGCGACGCGCCAACTCGTCGTCGTCGACATCCACCGAGATGGACCGCGTGGTGACGTCGATCGTCACCACGTCGCCGTCCCGGATCAGACCGATGGGGCCGCCGGCGGCGGCCTCGGGCGCGATGTGGCCGATGGACAGGCCCGAGGAGCCGCCGGAGAAGCGGCCGTCGGTGATGAGCGCGCACTTGGCGCCGAGGCCCGCGCCCTTGATGAACGCGGTGGGGTGCAGCATCTCCTGCATGCCCGGACCGCCGGCGGGGCCCTCGTAGAGCACCACCAGGACCTCGCCCGCCTGCAGGGTCTTGTCGAGGATCACCGACACGGCCTCCTCCTGGGACTCGACCACGCGGGCCGGGCCGGAGAAGTGGAAGTTCTCCTCCGAGACGCCGGCGGTCTTGAACACCGATCCGTCGGGGGCGATGTTGCCGCGGAGCACCGCGAGCCCGCCCTCGGCGGTCGCCGGATGCTCGACGGAGTGGATGCAGCCGTTCACTGCGTCGGTGTCGAGCGACTCCCACCGGTTGTCCGTGGAGAACGGCTCGATCGTGCGCACCCCGCCCGGGGCCGCGTGGAACAGCTCGATCGCCTTCTCCGTGGCCGTGCCGCTGCGGATGTCCCAGTCGGCGATGTACTGCTCGAGCGACGGCGAGTGGACCGAGCGGACGTCCGTCTCCAGCAGGCCGCCGCGGTACAGCTCGCCCAGGATCGCCGGGATCCCGCCGGCCCGGTGGACGTGCTCCATGTAGTAGTCCGAGTTCGGCGCGACCTTGGCCAGGCACGGCACGCGGCGGGAGATCCGCTCGATGTCGTGGAGATCGAAGTCCACCTCGCCCTCCCGGGCGGCGGCGAGGATGTGCAGCACGGTGTTGGTGGAGCCGCCCATCGCCACGTCGAGGGTCATGGCGTTGGTGAAGGCCTCCTTGCCGGCCACCGACCGGGGCAGGATCGACTCGTCCCCGTCCCGGTAGTAGCGGGTGCACAGGTCCACGATCACGCGGCCGGCCTCGGCGAACAGCTCGCGGCGGGCGCTGTGGGTGGCCAGGGTCGAGCCGTTGCCCGGCAGCGACAGGCCCAGGGCCTCGGTGAGGCAGTTCATGGAGTTGGCCGTGAACATGCCGGAGCAGGAGCCGCAGGTCGGGCAGGCGGACCGCTCGATCTCGTCCAATCCCTTGTCGTCGATCGCGGAGTTGGCAGAGGCGGAGATCGCGGTGATGAGGTCGGACCCCGCCTTGACCACGCCGTCGACCACCACGGAGAAGCCGGACTCCATGGGGCCGCCGGAGACGAACACGGTCGGGATGTTCAGGCGCATGGCGGCGTTGAGCATGCCCGGGGTGATCTTGTCG
>DIAZ01000172.1:0-5960 GCA_002415925.1 Dietzia sp. UBA5065 | reverse complement strand
GTCGCAGTTGGAGATGCACACCAGCGCGTCCGCGGTGTGGGCGTTGACCATGTACTCGACCGAGTCGGCGATGATCTCGCGGCTCGGCAGCGAGTAGAGCATGCCGGCATGGCCCATCGCGATCCCGTCGTCCACCGCGATGGTGTGGAACTCGCGGGCCACGCCGCCGGCCGCGGCGATCTGCTCGGCGACGATCTCGCCGACGTTCTTGAGGTGCACGTGACCGGGGACGAACTGGGTGTACGAGTTGGCGATCGCGATGATCGGCTTGCCGAAGTCCGAGTCGGTCATGCCGGTCGCACGCCAGAGGGCGCGGGCCCCCGCGGCGTTGCGTCCGGCGGTGCTGGTGCGTGACCTCAGGGGCGGCATGGGACCTCGATCCGACGTGGCGGGGATGGCGGCGGACCGGGGTCGACGACGCCGTGACCTCCCCACGATACGCCCCGCCGTGGCGCTACCCTCGTCACGGTGGGCCGCCCGGCCCAGTGGAGCGAGGTTGCACATGACAGACCCGGCATCGCGGCGACCGGTCGATTCCGGACACACGGGAGGCTTCCGGGAGTTCGCCTCGCACTCGGCCGGGGCGGTCGTCCTCGTGTGCGGCCTGTTCTTCCTCCTGGCGTTCATGTACCTGGGCGGGACCGCGGATCCCCAGTCCCATGCCCGCCACATCCCGGTCGCCGTGGTGGACGAGGACCGGGGCGCGTCACTCGAGACGCCGATCGGCCCACGGCAGCTCGACGTGGGCACGCAGATCACGGCGGGGCTGCTCCAGAACAACGACTGGACGCGGATCCGACTGCACGTGGTGGACGCCGCCGCGGCCGAGGAGGGACTCCGCGACGGGTCCTACTTCGGCGCGGTGCGGATGCCCCCCGACCTCAGCCAGCGGGTGGTCGAGCTCGTGGAGGCCGCAGCCACCGAGGGGGGGGACCGCGGGGAACCTCCGGCCCCTGCCCGGATCACCCTCGAGTACTCGCCGCGGGTGTCGATCGTCTCGGGTCAGGTCATGCAGACCATGGCCGAGGCGATACGGACCTCGTTCCACGATCGGATGGGGAGCACGATCCTGTCCGACTCACGGCTGCTCGCCGAGGCCGAGGGCAGGACGGTCGGTGCGGCGGCGGCCCTGGCGCTCGGGGATCCCGTGCGGGTCGACGTCGTGGCGTGGAACCCGCTCCCGGACGGGGTGTCCAACGCCTCACTCCCGATGTTCTACGCGCTGATCGTCGTGCTCGCCGGCTTCACCGGGGCGATGATCATCTCCGCGCTCCTGGACGCCCGGCTCGGGTTCATCCCCCTGGAGATCGGACCCCTCGCCCTCAACGTGCACGTGGCGCCGTTCGGGCGGCTCCAGACGCTGGTGCGCAAGTGGGTGGTGACCGCGGTGACCGCTCCGCTGGTGTCCGGGCTGACCCTTCTCGTCGCCGACATCGTCGGGCTCACGGGCTACGACCCGTGGGACATGTTCTGGTTCTCGAACCTGGTGATCGTCGCGGTCGGGGTGTGCGCGCACACGATCATCGCGGCCATCGGGAACGCCGGTCTCCTGGTGAACCTCGTGCTGTTCGTGGTGCTGGGGATCCCCACCTCGGGAGGCGCCACCCCGACCCAGATGCTTCCCCCGGTGTTCGTGACGATCGGGTCCTTCCAGCCGATGCACCAGGCGTACCTCGGGCTGCGCTCGATCATGTTCTTCGACTCGAGCTGGGAGGCGGGGCTCGGGCACGCGGTCTGGGTCCTGTCCGGCTGGGCGGTGGCCGGGATCGTGCTGGGTATCGCGGTCACCCTGGCCTACGAGCGGATGGGGATGCGCCGCCAGGCGGTCGCCGAGCGGGTGCCGGCCGGCCGGAGGTCGGGTGGCGGTCGGTCAGGAGGCGTCGTAGGGGTCGCGGATGCGCCCGCGGCTGGCCTCGGAGAGCCGGGGGAGGTCGTGGAAGGAGACCCCGCCCATCGGGTATGAGTCCTCCGAGGTGGTGATCAGCCGGGCGAACCCGTTCTTGGGGAACATCACGCCCTTCACCTCCACCCACGGCACGGACCTCCGGGTCCGCCACGTGGTCAGGTGGACGCCGTCCTCGTCGAGTCGCGTGTTGGTCCGGGCGACCCACCACCCGAAACCGATCGGCAGCAGGACGAGCCATCCGAGGGTGGCGGGATAGGCGGTGACGGGCCAGAGGATCGCCATCACGACGATCCCGATCACGAGATAGGACATGGGATTGACCCGGAAGAGTGCGCGGTCCTTGGGCGTCGACTCCGGGAGGGGGGCTGTGAATGGGGCGCTCATGGTCGTCCCAGTGTCTCACGGTCCACTATGTGGGATGGACGTTCCACGAGTTGACGATCCCACCGGGCGCGACCTACGCTGGCCCCGTGAACACCTGGAACGGTCTAGTACTCGGCCGGCGCGTCGACGCCTGAGCCGTCACCTGGCTTTCCGTCGACGCGCACCCTCGCCGGCCCCCGTGGCCGTCGGGGGTTTTTTGTTGCCGGGTTCCAGCGGTCCCACCGGGCCCCTGAAGGCGACGATTGACAGCTCCACGACCAGCATGAAGGACAGTTGAAGTGAGCGCACCAACGGCACAGCCCGGACCGCGTCCGGGTGCAGAGCAGAAGGCCCGACCCGCGGCCCCCGAGAGGATGACGGGCGCCCAGGCGGTCGTGAGATCGTTGGAGGAGATCGGCGTCGAGGTCGTCTTCGGCATCCCCGGCGGGGCGATCCTGCCCGTCTACGATCCGCTCTACGACTCGGTCAAGGTCCGCCACGTGCTGGTCCGGCACGAGCAGGGCGCGGGACACGCCGCCACCGGGTACGCCCAGGCCACCGGCAAGGTCGGTGTCTGCATGGCCACGTCGGGTCCCGGGGCCACCAACCTGGTGACCCCGCTCGCGGACGCGCAGATGGACTCGGTCCCCATCGTGGCCATCACCGGCCAGGTGGGTACCGCGCTCATCGGGACGGACGGTTTCCAGGAGGCCGACATCTCCGGCATCACGATGCCGATCACCAAGCACAACTTCCTGGTCTCCCACGGGGAGGACATCCCGCGGATGATCGCCGAGGCGTTCCACATCGCCCAGACCGGCCGACCGGGTGCGGTCCTGGTGGACATCCCGAAGGACGTCCTCCAGGCCGAGATGACCTTCTCGTGGCCGCCGGAGATGAAGCTCCCCGGATACCGTCCGGTGACCAAACCGCACGGCAAGCAGATCCGCGAGGCGGCCCGGCTCATCGCCAAGGCCAAGCAGCCCGTGCTGTACGTGGGCGGCGGCGTGATCAAGGCCGATGCCTCGCAGGAGCTGCTGGCGCTCGCCGAGCTGTCGGGCATCCCCGTGGTCACCACGCTCATGGCGCGTGGGGCGTTCCCCGATTCGCACCGCCTGCACTACGGCATGCCGGGGATGCACGGCACGGTCGCCGCGGTGGCGGCGCTCCAGCGTTCGGATCTGCTCATCACCCTGGGTGCCCGCTTCGACGACCGGGTGACCGGCCGGCTCGACACGTTCGCCCCGGACGCCAAGGTGATCCACGCGGACATCGACCCGGCGGAGATCGGGAAGAACCGCACCGTCGACGTGCCGATCGTCGGGGACATCAAGGAGGTGCTGGTCGAGCTCGTCGAGACGATGCGCGGCGACCGCGACTCCGGCGTCCTCACGGAACCCGCCGCGTGGGTGGGGCACCTGGACGAGATCCGGGCCGAGTACCCGCTCGGGTACGGCCCGCAGTCGGACGGGTCGCTCTCGCCCGAGTACGTCATCGAGCGCCTGAGTGCGGCGGCCGGCCCGGACGCCATCTACTGCGCCGGCGTGGGTCAGCACCAGATGTGGGCCGCGCAGTTCGTCCATTACGAGAAGCCGCGGACCTGGTTGAACTCGGGCGGCCTCGGGACCATGGGGTACTCGGTGCCCGCGGCCATGGGCGCGAAGTTCGGCCGACCGGACGCCGAGGTGTGGTCCATCGACGGCGACGGGTGCTTCCAGATGACCAATCAGGAGCTCGCCACCTGTGCGATCGAGGGCGCGCCCATCAAGGTGGCCCTGATCAACAACGGCAACCTCGGCATGGTCCGCCAGTGGCAGACGCTCTTCTACGACAAGCGGTACTCGCAGACGGACCTGTCGACCCACTCCATGCACATCCCCGACTTCGTCAAGCTCGGCGAGGCCCTCGGCTGTGTGGCGTTCCGCTGTGAGCGCGCGGAGGACGTCGACGAGGTGATCGCCAAGGCCCGCGAGATCAACGACCGCCCGGTGCTCATCGACTTCATCGTGGGCAAGGACGCGCAGGTGTGGCCGATGGTCGCCGCCGGCACGTCCAACGACGAGATCATGGCGGCCCGGGACATCCGACCGCTGTTCGACGACTCGGAATCCGCCGCGGACGACCCGGCGGAGATCCACGAGGCGACCGAGCGGATCGACGCCGCGGTGCTCGCCCAGCAGGAGGAGGACAAGTGACCGCTCGCTCCCACACCCTGAGCGTCCTGGTGGAGGACAAGCCGGGCGTGCTCGCGCGCGTGGCGTCCCTGTTCTCCCGACGCGGGTTCAACATCGAGTCGCTGGCCGTGGGACCCACGGAGACCGACGGGTTGTCTCGCATGACGATCGTCGTGAACGTCGAGGACTTCCCGCTCGAACAGGTGACCAAGCAGCTCAACAAGCTGGTCAACGTCATCAAGATCGTCGAGCAGGACCCGGCGGGCTCGGTCTCGCGCGAACTCACCCTGGTCAAGGTCCGCGCCGACGCCACCAACCGCGGCCAGATCGTCGAGATCGCGAGCCTGTTCCGAGCGCACGTCGTGGACGTCTCGCCCGAATCGGTCACGCTCGAGGCCACCGGCACCCCGGACAAGCTCGACGCGCTCCTGCGCATGCTCGACGGCTACGGGATCCGCGAGATCGTGCAGTCCGGGATGGTCGCGCTGGGACGCGGTCCCAAGTCCATCAACACCACTCGATAGTCTCGACTTCTATCACCAACACGAAGGGAATCCACCATGGCAGTGGAGATGTTCTACGACGATGCGGCTGATCTGTCGCTGATCCAGGGCCGGAAGGTCGCCGTGATCGGTTACGGCTCGCAGGGTCACGCGCACTCGCTGAGCCTGCGCGACTCCGGTGTGGAGGTCGTCATCGGCCTGCGGGAGGGCTCCAAGTCCCGCGCCAAGGCGGAGGAGGCCGGCCTCACCGTCAAGACCGCCGCCGAGGCGGCGAAGTGGGCCGACGTCATCATGCTGCTCGCCCCCGACACCTCGCAGGCGCAGATCTTCACCGAGGACATCGAGCCCAACCTCGGCGACGGCGACGCGCTGTTCTTCGGTCACGGCCTCAACATCCACTTCGGCCTCATCAAGCCGGCCGCGAACATCACCATCGCGATGGTCGCCCCCAAGGGCCCCGGCCACCTGGTGCGCCGCCAGTTCGTCGACGGCAAGGGCGTCCCGGCGCTCATCGCCGTGGAGCAGGACCCCAAGGGCGAGGGCCAGGCGCTCGCGCTGTCCTACGCCAAGGCGATCGGCGGCACCCGCGCCGGCGTCATCAAGACCACCTTCAAGGACGAGACCGAGACCGACCTCTTCGGCGAGCAGGCCGTGCTCTGCGGCGGCACCGAGGAGCTCGTCAAGACGGGCTTCGAGGTCATGGTCGAGGCCGGCTACGAGCCCGAGCTCGCCTACTTCGAGGTGCTCCACGAGCTCAAGCTCATCGTGGACCTCATGTACGAGGGCGGCATCGCCCGCATGAACTACTCGGTGTCCGACACCGCCGAGTTCGGCGGCTACCTCTCCGGCCCGCGCGTGATCGACGCCGGCACCAAGGAGCGGATGAAGGCGATCCTGTCCGACATCCAGGACGGCACCTTCACCAAGCGCCTGGTCGCCAACGTCGAGGGCGGCAACAAGGAGCTCGAGGCACTGCGCAAGGCCAACGCCGAGCACCCGATCGAGGTCACCGGC
>DIAZ01000154.1:3539-3952 GCA_002415925.1 Dietzia sp. UBA5065 | reverse complement strand
GAGAACGCCGGGTTCGCCCGCGCCGTGATCGACGCCGGGCTCACCTGGGTCGGCCCCCCGGTCGAGTCCATCGAGTCCATGGGGTCCAAGATCGAGGCCAAGAAGATGATGGCCGCCGCGGGCGTGCCCATGCTCACCGACCTCGAGCCCGCGGACGTCACGGAGGACATCCTCCCGGTGCTCGTCAAGGCCTCCGCCGGCGGCGGCGGCCGCGGCATGCGCGTGGTCCGCACGCTGGGCTCCCTGCACGACGAGATCGCCAACGCGCAGCGGGAGGCGCTGTCGGCCTTCGGCGACGACGCGGTGTTCTGCGAGCGCTACCTCGAGCGCGGGCGCCACATCGAGGTCCAGATCATGGCGGATGCCCACGGCACCGTCTGGGCCGTCGGCGAGCGCGAGTGCTCCATCCAGCG
>DIAZ01000154.1:0-3377 GCA_002415925.1 Dietzia sp. UBA5065 | reverse complement strand
ACCAGAAGGTCATCGAGGAGGCCCCGAGCCCGCTCGTCGAGCGGACCCCGGGGATGCGGGAGGCGCTGTACAAGGCGGCTCGCGACGCCGCGGCCGCGATCGGGTACACCGGTGCCGGCACGGTCGAGTTCCTGGCGACCGACGACGGCGAGTTCTTCTTCCTCGAGATGAACACCCGCCTCCAGGTGGAGCACCCGGTCACCGAGGCCACCACCGGCCTGGACCTGGTCGCCCTCCAGCTCGACGTGGCCGCGGGCCTGCCGCTGCCGTCCGCCGAGCCCCCGGCCACCCGCGGGTGGTCCTTCGAGGCCCGCCTCTACGCCGAGGACCCGGCCAACGACTACACGCCGGGCTCCGGGACGCTGTGGTCGCTCGACGTCCCCGGGGTGTCCTCGCACTTCGAGGGCCCGCACCGGCCGGGCATCCGCCTGGACAGCGGCGTCGAGCCCGGGGCCCAGGGCGCGCTGATCGGCGTGCACTACGACCCGATGCTGGCCAAGGTCATCTCCTACGGCCGCACCCGCGACGAGGCCTGCGCCTCGCTCGCCGGCGCCATGTCCCGGGCGAAGGTCCACGGCCTCACCACCAACCGCGCCCAGTTGGTGCGGGTCCTGCGGCACCCGGAGTTCATCGCCGGGAACCTCTCCACCGCGTTCCTCGACGACCACGGTGCCGAGGCGCTCGCCGCCCCGCTCGCCGACGACGAGGCCACGGCGATCTCGGCCCTCGCCGCCGCGATCGTGTCCGGCACCGCCGACCACGCCGCCGGACCGGTGGCGCTGGCGCAGGCCGGTTTCCGCAACGTCGGGCACACGCTCCAGAAGCGGACCTACCGGTTCGGCGATGACGAGCTCGAGGTGGCCTACATCCGCGACCGCTCGGGCGCCCACGCCGACGGCGACCTCGCGGAGATCGTCACCGTGGAGGACGTCCGCTCCGACGCCGTGGACCTCGAGGTCAGGGGGGTGCGACGCACCTTCTCCGTGGCCCGCTACGAGGTGGTGGGCGCGGACACCGTCGTCGAGGTCGACTCCCCGCTCGGCCCGGTCTCGCTCGTCGAGCCCCCGCGCTACACCGATCCCGGGGCGGAGGTCGCGGCCGGTTCGCTGCTCGCGCCCATGCCGGGCGCGGTCATCCGCATCGCGGTCGCCGTCGGGGACACCGTCACCGCCGGCCAGCCGCTGCTGTGGATGGAGGCCATGAAGATGGAACACACCATCTCCGCCGCCGTCGACGGCATCGTCACCGAGCTGCCCGTCGAGGTCGGGACCCAGGTCGAGACCGGCACCATCCTCGCCGTCGTCGCCGATCCCGACGCCGACACCGACACCGACACCACCCCCCAGGAGTGACCACGATGACCGACATCTCCCACATCCCCAACCCCGTCGTCGACACCGATGAGCAGAAGCAGCTCCGCAAGGTCGCCTACGACCTGGGCTCGCGCTACGGCATCGAGTACATGCGCGAGAAGTCCGACGCCGGCGAGACCACCGACGAGCTGTGGACCGAGGCCGGCAAGCTCGGACTGCTCGGCGTGAACCTGCCCGAGGAGTACGGCGGCGGCGGGGCCGGCATGACCGAGCTGTCCATCGTCGAGGAGGAGCTCTCCGCCGCCGGCGCCGGGCTGCTCATGATGGTCGTCTCGCCCGCGATCAACGGCACGATCATCTCCCGCTTCGGCACCGATGAGCAGAAGAAGCAGTGGCTGCCGGGCCTCGCCTCCGGCGAGATCATCACCTCGTTCGCGATCACCGAGCCCGACGCCGGCTCCAACTCGCACGCCATCTCCACCACCGCGCGCCGGGACGGCTCGGACTTCCTGCTCAAGGGGCAGAAGACCTACATCTCCGGCGTGGACCAGGCGGACGCCATCCTCGTGGTGGCCCGTCTCGAGGGCGCCACCACGGGCAAGCTCCAGCCGGCGCTGTTCATGGTCCCCACCGACGCCCCGGGCCTGACCAAGACCCACATCCCCACCGAGGTGCGGACGCCCGAGCGGCAGTTCCAGCTGTACTTCGACGACATCCGGTTGCCCGCCGAGGCGCTCATCGGCGACGGCGACACGGCGCTCCTCATGCTCTTCGCGGGCCTCAACCCCGAGCGGATCATGGCCTCCGGCATGGCGATCGGCACCGCGCGGTTCGCGATGGACCGGGCCACCAAGTACGCCAACGAGCGCACCGTGTGGAAGACCCCGATCGGCGCCCACCAGGGCGTCGCGCACCCGCTGGCGCAGTGCAAGATCGAGCTCGAGCTGGCGCGGCTGATGATGCGCAAGGCCGCGGCGCTCGTCGACGCCGGCCTCGACGATCTCGCGGCCGAGGCGGCCAACATGGCCAAGTACGCCTCCGGCGAGGTCTCCGCCCGAACGGTCGACCAGGCCATCCAGACCCTCGGCGGCAACGGCCTGTCCGTGGAATACGGCCTGGCGGGCATGCTCGCGGCGTCGCGGCTCCCGCGCATCGCCCCGGTCAGCCGGGAGATGATCCTCAACTACGTGGCCCAGCACTCGCTCGGGCTGCCGAAGAGCTACTGAGGTGACCGGGATGACCGATCAGACGACGGGTGACCAGCCGTTGGTGCGCTACGAGGTCTCCGGTGGCGCCGCGCGCGTGACGCTCGACTCGCAGCACAACCGCAACGCCATCTCGACCGCGCTCGTCCACCAGCTGCACGACGCGCTCGAGCGGGCGGCGGCGGACGACGCCGCCCGCGTGGTGGTCCTCGGCCACGCCGGCGGCACGTTCTGCGCCGGCGCGGACCTCTCCGAGGCGTCCGCGGGGCAGGAGAGCCCCGAGGAGCAGGCCGCGGGACGGACCCGGATCTTCCTGGGACTGCTCCGCGCGATCATCTCGCACCCCAAGCCCGTGATCGCGGCCGTCGACGGCCACGTCCGCGCCGGCGGGATGGGCCTCGTGGCCGCCTGCGACTTCGCCGTCGCCGGCCCCACGTCGACGTTCGCCCTGACCGAGGTCCGACTCGGCCTGGCCGCGGCCATGATCTCGGCGCCGCTCGCGGCGCGGGTGAACGACCGGGACCTCGCACGGGCCCTGCTGACGGGGGAGAAGTTCGACTCCGCGCACGCCCGGCGGATCGGCCTGCTCTCGGAGGCCGTGGACGACGTCGCAGCCGCCGTCGACGAGCTGGTGGCCGCGTTCCGGCCCTGCTCGCCGCAGGGTCTGGCGGAGAACAAGGCGCTGCTCGCGGCGCCGATGCTGTCCGAGCTCGATGCCCGTGGGGACGCCCTGGCGGGCGTCACCGCCAGGCTGTTCACCACCCCTGAGGTGGCCGAGGGAATGACCGCCTTTCTTGAGCGCCGACCTCCCGCATGGGCGGCCGACGCGGAGTAGCGTGACTGTCTCTTATACACATCT
>DIAZ01000028.1 GCA_002415925.1 Dietzia sp. UBA5065 | reverse complement strand
GAGATGATCGAGGTGACCTCGCCGGCGTAGTTCTCGGCCACGTACGCGGCGGTGCGGGTCGTGTAGTCGTCGAGCCGCGCCCGGACCTTCTCGTCCCCCACCAGCATCTCGGACAGGCGGCGCAGCAGGTCGTCGATCTTGACCCGGAGGGTCGACGACGAGTCCTCGGTCGCCTCGACGATCATCCGCTTGGCCGCCGCCCACGCCGACCCGGCGGCCCGCCTGACCTCCCCCCGGCTCATGACCTCGCGCTTGAACACCTCGAGCTTGGCCATGGTCGAGGGGTCGTGCTGGAGGTCGCGGGCGAAGTCCTCGGCGAACCCGATCAGGGCCAGCCGGACGGCGTGCTGCTTGTCCACCTTGATCTGCCAGGTCCACTCGCGCAGCTCCCGGTAGGCGCGGTCGGACAGGAGTTCGTTGACGAACTGCGGCGCCCAGGTGGGGGCCTTCTCGCGGACCCAGCGGTCGATGGTGACCGGGTTGGCCTCGACCCACTCGTGCGCCCGGTCGGCCATGAGGTCCAGCAGCGGCAGGTGCCGCCCCTCGTCGAGGAGTTCCGCGAGGATCCGACCGGCCGGGGGCCCCCACTCGGGCTCGGCGATCCGCGCGACGATCGTGCGCTCGATGATCGCCACGGCGTCCTCGTCGCGCAGCACCGCGAGCACGGACCGGATGGCCTTGGCCGCCTGGTCGGACGCCAGCTCGCGGTGCCCGGGATCCTGCAGCCACTGCCCGGCCCGCTCGGGGATGCGCGCGCTCCGGACCTTCTCGCTCACCATCGCGGGATCGAGGAAGTTCTCGCCCACGAACCCGCCCAGCGAGGTCCCCAGCTGGTCCTTCTTCTTCCGGATGAGGGCGGTGTGCGGGATCGGGATCCCCAGGGGGTGACGGAACAGCGCGGTGACCGCAAACCAGTCGGCCAGTCCGCCGACCATCCCGGCCTCCGAGGCCGCGCGGACGTACCCCGCCCACGCCCCGGCACCGTTGTTCAGCGAGTACTCGGCGAACAGGTAGACTAGGCCGGCCACGACGAGAAAGCCCGTCGCGACCATCTTCATCCGCCGGAGGGCGGACCTGCGCTCCGCGTCGGTGTCCGGGTCCCCCGCCTTGAGCGCGGGACCGCCCGCCGCGGCGACCGGGTCGAGCGTCAGTGTGCGTCCTCGCGGCCGTGCCGACGGAACCCGGCCATGCACAGTCCGAGCCCCACCAGGAAGACCACGACGTTGGCCACGATGGCGGCCACGGTCAGTCCGAGCGAGACGCCCATGCCGTCCATGTAGTAGCCGAGCGCGGTGATGGGCAGGCCCAGCATGCTCATGCTCAGCAGGAGGACGGCGGACCCGATGTAGACCAGATCCGAGTACAGCGGGTACACCGGCGACTCCGTGGTCGCGTACTCCGGGTAGTACTCCTCGACGATGGCGGCACCAGTGTGCGCGAGGGTCTGACCGGCCATGATGTCGTCCTCTTTCGTCTACTACCGATCCCGCGCCGCAGGGCCCGGGACTTGAATACCCCTGATCCTATTAGAACCTCACCCGTCCCGGGCAACCGACCGGCGGATTCGTCGGGCCGCGGTGACGAGATTGCGCAGCGCCGGCTCCAACTGCCAGGTGTAGCGGGTCTTGAGCCCGCCGTCCGGCACCGCCCAGAGCCTGTCGACCCCCACCGCGGCCACCCCCTTGAGCAGGCGCTCGTGCAGGAGATCGATGTCCGGCACGAATCCCGACCTCGACTCGTAGACGCCCGGGGCCACCTGCCGGGTGAGCGTGTTGTCGGTGAGCGCGTCCAGGACCCAGTCGATCGACCGCGTGGCGACGATCGCCGTGACGTCCGCGTCGAGCCCCTCGATCGCCTCCCTCATCTCCCGCAGGGACGAGTAGCTCAGGTGGGTGTGGATCTGGGTGTCCGGCCGGGCCCCGGCAGAGGCGAGCCGGAACGTGGCCACCGCCCACTCGAGGTAGGCCGTGCGGTCGGCGCCGCGCCGGGGCAGCAGTTCCCGGAGGGCGGGCTCGTCGATCTGGACGATCGCCAGCCCCGCCGCCTCCAGGTCCGCCACCTCGTCCCGGATCACCAGCGCGAGCTGCGTGGCCACCTCGGGGAGCGAGAGGTCCGTGCGGCAGAAGGACCGGGCCAGCATGGTCACCGGGCCCGTCACCATCCCCTTGACCGGCCGGTCGGTGAGCGTCTGCGCGTACCCCGTCCACTCCACCGTCATGGGCGCGGGCCGCGCCACGTCCCCGTGGAGGATCGGGGGCCGCACGCAGCGGGAACCGTAGGACTGCACCCACCCGTGGCGGGTGGCGGCGAACCCGTCCAGCAGTTCCGCGAAGTACTGGACCATGTCGTTGCGCTCGACCTCGCCGTGCACCAGCACGTCCAGGCCGATGTCCTCCTGCAGGCGGATCACCGAGGCGATCTCCGCCCGCAGGTACTCGCAGTAGCGCTCGTAGTCGATCCTGCCCTCGGCCAGGTCACGGCGAGCGCGCCGGATCTGCACCGTCTGCGGGAACGAGCCGAGGGTCGCGGTGGGCAGCGTCGGGAGGCCGAGCCTGTCGGCCTGCAGGGCGGCCCGCTCGGGGTAGGGGAGGCGGACCCTGTCGTCGTCGTGGACCCCCGCGGTCCTGGCGCGCACGTCGTCCCGGCGCGCGGCGGGCGGCACCGGCACCGGCCGCCAGTCCGGCGGCGGACCGTCGACCAGCGCCACGGCCAGCGACGCCACCTCCGACACCTTCTGCCGGGCGAACGCCAGCGTGCCGGCGAGCCCGGCGGGCAGGGCCGTCTCCGCCAGGACGTCGTAGGGGACGTGGAGCAGCGTGCACGAGGTCGAGACCACCAGGTCGCCGAACACGGTCTTGAGCTCGCGCAGGTAGTCGAGCGTGGCGAACGGGTCCGTGCGCCACACGTTCTGGCCGTCCACCACGCCGGCGTAGAGGCGCTTACCGGTCAGGCCCGGGACCGCGGCGAGGTCGGCTACGATCCGCCGCCCGTGCACCAGGTCCAGCCCGATCGCCTCGATGCCCGTCGCCGCGAGCGCCGGAAGGGCGCCGGCCAGGTCCCCGTACTCCCCCGTCACCAGGATCCGGGGCCTGTCGCGCACCGCGGAGAGCCTGTCGTAGGCGTGGCGGAGCCGGTCGATCTCCCCGGGCGAGCGCTCCATGGTCATGCACGGCTCGTCGAACTGCACGCACGTCACGCCCGCGTCCGCGAGCACCCCGAGCAGCGCCTCGTACTGGTCCAGCAGTCGGTCGAGCAGCGCGATCGGGCGGAAGCCGGGCTCGGCGGTGGGGGCGGCCTTGGCGAGCAGCAGCAGCGACAGCGGGCCGGTGAGGACGGGCCGGAGCTCGAACCCCAGCTCCCGGCCCCGCGCGATCTCGGCCAGCAACTCCCCCGGCTGCAGCCCCAGCGTGGAGGTGGCCTCGAACTCGGGCTGCCGGTAGTGGTACGAGGTCCCCTGGAGGGCGACCAGCTCCAGCGGCGACACGTCCGCCCGGCCGCGGGCCAGCGCGAACTGCGTCTCTAGCGGGCCCAGCCCCTCGACCAGCTCCCGGAACCGGTGCGGGACCGCGCCCATCAGCAGGGCGTCGTCCAGGACGTGGTCGTAGAAGGAGAAGGTGTTGCCCGGGATCTGCGTGAGCCCCCCGGCGCGGAGCTCGTGCCAGGTCGACTCCCGAATCCGGCGGCCGGTGGCCAGGAGCTCGGACCGGGTGCCGTCGCCGTGCCAGTACCGCTCCAGCGCGCGCTTGAGCTCGCGGCGCGGGCCGATCCGCGGATACCCCAGGACGCTGGAGGCGCGGGCGGGGTCGAGGTGCGCCGCGTCGGCGGCGGGGCGGGGGCGCGTCGCCGTGGCGCCGGGGGCCGGCGGCGGGAACGACGACGACGACGACACGGTCTCAGCGCGACGCGTGCGCGGGGGCCCGGGTCGCGTCGTAGCGGTGGAAACCGTGGCCCGTCTTCTTGCCCAGCCGGCCCGCCTCGACCATGCGCCTGAGGAGCGGGGGCGGGGCGTACAGCGGCTCCCGGAACTCGGTGTACATCGAGTCGGCGATCGCCATGACGGTGTCCAGCCCCACGAGGTCGGCCAGGGCCAGCGGACCCATCGGGTGGGCGCAGCCGAGCACCATGGCCTTGTCGATGTCCTCCGGGGTGGCGAATCCGGACTCGGCCATCCGGACGGCCGAGAGCAGGTACGGCACGAGGAGGGCGTTGACCACCGCGCCCGCGCGGTCCGCGGAGTGGACGACCTGCTTGCCCAGGACCTGCTCGGCAAACCTCTCGGCGCGCTCCCGGATGCCCGCGCCGGTCTCCAGCGTGCTCACCAGCTCGACCAGGGGGAGCACGGGGACGGGGTTGAAGAAATGCATGCCGATCACGCGCTCCGGCCGCGCGGTGCACGTGCCGAGCTTCATGATCGGGATGGAGGAGGTGTTGGAGGCCAGGACGGCGTCGGGGTCGGTGACCACCTCGTCGAGTTCGCGGAACACGGCCGTCTTGGCCGCCTCGTCCTCGACGATCGCCTCGACCACCAGCTGGCGGTCGGCGAAGTCCCCGAGGTCGGTGGTGAACCGCAGGCGGAGCGACGCCTGCTCGCGTTCGCGACCGGTGATCTTGCCGGAGGAGACCCCCCGGTCGAGCGAGCCGAGGATGCGGGCGCGGCCGGCGGCGGCGAGCTCCCGGGTGGATTCCCACACCAGGACGTCCACGTGGGCGCGCGCACACACCTCGGCGATCCCGGACCCCATCTGGCCGGCGCCCACCACCCCGACGCGAGTGATCCGCCCCGGGTCCCGGGCTGCCTCGCGGGTGGTGGGCATGTGCGACACGTCCTTCGGGGCCGGATGGGGTTCGGGCCGGGCGCGGGGCCCGGGGGGCGCCAGAGACGACCGGGGGCCGGGCCGCCTCCAAGAAGACGGCCGCGGCCCCCGGTGTGCTCACGCCACGGTGCCGGTCGGCCTACGCGCAGGCCGACCAGGGGATCAGTGGAACTGACCCTCTTCGGTGGAGCCCTTCAGCGCCGCGGTGGACGTGTTGGGGTCGACCGTGGTGGCGATGCGGTCGAAGTAGCCGGCGCCGACCTCGCGCTGGTGCTTGACGGCGGTGAAGCCACGCTCCTCGGCGGCCTTGAACTCGCGCTCCTGCAGCTCCACGAACGCCGACATCTGGTTGCGGGCGTAGCCGTAGGCCAGGTCGAACATGCCGTAGTTGAGGGAGTGGAAGCCGGCCAGGGTGATGAACTGGAACTTGAAGCCCATCGCGCCGAGCTCCTTCTGGAACTTGGCGATCGTCGCGTCGTCCAGGTTCGCCTTCCAGTTGAAGGAGGGCGAGCAGTTGTAGGCCAGGAGCTGGTCCGGGAACTCGGACTTGACCGACTCGGCGAACTTCTTGGCGTACTCGAGATCCGGGGTGCCGGTCTCCATCCAGATGAGGTCGGCGTACGGGGCGTAGGCCTTGGCGCGCTCGATGCAGGGCTCGATGCCGTTGCGGACGTTGTAGAAGCCCTCAGCGGTGCGCTCACCGGTGATGAACGGGCGGTCGCGCTCGTCGACATCGGAGGTGATGAGCGTGGCGGCCTCGGCGTCGGTGCGCGCGATGATGACCGACGGGACGTTCGCGACGTCGGAGGCGAGACGGGCCGAGGTCAGGGTGCGGATGTGCTGGCTGGTCGGGATGAGCACCTTGCCACCGAGGTGGCCGCACTTCTTCTCCGACGCGAGCTGGTCCTCCCAGTGCACACCGGCGGCGCCGGCGGCGATCATGGCCTTCTGCAGCTCGTACGCGTTGAGGGCGCCACCGAAACCGGCCTCGGCGTCCGCGACGATCGGGGCGAGCCAGTTCTCGACCGAGGTGTCACCCTCGATGCGGGCGATCTCGTCGGCACGCAGCAGGGCGTTGTTGATGCGGCGAACGACGGTCGGGACCGAGTTGGCCGGGTACAGCGACTGGTCCGGGTAGGTGTGGCCCGAGAGGTTGGCGTCGCCGGCGACCTGCCAGCCGGAGAGGTACACGGCCTCGAGGCCGGCACGGATCTGCTGCACGGCCTGGTTGCCGGTGAGCGCGCCGAGCGAGTTGACGAAGTCCTTGTTGTTGACCTTGTCCCAGAGGATCTCCGCGCCGCGACGGGCGAGGGTGTGCTCCTCGACGACGGTGCCCTGCAGCTCCGCGACCTGCTCGGCCGTGTAGTTGCGGGTGATGCCCTTCCAGCGGGGGTTGGTGTCCCAGTCCTGCTGGATCTCTGCAGCGGTACGTGCCTTGCCGACGTTCGACATCGCGTCTCTTTTCTGTCTCGGGAACGGTGCCGACTTCGCACAATTGCGAGCGCGGCATCCTGTACTTCCCAAGACTGCCACACGCACCGCACCGCGTCTACCTGCGGGTAGTGCGAATATGGCGAGTTTCCTTGCCTTGCTTGCAAACTTTGCGAAGAATGTGGGGCGGACCACCAACCGGAGGGGAAAGCTGATGACGGCCTCACAAATGGGTGCGCGACTGCGTCGGCTGCGCGAGGAGAAGGGCCTGACCCAGGCCGCCTTCGCGCAGTCGCTCGGCTTGTCGTCGTCGTATCTCAACCAACTCGAACGCGACACCCGCCCGGTGACCTCCCGTGTCCTCACCACACTCTCGGAGGTCTACGGCGTCGACTCCACCTTCTTCGCCTCGGACTCCGACACCCGCCTCATCGCCGAGCTGAGCGAGGCGCTGTCCGACCCGCAGGTGTCCGGGGGGATCCCCGCCTCGGACGTGGTCGACCTGGTCCGCGCGCACCCCTCGCTCGCGCGGGCCTTTGCCGTCCTCCACCAGCGGTACCGCAACTCCGCCGACCTGCTGGCCGCGCTCACCGAGAGCCGCAACGCGCTGTCCGCCGAGGTGGACCGTTCCGCCCTCGCCATGCCGCACGAGGAGGTGCGCGACTACTTCTACCAGCGCCAGAACTACATCGATTCCCTCGACGTGGCCGCCGAGGAACTCACCACGCGCATCCGCATGAACCGCGGTGACGTCCGGGCCGAGCTCGAGAACCGCCTCGCCGAGACCCACGGGGTCCGCGTGGTGCGCCGGGTGGACCTGCCCGACGGGCTGTGGCACCGCTACTCGGCCCGGGACCGTCGGCTCGACCTGTCGGCGCACCTCACCAGCGGCCAGCAGGCCTTCCGGGTGGCCTCGGAGCTGGCCTTCCTCGAGCACCGGGCCCTGCTCGACGAGCTCGTGGCCGACGGCGCCTTCAGCTCCCCCGCCGCCCTCACCCTGGCGCAGCGCGGCCTGGCCAACTACTTCGCGGCCGCCGTCCTCATGCCCTACCAGCGCTTCCTCGACACCGCGGAGGACTTCCGGTACGACGTCGAGCGGCTCATGACGTTCCACGCGACCGGGTACGAGACCGTGTGCCACCGCCTGTCCACGCTGCAGCGGCCGGGTGCCTCGGGGGTGCCGTTCAGCTTCGTCCGCGTGGACCGGGCCGGGAACATGTCCAAACGCCAGTCGGCGTCCGGCTTCCACTTCACCACCTCGGGCGGCACCTGCCCGCTGTGGAACATCTACGAGACCTTCTCCTTCCCGGGGAAGATCATGCGTCAGGTCGCGGAGATGCCCGACGGGCACCGGCACCTGTGGGTCTCGCGCACCGTCACCACCCGGCCCATGCGGTTCGGCCAGCCCCGCAAGACGTTCGCGATCGGCCTGGGCTGCGACGCCCGCCACGCCCACCGCACCGTCTACGCCCAGGGGCTGGACCTTGACGACTCGGACGCCGCCACCAAGATCGGCTCGGGCTGCCGGATGTGCGAGCGCCCGGCCTGCCCGCAGCGGGCCTTCCCGCCGCTGCACCGGGCGCTCAAGGTGGACGCCCACCGCTCGGCCCTGTCGCCGTACCTCCTCGACGGACCCGGCTCCCCCTCGGGCGCCGCTGCCCTACCCTGACGGCCATGAGCCAGCCGCACAGCAGTGCCAGCGATCCCGCCGGTGCCACCGACATCTCCGCCGCCGGCGCCACCGACGGCGCCACCG
>DIAZ01000187.1 GCA_002415925.1 Dietzia sp. UBA5065 | reverse complement strand
GGCGTCCGGATCGAACGCGACGATCGTGGACCGGGTGGAGGTGGGTGACGCACCCGTGACGACCGCGACCTCGCCCGCCGGGGTGACGGCCACACCCCCGGGGGCCACGACCGGGACGGACGCCACCCGATGGCCGGTGGAGTCGAAGGCCTCCACGCGGTCGCCGAGCAGACTGGTGACCCACATGCGGCCGCGGCCGTCGAAGGCCAGGTTCTCGCGCCAGCCCAGCACCGGGGTGCCGGCCTCGCCGAACGTCGCGACACGCGGAGCGGGCCCGTCGCACGGGGTCAGCGGGGCCAGCGACCCGAGCGGCGACGCCCCCGCGGCGGCGGGGACCGCGGCCGTCACCAGGGCGAGAGCCAGCGCCGCGGCGGACGCGGTGAGTCGTCGGGCAGGTCGCGTCCGCGGGTTCGGCTCCCGGCCGCTCGGTGTGGTGGTCATGGGTCGGATCCAACCACGCGGGTGGCCGCAGCGGCGCGGGCAGCCGTGATCGGGTAGGAACGAGAGGTCGGCTCGTCACGGGGATGAGCGGCGGACGAGGGGATGCCGGATGAGTGCGGAGCCAGGCGTGGACACCGTCGTAGGCGGCTCCGACCGGGTCGACACGCCCGGGTTGGCGGTGGGCGACCTCCGACCCACGGGCATCCACAACTTCCGCGACGTGGCCGGACCCGGATACGCCCTCCACCCGTCCGGGACCATGGCCCGCGGCCTGGTCTACCGCTCCACAACCCTGTCGGTCGGCGAGGAGGACCTCGGGATCCTCGAGCGACTCGGGGTGAGCACGGTGGTGGACCTGAGGACCGCCGAAGAGATCACCAAGCAACCCGACGTCATCCCCGACGGTGCCGACTACGTGGCCATCGACGTACTCGCCGGGCACACGTCGGCGGCCACCCTGACCGGGGCCGGGACCTTCAGCGTCGAGGACGCGCGCCGTGAGATGGCCACGACCTACGACAGGTTCGTCCTCGGAGACCACGAGCGGGCCGCGTTCGGCCGCGCGGTGCACACCGTGGCGGTGTCCTCCGGTCCCGCGATCGTCCACTGCACCGCGGGCAAGGACCGCACGGGCTGGATCTCGGCGGTCCTCCAGCTGCTCGCCGGGGTGCGGGAGGAGGACGTGATAGCCGACTACCTGCTCACCCGCGAGATGTCGGTGGAGTTCGTCGCGGCCATCCGGAGCTACGTGCGGGCGGAGATGCCCGGGCGGTACGAGGCGATCGACGTCCTCATCGGCGTCGAGGAGAGCAACCTCCGGCGCTCCCTTGACGCGTTGGACAGGGAGTTCGGCGACGTCAGGCGGTACCTGGTCGAGGGTGCCGGGCTGGACCAGCCCATGGTGGACGACCTCGGGGCACGGCTCAGGTCAGGACGATGAGCGCGCCGAGCGCGCCGCCGAAGGCGATCGCCTCGAGCGCCACCGCGACCGCGCGACCCGCCTCGGTCCGGCTCACGGCGTGCACCCGGGGCCCCGCCATCGTCATGGCGAACACCAGGACGATGACCGCCACCCCTGCCAGGGTGTCCGCCAGGCGCGCCGCCACCCCGTAGACCATCGCGACCCCGATCGCCCCGCCGGTGACGGCGGACGCGACGGCGGTCAACGGGGACGGGAGGACGGCGGCGGGGACCGATCCGTCGCGATCGGCGGTGTCGCCCACGGCAGGAGCCCGCGGGGCCGCGTGATCGGGCTCCCGGCTCTCGAGCATCAGACGTCGACTCATGAACCGGACCATACGGACGATTCCTGGTGACACACTGGCCTGCTCCTGAGATCTCCCCGGCATCGGCATCGACGCTGGTCAGCGGCCCGCTCGGGGCGGAGAGCTCCGTCACAGTGGGGTGGCCGGAGCGCCGCGTCGTGTGGACCACCCTCAGCTGAGGTCGCGCGTCACCACCGTGGCACGGCCGCCTCGGCAGAACACCAACTCGATCCGCGACACCGTCCGGCCGGTGGCGGTGCCGAGCAGGTCGGCGTAGGCGCACAGCTGCAGCAGGTACTCGTCGACGGTCCCGGTGGTGACGCCGACGTCGGTCTTGTAGTCGATGACGGACAGGGAGCCGTCGGGTTCCTCCACGACCAGGTCCACGACCCCGTCGACCGCGACCGTCTCCCCGTCGGCGGCGGACAGTGGTCCGGCGATCGGCAATTCCGTCCAGCGGGGTCTCCCGGCCGCCCGCCTGACGGGCTCCGACGTGAGGGCGGTCCGTGCGACCGAGACCATCTCCGCGACAGCCTCCGGCGTCGGGGTCCCGTTCAGCCCGCCCCCGAGGGACAGGGCGGTGAGCTGACCCGCAGCCCACTTCTCCCAGTCGGCCAGCGCGGAGGCGGGGTCGGCTGTGGGATCGAGCAGCCGCGCCAGGTCGGTGTGTTGGGCCAGGTGGTGGACCGCGGTCCCCACGTCGGGTCCGGACGCGAGTGGGACGCTACGGGGGGCGGGGGGCAGTTCCTCGGCGCGCGCGGGGGTCGGGGCGACGCGGTCCCGGAGCGCGACGGCCAATCGTTCGGGCAGCGGAGGCCGGACCGCCGGGTCGGGGTGCACGATCCGGGTCGCCGACCAACCCGCACGCTCGGCGGAGAGCGAGGTGATCGCCCGGCTCCTCCGGAGCCATCCGCTCTCCTCCGGAACGACGACCGGGGGTGCGACGGCGGGGTCGAGCAGGTTCTCGCCGTAGGCGACGAGTTCCGGGGCGTCGGGGATCTCCATGACGGAACCGAAAAGGGAACCCCACAGCTTCCTCGGCTGGGGTGTGGCGGACTTGGTGAGCACGTACCCGTGGCCGGAGACCGCGAGCCGACTCTCGGCGCGGGTGGTAGCCACGTAGAGCAGGCGGATCCGCTCGGCCAGCGACTGCTCCGCCTCGCGCTCGGCCGCGGCGCCGAAGCGGGGATCGCGGACGGACGTGGAGAAGGACGCGGCGGGACGGGGCGGGTCGTCGTCGGTCCACAGGACCCTGTCCCTGTCCGCGGGCCAGCCGCGGCTCATCCCGGCGAGCATCACCATCGGGTATTCGAGCCCCTTGGAGGCGTGGATCGTGGTGATCCGAACGGCGTCGACCCCGATCTCGGGGATGGCGGCCTCCGGGACCCGGGCGTCCTCGGCGGTGAGGGACAGCGCCCAGTTGGCGTAGTCCCGCAGGTCGGCGCGAGCGGGGTCGGCGGCGGAGTCCTCCCACTGCCAGGCGTGCTCGATCACGAAGCGGATGCGCCGCCACAGATCCCGGCGGCGCGGGGACTCGGCGGCCGATTCGAAGGCCATCCGGTCGTGCACGAGCCGCTCCAGCAGTTCCCCCGGCCGACGGGTGTCCGCGGCGAGCGCCGAGAGGTACCGGATCCCCTCCGCCACCGGGGAGCCGGACATGCCCTCGGGCGACGCGGCGACGGCGGAGACCCACGATCCGCCGGCGGCGCGCCAGCGGAGCAGGTCGTCGTCGCCGCAGCCGAACAGGGGGGAGCGCAGCGCACCGACGAGGGATGCCTCGTCCGCGGTGTTGGCGACGGCGCGCACGGCGAGCAGCAGGTCGCGGATCTCCGGGGTGCCGTACACGATCGACGACGCCTCGGTCCGGAAGTCGATCCCGGCGTGGTCGAGGCATGTCTCGATCATGGGGAGCGAGCCGCGGGAGGGCAGCAGGATCGCGATGTCGCCGAGCCGGAGGGGAGTCTGGTCGCCGTTCTTGGCCTCGTGCGTCCACCCCTGACTGATGGCGGTGGCGATCACCCGGGCGACATCCGAGGCCTCGGTCCAGTGGCGCCGGTGATCGTCGTTCGCGTCGGGGGGGCAGTGGTCGGGTTGTTCGGGCACGTCCTCCGTCCGGAAGATGAACGGGCCGGGCCCGTGGCGGGGGTCGTGGGCCGGCCTGTCGGGTGCGGGGTCGAGCTTCTGGTACTCGGGTTGAACGCCCTCCGCCGCCAGGAGCACCTCGTCGAACACGGCGTTCACCCAGTCGAGCACGGCCCTGGAGCAGCGGAAATTGGTGCTCAGCCGCTCGATCTCCACCCCGCGCCCGCCCTGGGCGCGCAGGTAGGTGGAGATGTCCGCACGGCGGAAGCGGTAGATGGACTGCTTGGGATCACCGACGGTGAAGAGCCTGCCCGCCTCCGGGCCGTCCCCCGATTCGTCTGCGGTGAGCAGCGTCGCGAGGTCGAGCTGGATGGGGTCGGTGTCCTGGAACTCGTCGATGAGGATTCGCGTGTACTGTCCCCTGACCCGCGCGCGGACCGCGTCCTGCCGGAGGAGTTCACGGGCCAGCACGAGCTGGTCGTGGAACTGCAGCGTTCCGTGCCTGCGGCGGGCGTCGGCGTGCCTGCGGACCACCGGGATGAGCGCGTCGAGGACCACGGCGATGCGGGGTCGCCAGTGCTCGGCGAGGATCTTCGTGCACAGCGAGGGCAGTTCCTTGATCTCGTCCTTGATGGTCTTGACGTTCTGGGTGCCTCCCCAGTTGGGTCCCCTCCCGCCGTTGCCGGGGCCGACGGGCTTGGCCAGCAGCTCGACCCACGTCGGTGACGCCGCCGGATCGGTGGCGGCGGCTTGCAGGTCCGTCAGCCACGTCTCGTGTCGACCGAGGGTCTGGTAGAGCTTGTCGGTCTCGTCCTGGCAGGAGTCCCGCCACCCCATGATCGAGCCGACGGCCGCGACGACCTCGGACAGGTCCGGCGAGGACGCCAATCGGGCGTCCCGGGGGCCCACCGGGTGGAGGGGGTCGGAGGGCAACCGGTCCCAGTCGCGGTGGAGCGCCTCGACGACCTCGCGGAAGGCGACCGTCCCGACCCCGGCGTCGAGCATGTCGTCGACCGCCTGGGCCAGGACCCCTGTGCGGGAGCCGTCCCGGTCGCCGCCGAACAGGACGGTCGCGCATTCCTGCCACATGGCGTCGAGGGCCGCCGCCTCGGCGGTGTCCTGCTGGGCGGTGACCCGCGGGGGGATCCCGGCCTCGAGGGGGTTCTCCGAGAGCAGTCGCAGAGCGAACGAGTGGAGAGTCCCGATCGCCGCGGTGTCCAACCCCGCGAGTGCGGCGTCCGCACGGGGCACACCGCGCTGGCCGACCAGATGCACGCGGAGCCGGTCGCGCAGCTCGGCGGCCGCCTTCTCGGTGAAGGTGATCGCGGCGATCCGCTCGATGGGCACGCCGTCGGCGATGATCAGGGCGCTGAGGCGGTGGACGAGGGCGCGGGTCTTCCCCGTGCCGGCCCCGGCCTCGACGAACAGGGTGGCCGCGGTGTCGTTCTCGACGCGGTCCCGGGCGGTCTGGTCTGGCAGCGTGGTCATGAGCTCGATTCCGATCCGGTGTCCGTCTGGGCCTCGGAGAGGATTCCCGCGAAGGCGGGATGGGAGACCAGGGGTTCCCGCCTCGACAACCTCTCCCACGCGCGGTCCAGGTCTTTGCCCCCGAGCAGGTCGGCCAGGTCCCGGTGAGAACCGCGCCCGCCCTTGAGGGGGAACCATCCCCTCTGGACGGCGTCGACCAGGTGCCCGACATCCGCTTGGACCCGGTCCATGAGACCGTCCGACACGGTGAGGGACACCTGCTCGAACTCGCCCCTCTCGGTGCAGTACCAGTACCTGACCTCGCTCACGGGCAGGTCCCGCGCGCTGGTGGCGGCCGCGGCGTAGAGGGGGAGCTGGAACCTGGTGCCGGTCATGGTGGGGTCGTCCTGGCTCGGGCGATCCTCCGCCCCGGGTGGCTTCCCGGTCTTGTAGTCGGTGACGCGCTGGGTGCCCGCCCGCGCGTCGAGACGGTCGATCGATCCGGTCAGGAGCAGGGTCCGGCGGCCGCGGGAGGTCGTCACCTCGAACGGGACCTCGACCGAGGGGGCGTCCGGTCTGTTCCGGCCGAATCCGAGTTCGGTGTCGGTGGGGCGCCAACCGCTCTCCGCATCGGCCGCGTCCTCGTCGAACCACCGACCGAGTTCCGCGGCGAGAAGGATCTGCCGCCGGCGCCACAGCGGGGCGAGCAACCCGGGGGCCGCCGAGACCGCGGCCTCGCACTCGACCCGGAGCGCGTCCATCAGCGCCTCACGGTCGGGTGCGCCCCCGCTGGCGATCCGTGCGGTGACGTAGCGCTGCAGGATCGCGTGGACCAGGTCGCCGTAGTCCCGCAGGTCCATCTCGATGTCCGCGGCCGGGTCGTCGAGCGTGCGCACCCCGAGCACGGTCCCGAGGTAGAACAGGTAGGGACTCTGGGCCCAGTCCTCGAGCCTGGTCGGCGACACGGGGCGGTCGAGGACCGTCACCAGGTCGCTCGCCGACGACGCGTCACCGGTGTAACGCGAGAACACGCCGAGCCGTCGATCCCGGCGCATCCGATGGGCGCGGACGAGCGGCTCCGGTGCGTCCGGACCGGCCCGCCAGCCGTCGGAGGCGAGGGCTCTCAGACGGAGCTCGGTCGTGGTCGCGGGGTCCGGACCGAGGACGGCCGGCGGGGTGAGCACACCGTCGACGAAGGACGGGATCGCCGTGACGGAGGGGCACCCGGCCACGTCCTCCTGCCAGTGGGTGGCGTCGACCGCCGTCCGCGCGAGGGCGGACAGGGTGGGCAGCAGCCAGCGCGACGGTATCCGGTTGCCGCCGCCCCGCATGGAGCCCCGGGGGAAGGAGCACATCCGATGCGTCGTGCCGGCGGCCAGCGCGAGCTGGAGAACCCGGTACCGCTCGTCGAGGAGCTCGGACGCGGGCGGCTCGACCGCACCCTCGGGCAGCAGCGGGTCGGGCCGGTGGAGCGAGGGCAGGAGACCCTCGGCCATCCCGACCACACACACCGTGTCGAGGTCCCTGCCGACCGCGTCGTCGATCGGCCCCAGGGCCACCCCCGCGCCCTCCTCGCCGACCCTGAGGCCGATCGAGTCGAGCCGGGTGGTGACGGCCCCGACGATCCGTTCGCGGGAGATCGAGGGAGCGATCGTGTCGAGGTCGGCGAGCGAACGGACCGCGGACCGTACCCCGGACCGGTCGGGGCTCGAGCGGAACACCCCGGTGAGCAGGGAGTCGACCGCCGTGACGACCTCGGACCAGGTCCGGGCGGAGTCCAGGAGGGCCAGGCCGGCGCGGAGCTGATCGATCAGCCGCAGCAGCGCGGCCGCGGCCGCGCGATCGGAGTCGGAGAACCCCGGCGCCGCGTCCGAGGTGATGGAGAGGTGGTCCCGCAGACGATCCCAATCGGCTCCGCCGATGACGGGGAACCGCGTGCGGGTGAGCAGTTCGAGGCGTCGCGACGAGACCGGTCTGCCCTCGGCATCCGGGACGATCACCGCCCCCTCGGCGACGATCGACAGCAGTTCGGCGCGCATCATGAGGTCGGGGTCCAGGCCCAGCAGCCGCGTGAGGGTGCGGCCGGCGGGGGTGCGCCCCGGCCCGGTGATCCCGGGGGAGTTGACGGCGATCTCCGCCTCCGCGAACGCGCGGAGCAGCAACCGCAGGTAGGGGTCCGGGGAGGGGTAGTAGATCCCGATCCGATGCCCGGGGACCCCGGCGGCCAGCCGCGCGCGGACGAACCGGACGATGGCCCTCACCTCGTCGTCCGCGTCGGACGCGTGCAGCACATGGGTCCCCGTGACGGCGCTCTCGGCCCCGGGCTCGGCAGCGGACGCCAGATGGTCGGCGCCGGTCCCGGGGACCGGCGTGATCCCGCGTTCGCGCAGCGCACCGCGGAGACGCCGCTCGGCCGCGGTCCCCCGGAGCGGCGCCGCCAGCACGATCCGCCCCAGCAGGTCCAGCCGCTCCAGCGCCGCGGACACCGCCTCGAACGGCGTGAAGTAGGCGCGACCCGTCATCGCGTGGGCCTGCTCCGCCAGCCGCAGGACCTCGCCGTGAAGCGGGGTCTCCGGGGCCACCGAGCCCTCCTCGACCGTCCCCAGGCGCCGGCAGGCCTGGGCCACCGCCAGACCGGTCACCGGTTCGGACGCGACCGCGCGCAGCCGACCGGGGTCGGCGTCGAGGGCCTTCTCCACCGCCGCCTCCAGAAGCGGGAGTGGCAGTGCCGCGCGAGGGGCCAGGGCGGGACCGGACAGCTCGGTGATCACCTGGGCGGCCGTCCGCACGGCGACGTTGACCGCGCCCCCGGACAGCGCCATCGCGCGGACGAGGTCCCTCGCGGCTCCGAACGAGGCCACGATGACGGTGATCCGGCCCATCGGGTCCGACCCCCGGAGCCGACGGACCTCGGCGACGAGGGGGGCGAGGGGGGAGGGCGAGTCCTGGGATCCGTTCACGGGGCCATCGTGCCCGACGGGTACGACAGTCCGGGTCGCTCCCACCCTCCTGCTATCTTCCGATCAGCCCGACCGGGACCGTGGTCGGATCAACCGGGGGAGCAGCACCATGTCGCAGGGCGGGGACGGCGGGTGGGGGGATCCCGGCGCGCAGTGGCAGGGGCGGGGTTACCGGCAGGAGCCCGACCGGGGGACCTCACCGGTGGTGGTCGCCATGATCGTCCTGCTGGCGGTCCTCGTCCTGGTCCTCGTCGGCGCGATCGCCTACCTCCTCCTCCGTCCCGGCGGGTTCTCCGGGGACGCGCCCGGCCCGGCGTCGGCGCCCCTCCGGCCGGCCCCGGTGACGGAGACCGCGTACTCGACCCCGCCGGAACGGGAGACCGTCACGGTCACCCGGCCGGCACCGGGGGCGGCACCGCCGCAGCGGAACGCCGGGTACCCCGCCGGCGCCGACGGCTCCGGATGGATCTCCGACCGGCAGGCGCGGTGCAACGCCGGTGACCCCGCCGCGATGATCGGGCGTACCACGCAGTCCGCGTTCGCCATCTGCGTCAACCCGGACAACGGCCGCTACTACTACCGGGGGTCCGCCGGTGGCGCCGGTGTCGAGGTGGACGACCCGGTGGTCGCCGGCGACTACGCGTCGGTGAGCAACAACGACGTCGTCTACTCGATCGACCCCGGTGGGATGCTGATCTATCAGGGCGGAGTCCTGATCTCCGACCAGCCGATGGTCGACTTCTGGGCCGGCTGAGCCCGCCCTCCCGACCAGAACCGACCCCGAACAGTGAGGTGAGCGCACGTGAGTCAGCTCGTGTCCTTCTACGAGACCGCGCCCGTCACCGACAGACGCGGTCTGCTCACGGACGTCATCCAGCGGCCGATGCAGGTGCGGTCGGGGTACGACGTGGTCGAGGGCGAGGTGGTCCCCCGCGTGGTCTACGTCCAGGCACCCATCGAGGGGCGGCCGCTGCTCGTGCCGTTCGGCCAGTACGACGCCTGGAGCCTGCGGCAGCGGTTCGAGGAGGCCCTGCGCGTGATGAACACCCTCGGGGCCTGCGAGATCGAGTGCGCGACCTACAGTGCGCGCCGCAACGCGGTCGCGGCGCGCGTGGGGGTGGGCCCGATGGCCGGGTGGGGCAAGGTGACCCGCACCCAGAGCACGGACTTCGACTACTCGTTCTCGGGTACCGGGGCCTCGCCCCGCGACCCCGGGCCGCTCCGGTGGACCAACATCCCCGGCCTCGACGCGGCCAAGCAGTCCGTGCTGCTCAACGGCGGGCGCCGGGTCGAGATCACCATCGAGAGCGAGTCGGAGTTCGCCGCGGACTCCGACCTCGCCCGGCGGCTCAAGTCCGCCGGCCTCGTGCTGGGGTTGGAGGGGCGGACCCAGGCCAAGACCCTGCTGAGGATCAAGGCCGAGTTCCCGGCCGTGTGACTCAGCGACGCCCCAGCCGCGCGGCGAGGTCGGCTCGGGTGGTGGCGAAAGTGAGCAGGAAATGCTCCAGGGAGAACTGCACGTGCCGGGGGAGGAACGGTCCGACCACCAGCGTGGTCCGCTGCATGACGTGGCGGCCGTCGAGCACCCAGGTCGTCCACTCCTCCTCGCGGTTCAGCCGGACCAACTCGACCGCGGCGTCCGTCCGGGAGCGGACCCCGCGGGCGACCCACGCCCAGATGCGGGCGGAGGCGTCGTCCTCGGCGCAGGTGACGTGCACGGGGTGGCCGTCGTGGTCGAAGACCAGGTCCCCGTCGTCGTCGACGATCGTGGGGCGTCCCGTGATCCGTTCCACGATCACCTCGATCCGCTCCCGGACGTCCTCGTGGCCGGTCACCTCGACGGCGACGTCGACCGGGTGGGGGGAGTCGGCCGGGTCGAGGCCGATGGGCACGCAGTCCGTGCGCACCAATCCGAGGCGCCCGACGCCACGCCCGACCGGGCCCTCCGACCGCAGCGTGAGCAGCTGCGGATGGGGGACCCCGAGCCGGTCCCGGCAGGCGCCGACGACCGCCCGCGCCAGGGGGCCGGCGTCGGGGGGCGAGGAGTGGACCAGCAGCTCCTGCGCCAGCGGGTGATCGGAGGTACCGACGGTTACCCAGGCGGGGGACCCGCCACCGCCGAGGTGGACGACGCACCGCCCCCGTCGCCCCGAGCGCTCCGGGGGCCCCGAGAACTCGATCGCCCCGGAGCTCCCCGGGCGACCGAGATGCACGGCGAGTGACCGCTCGAACCCGTCCCACGGATCGGACGTGGGACGGGGCGGGGAGCCCCCGTGGCCGGCGAGCCGACCACTCACGGGGGTCACGCCGACGGGGCCAGGGCCGCGACGTCGTCGACCGCCCGGCGCAGCTCGCGCGAGGCCGCGCAGTCACCCAGGCGTTCGGCGATCGCGTCGGCGATGGCGCCGTAGAACCACAGCTTCTCCTCCGGCCCGGCGTTGAAGATCCCCCACATCTCGTCGCCGAGCTTGTCGTGCGCGGCGACCATCGAGCGCAGGTTGTGGATCTTGTCGGCCGCCGAGATGAGCAGGCACTCCTCGGAGTCGTCGAGCAGGGCCGCGAGGTAGCCCTCCTTACGGACGCGCCACGGCGGGGTCTCCTCGCCGGCGGTCTTCTCCTCGGAGACGCCGCGGACGAGTTCGGTGACCCGCTCGCCGAACTCGGCCGTCATGTCGTCGGCCGAGTAGACCGACGGCGGCACGTCCTCGAGCACGTCGTGGAGCAGGGCGGCGACCGCCACGTCCTGGTCGTCCGTGAAGTCGGACACGATCATCGCCACCGCCACCGGGTGGGCGATGTAGGGCGTCGGGTCGTCCTTGCGGGTCTGGCCGACGTGGCAGCGGGCGGCGACCGCGAGCGCGCGGTCGATGGTGGGGGTCCAGGTCAGGGACATGGTGCACTCCTCTGGGGAGGGGGCCCGGCGCCGGGCGACGCCGCCGGGTCGTGGGCTCAGAGCCGGGGCTCGTCTCCCACACCTGCAGTAGACACCACGGGTACGACATGTGGGGCGCGGAGCGGTCCGCGCCGGCGCGGGTGGAACCGATCGGTGCGGCGGGGACGTCGTACCCCATGACGACGTAGGGGCGACGACGACGAGGTGAGCACATGCCCGACGGGACGATCAGGGCGGACGCCGGGCGTATCGCGAGCGCGGTCCCGGTGTTCCGGCACGCCGGCGATGCGGCGGCGGGGGTCACCTTTCCGCAGGTGGCGGCGGGGGTGGAGGCGGCGCTCCCCGGCGGGTCGGCGATCGCCTCGGCGGTGGACCGGGCGTGCGGCGCGGCGGCGGCGTGCGCCGCACGCAGCGCCGGCAGGCTCACCGGGTTGGCGGACTTCGCCGCCGGGGCGCACCGCTTCCTCGAGGCGTCGGACGAGGA
>DIAZ01000099.1:14837-15026 GCA_002415925.1 Dietzia sp. UBA5065 | reverse complement strand
GGGCGCGGCCGTGCTCCCGGCCGGCGTGCCGGGATCCGCAGGCGCCGTAGACGGCGCCGCTGCCGGCGTCGTCGCGCCGCTCCCCTCGATCTCGGTCACCCGGTTCCCGTGGAGCGTCGACACCGCGCCGCCCGGGGCCCGGGGAGCGCGTCGTCCCAGGGCGATGGCGCCCCCGGCGACCGCAGCCGC
>DIAZ01000099.1:0-14657 GCA_002415925.1 Dietzia sp. UBA5065 | reverse complement strand
GCGGGGGGCGCGGCGGAGGCCGTCTCGCCCGGCGCCGCGGGCTTCTCCGCCGCGGGCGCTTCCTCAGGGCTCGCTTCCACAGCGGGCGCCGCCTCGTCGGCGGCGGGCGCCTGCGCGGGCGTCGGCGCGGCACTCGATCCGCTGGTGGTGATGGCGGGCCACCCGGTCGCCCGGACTCGCGGTCCCCCGGCGTACTGGGAAAGGATCTGCAGGCTCATGGGGGTACCTTATCGCCTCCCCGTCCGGGGCCGGTCCGCCGCTCCCGGAGTGCCCGCACCCTGGCCCGCACCCCGGCCCGCCCGGCCGGGCTGCGCGACCGGGCGTGGTCGCGGATACTGGGCCCCATGCGCGCCATCCAGATCTCCCGTCACGGTGGACCAGAGGTCCTCGTCCCCGTCGAGCTCGACCCGCCCGCACCTGGTCCGGGTGAGGTGCTCGTGCGGACGACGGCGATCGGCGTGAACTTCATCGACACGTATTTCCGCGAGGGCATCTATCCGCGGGACCTGCCGTTCGTGCCCGGGAGCGAGGGTGCTGGCGTGGTGGAGGCGGTCGGCGCGGAGGCGCGGGGCCTCGTCGTCGGAGACCGGGTGGCCTGGTGCCAGGTCCCCGGTTCCTACGCGCAGTACGTCGTGGCGCCGGCGGAAGCGCTCGTCGCCGTCCCCGACGGCGTCGACGACCCCGTGGCGGCGTCGATGCTCCTCCAGGGGCTCACCGCGCACTACCTCATCACCGACACCCACCGCGCGGTCGGCGGCGACACCGTGTTGATCACCGCGGGCGCGGGGGGCGTCGGACAGCTGCTCATCCAGATGGCGGTGGCGCGGGGGTTCCGCGTCATCACCACCACCTCCACCGAGGAGAAGGCCGGACTCTGCCGCGGCCTCGGCGCCCATCACGTCCTGCTCTACCCCGACGCGACCGCCGAGCGGGTCCGGGAGTTGTCCGACGGCGGGGTCTCCGCGGTCTTCGACGGCGTCGGGCGGGACACCTTCGACACCAGCCTGGCCTCGCTCGAGCGGCGCGGGAGCCTCGTGCTGTTCGGGGCCGCCAGCGGGCCCGTCCCCCCGGTCGACCCGCAGCGGCTCAACGCCGCCGGCTCGGTGTTCCTCACCCGGCCCACCCTCGCGGACTACATCGCGACGGCGGACGAGTACCGCGACCGCGCGGCGGAGGTCATGGGGGCGCTGGTCGACGGGACCCTCCGACTGACCGTGGGCGCCACCTTCGCGCTCTCCGAGGCCGCCGACGCCCACCGCGCCCTGCAGTCGCGGGCCACGACCGGGTCGATCACGCTGGACCCGACCCGCTGACGGGGCGGAACGCGGACGCTCAGAACAGGGAGAACATCTCCGAGAGGGTCTCGAGTCCGAGCACGGCGTCGACCGACAGCGCCACAAAGACGCCGGCGAGGTAGTTGTTCGACAGGATGAACAGCTTGAGGGGCTTGACCTCGACCCCACGTCGGACCCCGGCCTCCAGCCGGTGGGCCATGACGATGAACCAGACCCCGAACCCCAGCGCCCCCGCGGCGTAGATCCAGCCCGCCGCGGGCAGCAGGGCGAGGGTGCATAGGACCGTGACCCAGGTGTAGATGGTGATGCGGCGCGTCACGCCCTCGGCGGACATCACCACCGGCAGCATGGGCACGCCGGCGGCCTCGTAGTCCTCCTTGTACCGCATCGCCAACGCCCAGGTGTGGGGCGGAGTCCAGAAGAAGATGATGAGGAACAGGACGATCGCCTGCCACCAGTTGTGGGGCTGATCCCCGGGGAGGTTGTCGGTGATCACGGCCCACGACACGAGCACGGGCATGCACCCGGCCGCGCCGCCCCACACCACGTTCTGCGCGGTGCGGCGCTTGAGGATCATCGTGTAGACGAACACGTAGAAGCAGATGGTGAGCAGGATGAAGAACGCGGCGAGCCAGCTGTGGGCCAGCAGGCCGAGCCACAGCATCGACGCCGCCCCCAGGACCAGGCCGAAGATCAGGGCGGCCCGGGTGCTCACGGCGTGACGGGCCAGCGGGCGGCGCTCCGTCCGCTTCATCACCTTGTCGATGTCGGCGTCGACCACCATGTTGAGCGTGTTGGCGCTGGCGGCGCCCAGCCAGCCGCCGACGAGCGTGAGCAGCACCAGCGACAGGTGGACCTCGCCGCGGTCGGCCTGCAGCAACGCGGGGATGGCGGCCACCAGCAGCAACTCGATGACGCGCGGCTTGGTCAGCGCGATGTACGACATGACGACGTCGACTCCGCGGGCGCGCCCGCTCGCCGGAGCCGGCCGCCCCGAGGACTCTGGAGGGGAGACGGACGGCCCCCCACTCCGGGTCGGGGTGGATTCGTGCACCGGAACTCCTCGCAGCAGATGTCAACGCACTACCCAGCAGATACTACGTCCCGCCCGTGAGGTCCGCGAACGAGCGGGGGCGGGGACCGCCCGACCCCGAGCGGCCGCGACCACTAAGGTGGGGCACGACATACGCGCGGATCCGCGCCGCACCCTCGACCCGGGAGAACCACAAGTGACCAGCGCGTCGGAGATCACCGAGCTCACCACTGCACGCCACCCGTCCGACTGGACCGACCTCGACACCCGTGCGGTCGACACCGCGCGCGTCCTGGCCGCCGAGGCCGTGCAGAACTGCGGCAGCGGTCACCCGGGAACGGCCATGAGCCTGGCCCCCCTGGCCTACACGCTCTACCAGCGCGTCATGCGCCACGACCCCGCCGACCCCAGGTGGGTAGGCCGTGACCGCTTCGTCCTCTCGTGTGGGCACACCTCCCTCACCCAGTACGTCCAGCTCTACCTGGCCGGCTTCGGGCTCGAGCTCGACGACCTCAGGTCCCTGCGCACCTGGGGGTCCAAGACCCCGGGCCACCCCGAGTGGAACCACACCGACGGCGTGGAGATCACCACCGGACCGCTCGGCCAGGGCCTGGCCTCCGCGGTGGGCATGGCGATGGCCGCCCGGTACGAGCGGGGCCTGTTCGACCCGGAGACCCCGCTCGGCAAGAGCCCGTTCGACCACTTCATCTACGTGATCGCCTCCGACGGCGACCTCCAGGAGGGGGTCACGGCCGAGGCGTCGTCGCTCGCCGGCACCCAGCAGCTCGGCAACCTCATCGCGGTCTATGACAGCAACGAGATCTCGATCGAGGACGACACCCGGATCGCCTTCTCCGAGGACGTCGCCGCCCGCTACGAGGCGTACGGCTGGCACGTCCAGACCGTCGACGGTGGTGAGGACATCGCGGCGATCGAGGAGGCGATCGCGGACGCCCGCGCCGTCACGGACAAGCCCTCGATCATCGTGCTGCGCACCGTGATCGCCTACCCGGCGCCCACCATGATGAACACCGGCGCCTCGCACGGCGCGGCCCTCGGACAGGCGGAGGTGGACGCGGTCAAGGAGGCGCTCGGCATGGGCGGCACGGAGCCGTTCACCGTCGACGCCGAGGTGATCGCCCACACGCGGACCGCCCGTGACCGCGGCGCCCGTGTCCACGCCCAGTGGAGCGACATGTTCCACGCGTGGGCCGACGCCAACCCGGAGGCCAAGGCGCTCTTCGACCGGCTGTACTCGGGGCAGATGCCCGAGGGCTGGGACGCCGGCCTGCCGACGTGGGAGGCCGATCCCAAGGGCGTGGCCACCCGGAAGGCCTCGGCCTCGGCGATCCAGGCTCTGGCCGCCACCCTCCCCGAGCTGTGGGGCGGTTCCGCGGACCTGGCCGGGTCCAACAACACGCCCATCAAGGGCGCCGACTCCTTCGGCCCCGCCTCCATCTCGACCGACACGTGGACCGCCTCCCCGTACGGCCGGAACCTGCACTTCGGCATCCGCGAGCACGCCATGGGCGCGATCCTCAACGGCATCGCCCTCCACGGCCCCACCCGCCCGTACGGCGGCACCTTCCTCATCTTCAGCGAGTACATGCGCCCGGCCGTGCGGCTCGCCGCGCTCCAGGGCAGCAACGCGTATTACGTGTGGACGCATGACTCGATCGGGCTCGGCGAGGACGGCCCCACGCACCAGCCGGTCGAGCAGCTGGCCGCGCTCCGGGCGATCCCCGGGCTGGCGATCCTCCGCCCGGCCGACGCCAACGAGACGGCCGCCGCGTGGCGCGCCATGCTCGTCGCCCTCGACGGCCCCAAGGGGCTGTGCCTGACCAGGCAGGACGTCCCCGTGCTGGAGGGAACGTCCGAACTCGCCCGCGAGGGCGTCGAGCGCGGCGGCTACGTCCTGGCGGAGGCGTCGACCGGCACCCCCGAGGTGATCCTCATGGGCACCGGGTCCGAGGTCCACCTCGCCGTGGCCGCCCGCGAGGTCCTCGAGTCCGAGGGCGTGCCGACGCGGGTCGTCTCCATGCCGTGCGTCGAGTTCTTCGACCAGCAGGACGCCGCGTACCGCGAGTCGGTCCTGCCCCGGTCCGTCCGGGCCCGGGTGAGCGTCGAGGCCGGCATCGCGATGCCGTGGTACCGGTTCCTGGGGGACGCGGGACGGGCGGTGTCGCTGGAGCACTTCGGGGCGTCCGCGCCGTACCAGACACTGTTCACCGAATTCGGGATCACCAGCGACGCGGTCGCCGCCGCAGCCCGCGACTCACTCGCGGCCGTCAACGGGGAGGGACGATGACCAACGCCAATCTCGCCGCGCTGAGCGCCGCCGGGGTCTCGGTCTGGCTCGACGACCTGTCCCGCCAGCTGCTGGTCTCCGGCGAGCTCGAGAAGCGGATGTCCGCCTACTCGGTGGTCGGGGTGACCACCAACCCGGCTATCTTCCAGTCCGCGCTGGGCGACTCGTCGGCCTACGAGTCCGCCCTCGCCGAGGCCGTCCGTGCGGACCGCGACCTCGACTCGGTGGTCCGGGCGCTCACCACCGCGGACGTGCGGGACGCCTGCGACGTGCTCGCGGGTGTCTACGAGGCCACCGACGGCGTCGACGGTCGCGTCTCCCTCGAGGTCGACCCCCGACTGGCGGACGACACGGAGGGGACGGTGGCCCAGGCCGTCGAGCTCGCCGCGGCGGTGGACCGGCCCAACGTCATGATCAAGATCCCCGCCACCGCGGCCGGCCTGCCGGCCATCACCGAGGTGATCGGTCGCGGGATCGACGTCAACGTCACCCTGGTCTTCTCCGCCGAGCAGTACCGGGCGGTGGCACAGGCCTACCTGGCGGGCCTGGAGAAGGCGGCGGCCGCCGGGCACGACCTCGCCTCCCTCCACTCGGTGGCCTCGGTCTTCGTCTCGCGTCTGGACACCGAGATCGACTCCCGCCTGGCCGACGGCTCCGGCCTGCGCGGCCGGGCGGGCCTGGCCAACGCGCGCCTCTGCCAGGACGTCTACGACGAGGTCTACGACACCGGCGGGCGCTTCGGTGCGCTCGCCGCGCGGGGCGCGCGCCCCCAGCGCCTGCTGTGGGCCTCTACCGGCGTCAAGGATCCCGCCTACCCCGACACCCTGTACGTGAGCGGGCTGGTCACGCACGGCACGGTCAACACCATGCCCTTCCCGACCATCGAGGCGTTCGCCGAGCACGGCGTCCTCGAGGGAGACACCGTCCGGGGCACCGGGGCCGACTCCCGCGCCACCCTGGAGGCGCTGCGGGCGGAAGGGATCGACCTGGACGAGGTCTTCGCCCTCCTGGAACGGCAGGGCGTGCAGAAGTTCGTCGCGGCGTGGGACGACCTGCTCGCCACGGTCAGGGCGCGCATCGACGAGATCCCGTCGGGGTCGTGACCGGACAGGACAACCCGCTCGCCCCGGCCGACGACGACACCGGCCGGGGCGAGTGGGCGAACCCGCTCCGCGACCCGAGGGACCGGCGACTCCCCCGCATCGCCGGACCCTCCGGCCTCGTCATCTTCGGCGTGACCGGCGACCTGTCCAAGAAGAAGCTCATCCCCGCGGTCTACGACCTCGCCAACCGCGGCCTGCTCCCGCCGGGGTTCTCGCTCATCGGCTTCGGCCGCCGGCGGTGGAGCCACGCCGAGTTCGCCGAGTTCGCCCGCGAGCACGCGCGGGACCGGTGCCGGACGCCGTTCCGGGAGGACGTCTGGGACCAACTGGCGGCGGGGCTGCGGTTCGTCACCGGAACCTTCGACGACGACGAGGGCTTCGACCGCCTGGCGGATGTGCTGACCGCGCCGGAGACGGAACGGGGTACCGCCGGGAACTACGCGTTCTACCTGTCGATCCCCCCCGACGACTTCCCCACCGTCTGCCGGCACCTCGACCGGACCGGGTGCACCAGGTCGAGGGACGGCTCGTGGCGCCGGGTGGTGATCGAGAAGCCCTTCGGCCACGACCTGGCCAGTGCCCGCGAGCTCAACGCGGTGGTGGGCGCGGTCTTCCCGGAGGACTCCGTCTTCCGGATCGACCACTACCTCGGCAAGGAGACGGTCCAGAACATTCTCGCCCTGCGCTTCGCCAACCAGCTCTTCGAGCCGGTGTGGAACGCCAACCACGTGGACCACGTGCAGATCACCATGGCCGAGGACATCGGGCTCGGCGGGCGGGCCGGGTACTACGACGGGATCGGCGCGGCCCGCGACGTCATCCAGAACCACCTCATCCAGCTGATGGCCCTGGTGGCCATGGAGGAACCCACGGACTTCTCGGCCGCCGCGTTGCGCGCGGAGAAGACCAAGGTCCTCGAGTCCACCTCGCTCGCCCTGCCGATCTCCCAGACCGCGGCCCGGGGCCAGTATTCCGGCGGATGGCAGGGATCGGAGCAGGTGGAGGGGCTGAAGGACGAGGAGGGGTACGACCCGTCCTCCACCACCGAGACCTACGCCGCCATCACGCTGGAGGTGCACAACCGGCGGTGGGCCGGGGTCCCCTTCTACCTGCGGACCGGCAAGCGACTCGGGCGACGCGTCACGGAGATCGCCGTGGTGTTCCGGCGGGCCCCGCACCTGCCGTTCGACGCCACCATGACCCAGGAGCTGGGGCAGAACGCCCTGGTCATCCGCGTCCAGCCCGACGAGGGCGTCACGCTGCGCTTCGGCTCCAAGGTGCCGGGCACCGCGATGGAGGTCCGGGACGTCAACATGGACTTCGCGTACGGCGAGGCATTCACCGAGTCCTCCCCCGAGGCGTACGAGCGCCTCATCCTCGACGTCCTGCTGGGCGAGCCGTCGCTGTTCCCGGTCTCGCGCGAGGTGGAGCTGAGCTGGATGCTCCTCGACCCCGTCCTGGAGGAGTGGGCGGCGGGTGGCACGCCGGAGCAGTATCAGGCCGGCACGTGGGGCCCGCGTGGCGCCGACGAGATCCTGGCCCGCACCGGCCGCGCCTGGAGGCGACCATGATCATCGACCTTCCCGACACCTCCACCCGGGAGCTGGCCAAGAAGCTCGTGCAGATCCGCGAGGAGGCCGGGCTCAGCACCATCGGCCGCGTCCTCACGCTGGTCGTCCTCACCGATCACGTCCGCGGGAGCGAGTCGGCGATCGAGGCGGCCAACGAGGCCAGCCGCGAGCACCCGTGCCGGGTGATCGTGGTGATCCGCGGCCGGCGGGCAAGGGCGGACCGCCTCGACGGCCAGATCAGGGTCGGCGGTGACGCGGGCGCCGCCGAGGTCGTGGTGCTGCGGACCTCGGGGGCGATGGCCTCCCAGTCCGCCTCGCTCATCACCCCACTGCTCCTGCCGGACACCCCGCTCGCCGTGTGGTGGCCCCGGCACTCGCCGACCCTGCTCTCGGAGGACAGGGTGGGGCGCCTGGCGCGGCGCCGGATCGTGGACTCCGACGCGGAGGGGCACCCGACCGACGCCCTGGCCAAGCGGGCGGCCGGGTACTCCCCCGGTGACACCGACCTGGCGTGGGCCCGGATCACCCACTGGCGTTCCCTGCTCGCCGCGACCCTGGACCGCCCGCCGTACGAGCCGATCACCGGCGCCACGGTGTGTGGGCCCGAGCGCGCGGCCTCCGTCGACCTCGCCGGCGGCTGGCTCGCCTCCCGCCTGGGGATCGACGTCCTGAGGGCGGTGGGTCCCCGGATGGTGGTCCTCGAACGCCCCTCGGGATCGATCGTCCTCGAGCAGGTCAGCCCCACCGCCGCCGAGCTGCGGATCACCGGTGAGGCCCCCACCCGGGTGGCGCTGGTCAAGCGGAGCGTGGCGGACTGCCTCGCCGAGGAACTCCGCCGGATGGACACCGACGGCGTCTACGCCGACGCCCTCGCCCACCACGACCGCGTGATCTACACGTCGGCCTCGGTCCGCTGAACCGGGCCGCCGCCGCACCCCACCGGAGTCCACCACCCTCAGGAGTATCGATGCCCCCCATCCGTCACCTCGTCCACCCTGACGCCGGCGTCCTGGCCGGCGCGGCCGCCCGGGAGGCGGCCGACCACCTCGCCGACCGGATCGCCGCCTCGGGGCGGGCAGTCCTGTCGCTGACCGGGGGGTCGGTGGGAGTGGCGACCGCGGCGGCCCTCGCCCGGGCGGACGTGGACTGGGACAGGGTCACCATCTTCCTGGGAGACGAGCGGTTCGTCGCCGCCGACCATCCGGATCGCAACGACGGTCAACTCGACGAGGCGCTGCTCGGCGCGCTCGGCGACCGCCCCACCGTGCGCCGGTGGCCGGCCCGCTCCGCGGAGAACGACGACGTCGACGCCGCCGCCGCGCGGTTCCTCGAGTCGCTGGAGCTCCCGGGCGGGGACGACCCGATCTTCGACGTGACGATCCTCGGCATGGGGCCCGAGGGGCACATCGATTCGATCTTCCCGGACACTCCCGCCGTGGCGGAGTCGGACCGCCTGGTGGTGGGGGTGCGGGACTGCCCCAAACCGCCCGCGGAGCGGATGACCTTCACGCTCCCGGCGGTGCGGAGGTCACGGCACGTCCTGGTGGTGGCCGCCGGCGAGGGCAAGGCGGAGGCGGTCGCCCACGGACTCCGCGGGGCCACCCCGACGGACTGGCCGGTGGCCGGCGCGGTGGGCCTCGAGTCCACCACCTATCACCTGGACGAGGGCGCGGCGTCCGGGCTGGGCTGACGCCCGCGGGCGTCAGCCGAAGCGGACCATGAGTCCGACGGCGACGATCGCGATGACCCAGAGGACCGCCATGACCACCGTCACGCGGTCGAGGTTTCGCTCGACCACACTCGAACCGGAGAGGCTGGACTGGACGCCGCCGCCGAACAGCGACGACAGACCGCCACCCTTGCCGCGGTGCAGCAGGATGAACAGCATCAACAGCAGGCTGGTGGCGATGAGGAAGATGTCCAGGGCGAGCTTCATGTGTGGATCGGGCCTTACGTCAGGTCGGGCGGTCGGAGGACGACCGGTTCAGACTACCCGGTCGGGTCTCCAGGACGAATCCCGGCGCGCCCGGCCGGGTGAGGGCGGACGCGCCGGGCGGTGGGAGGTCAGGGCAGCGGGCCGCCGGCGGCGATCGCGGAGAGCTGCGCGAACTCGTCGGGCTTGAGCGACGCGCCGCCGACCAGGCCCCCGTCCACGTCGGGCTGCGCGAGGAGCTCGCCCACGTTGGAGGCGTTCATGCTGCCCCCGTAGAGCACGCGCATGGCCTCGGCCGTCTCGGGATCGGCGATGTCGGACAGTGCGGAGCGGATCGCTCCGCACACCTCCTGGGCATCGGCCGCCGACGCCGTCTTGCCGGTGCCGATGGCCCACACGGGCTCGTAGGCGATCACGGTGGCGGCGAGTTGCTCCCGGGTCAGTCCGGCCAGGGAGCCCTTGAGCTGCTCCACCACCACCTCGACGTGGTCACCCGCCTCGCGCACCTCGAGCTTCTCGCCCACGCACACGATCGGGGACAGGCCGTGCTTGTGGCTCGCCGCGGCCTTGGCCGCGACCAGCTCGTCGGTCTCGGCGTGGTACTCGCGACGCTCCGAGTGTCCGACCACCACGTAGGTGCAGCCGAGCTTGGCCAGCATTCCCGCGGAGATCTCGCCGGTGTACGCGCCGGAGTCGTGAACCGACACGTCCTGCGCGCCGTAGGCGAACCCCAGCTTGTCGCCCTCGATCACGATCTGGACGCCGCGGATGTCGGTGAACGGGGGGATGAACGCGACGTCCACCTTCTGCAGGTACTTCTCCGGCAGCGCGAAGGCCACCTTCTGCACGAGCGCGATGGCCTCCAGGTGGTTGAGGTTCATCTTCCAGTTGCCGGCGATGAGCGGGGTGCGTGCCATGTTCTCTCCTGTGGTAGGCCGTGCCGGATCAGTTGCTGCGCTCGAGGGCGGTGACGCCGGGGAGTTCCTTGCCCTCGAGGTACTCGAGGGAGGCGCCGCCACCCGTGGAGATGTGCGAGAAGTTCTCCTCGCCCAGGCCGAGGGTGCGGACCGCCGCGGCGGAGTCGCCACCTCCGACCACGGAGAACGCGCCGTCCCTGGTGGCGGTGATGATCGCCTCCGCGACCCCCCGGGTCCCGGCCGAGAACGCCTCGAACTCGAACACGCCCATCGGCCCGTTCCAGAACACGGTCTTGGCGACGGTGAGCTTCTCGGCGAACAGGGCGACGGAGGCGGGGCCGATGTCGAGTCCCATCGTGCCGTCGGGGATCGACTCGGCCGGCACCGTCTCGTGCGGGGCGTCGGCGGCGAACCCGTCGGCGACCACCACGTCCACGGGGAGGGTGATCACGTCGCCGAACTTCTCGAGGAGGTCCTTGCAGGTGTCGATCAGCTCCTCCTGCAGGAGCGAGGAGCCGACGCCGTGGCCCTGCGCGGCCAGGAAGGTGAAGCACATCCCGCCCCCGATGACGAGCGTGTCGACCTTGGGCGCGAGGGCCTCGATCACCGCGAGCTTGTCGGAGACCTTGGAGCCGCCGAGCACCACCGCGTAGGGCCGCTGCGCGTCCCCGGTGAGGTTCGTGAGGACCTCGACCTCGCTCTGCACCAGGTCGCCGGCGTAGGAGGGGAGCAGCTTCGCGACGTCGTAGACCGAGGCCTGGGCCCGGTGCACCACACCGAAACCGTTCGAGACGAAGGCCCCGTCCTCGCCCACCAGCCCCGCGAGTTCGGCCGCGAACTCCGCGCGCTCGGACTCGTCCTTGCTCGTCTCCCTGGGATCGAACCGGACGTTCTCCACCAGGAGGACGTCCCCGTCGGTGAGCCCGTTCGCGCGCTCGCGGGCGTCGGGCCCCACGACGTCCCCGGCGAGTTGCACGTAGCGCCCGAGCTCCTCGCCGAGCCTCTCGGCGACGGGGGCCAGCGAGAACTCCGGGTCGACCCCGCCCTTCGGCCGGCCGAGGTGCGCGGTGATCACGAGCGCGGCACCGGCGTCGAGCAACGCGTTGAGGGTGGGCAACGACGCGGTGATCCGGCCCGCGTCGGTGATGGTGGACCCGTCCAGCGGGACGTTGAGATCGCAGCGGACGAGGATCTTGCGACCCTCGACGCCCGCGTCGAGCAGGTCGGAGAGCGTGCTCACTGCCATGGGGTGGACTCCTGTCGGAAAGGCGGTGGTGGGAATGTGCTCCGGGCCCGGCCGGGACGCGCGTGGCGTTCCCGGACCGGGCCCGGTTGTCGTGCGTGGCGCGTCAGGCCCGAGGGCTCCTAGAGCGACTTGCCGACGAGGCCGATGATGTCGGCGAGGCGGTTGGAGTAGCCCCACTCGTTGTCGTACCACGAGGCGATCTTGATCTGGCCGTCGAGCGCCTTGGTCAGCTGCGCGTCGAAGATCGACGAGTGCGGGTCGCCGACGATGTCCGAGGAGACGATGGGGTCCTCGGTGTACTTGAGGATGCCCTTCATGGGACCCTCCGCGGCGGCCTTGATGGCCGCGTTGACCTGCTCGACCGAGGCCTTCTTCTCGAGTTCCACGGTGAGGTCGGTGAGCGAGCCGGTGGGCAGCGGGACGCGGACGGCGTACCCGTCGAACTTGCCCTTGAGCTCGGGCAGGACCAGCGCCACGGCCTTGGCCGCACCGGTGGAGGTCGGGACCATGTTGATGCCGGCGGCGCGGGCGCGACGCATGTCGCTGTGCGGCGCGTCCTGGAGGTTCTGGTCCTGGGTGTACGCGTGGATCGTGGTCATGAGGCCCTTGACGATCCCGAACTCGTCCGAAAGCACCTTGGCGACCGGGGCGAGGCAGTTGGTGGTGCAGGAGGCGTTGGAGATGATCGTCTGCGAGCCGTCGTACTGGTGGTCGTTGACGCCCATGACGATCGTGATGTCCTCGTTCTTGGCCGGCGCCGAGATGATGACCTTCTTGGCGCCACCCTCGAGGTGGCCCTTGGCCTTCTCGGCATCGGTGAAGATGCCGGTCGACTCGACCACCACGTCGACGCCGTAGTCACCCCACGGCACGGACGCGGGCCCCTCCTTGACGGCGAGGGCGCCGATCGTCACGCCACCGACGGTGAGCGACGAGTCGTCGAACGTGACGTCCTGACCCAGGCGACCGAGGATCGAGTCGTACTTGAGGAGATGCGCGAGCATGTCGTTGGTGGTGAGGTCGTTGACGGCGACGATCTCGATATCCGTCTTGCCCTCGGCCTTGAGGGCCTCCACCGCGCGGTAGAAGTTGCGGCCGATACGTCCGAATCCGTTGATGCCTACGCGCACGGTCACGTGATGTCTCCTTGTTGGTGATGCGAGGTGGGTGGTGCGAGGTCGGTGGTGCGAGCTGTGGAGCCCCGACGGCCGGATGGGGCCCGGGGACGTGACTCAGACTACCCGCCGGCCGTGGAGCGCGTGCAGGGTCCGCGGGGCCCGGGTCAGTTGTCGTCGAGCATGTCCTCCGTCACCACGGACTCGGTGTCCGGGATGCCCAGTTCGGCGGCCTTGCGGTCGGCCATCGACAGCAGCCGCCGGATACGCCCGGCCACCGCGTCCTTGGTCATGGGCGGGTCCGCGAGCTGGCCGAGCTCCTCCAGGGAGGACTGCCGGTGCTCCACGCGAAGCTCGCCGGCCGCCAGCAGGTGGTCCGGGACGTCCTCCGCGAGGATCTCCAGGGCGCGCTGCACGCGGGCCGCGGCGGCGACCGCCGCCCGCGCCGACCTCCGGAGGTTGGCGTCGTCGAAGTTGGCGAGCCGGTTGGCCGTGGCGCGGACCTCACCCCGGGAGCGGCGTTCCTCCCAGATGTCCCTGGTCGCGGTGGCACCCATCCGGGCCAGGAGGACGCCGATCGCCTCCGAGTCGCGGATCACCACGCGGTCGCCGCCGCGGACCTCGCGGGCCTTGGCGGTGACTCCCAGACGGCGAGCCGCCCCGACCAGCGCCATCGCCGCCTCGGCTCCGGGAGCGGTGAGCTCCAGCGCCGACGACCGACCGGGCTTGGTCAGCGAGCCGTGCGCCAGGAACGCCCCGCGCCACGCGGCCTCCGCGGCGGCGACGGATCCACCCACGACCGCCGCCGGCAACCCCCGGACCGTGCGTCCGGCGTTGTCGACCAGCCCGAGCTGGCGGGTGAGGTCGGTGCCCCGGTCGATCACGCGGAGCACGAACTTGCGCGCCGGCCTCCCGTCCGCTCCCCCGATCGGGTGGATCTCGCACGACACCGCGAACAGCGAGTCGAGTTCTCCGGACAGTCGGTCGGCGATCTCACCCGAATCCACCTCGGCCTCGATCACGAGACGGCCGGACAGGACCTGGAGCGTCCCCGCGAACCGGAGGAGGGAGGCGACCTCCGCCCTCCTGGTCTCGGAGTTCCCCACGGGGACCCTCACCAGTTCGGACTTGACCTGTGCGGTCAGCGACACGCCCTGCTCCTTCGTTCTGGGGTCATCGGACGGCCCCCGCCGATGCCGCGCCCGCGAGAGCGGCGGCGAGCAGGACCGGGTCGTGGACCGATCTCATGGTCCCATCCGGTCCGGTCTCGGCGATCTCCGCGGTCAGGACGCGCGCTCCGAGCCCGGCGGCGGCGCGGTCGAGGTGCTCGCGTTCCGTCGCGCTCAGCGGCATCCTCGGATCCACCAGGATCACGTCGAAGTCGACCTCCGGGGCGTGCTGGCGCAGGACGTGGAGGTGTTGCTCGGCCGAGAAGCCGGCCGTCTCACCGGGCTGCGGCGCGAGGTTGAGCACCAGGGCCTTGGTGGCGTCCGTGCGCGCGAGCGCCGCCGCGATCTCGGGAACCAGTGTGTTGGGGATGACGCTGGTGAACCACGATCCGGGGCCCAGCACGACGATGTCCGCGCCCTCGATCGCCTCGACGACGCCGTCCGCGGCCGGCGGGTCGGCGGGGATCAGCCTCACCCGCCGCACGCTCCCGGGCGTGGTCGCGACGGCGACCTGGCCGATGATCGTCCGGACCACCCGGGGGTCCGCCTCCAGCCCCACGACCTCGGCGGCGATGTCGAGCGCGACCGGGGACATGGGCAGCACCCGGCCGGTCACCCCGAGGATCGACCCGACCGCCTCGAGGGCCTCCAGGGGGTCGCCGAGCATCTCCCAGAACCCGGCAAACACGAGGTTGCCCACCGCGTGCCCGGCCAACGCGCCGGTTCCGCCGTACCGGTGCTGGAAGAGCCGGGTGAGGCGGGCGTGCTCGGGGTCGTCGGCGGCGAGCGCGCAGAGCGCCATCCGCAGGTCCCCGGGAGGGAGGATGCCGAGCTCGCGGCGCAGGCGGCCGGAGGAGCCACCGTCGTCGGCGACGGTCACCACGGCGGTGACCTCCTCGGCGACGATCCGCCCGGCGCGCAGGGTGGCGGACAGTCCGTGGCCGCCACCGAGCGCGACGAGCGAGGG
>DIAZ01000169.1:35675-41410 GCA_002415925.1 Dietzia sp. UBA5065 | reverse complement strand
CGTCGTCACCGACCCGCCCGCTCCCCCGCCCTCGCCGCTCCGATCCCGGCCGACCGCGACCAGCGCGGCGGACGACGCCCCGGCGGAGGGTTCGCCCTACCGCGGCGCCCGCCACCTGCAGCGCATTCACGGGGTGTCGGTGCTGCTGGTGCTGCCGCAGGGGATGCTGCAGGCGTTCCTGCTGGCGTGGCTGGTGCTCGGGCACGGGTGGTCGGCGGTGTCGGCGGGCGTGGTGGTCACGGTGAGCCAGATCCTGGGCGCGGCGGCCCGGATCGTGATGGGTGCGGTCTCGGACAGGGTCGGATCGCGCATGAGACCGATACGCGGCGTGGCGATCTCGGCGGCCGGCGGACTCGCCGCGCTGGCGGCCGCCGAGGCGCTGGGGGCGCCCGGCGCCGTCGCGGTGACGCTGGCGGTGGTCGCGACGGTCCTCTCGGTCTCGGACAACGGCCTGGCCTTCACCGCCGTCGCCGAATACGCGGGGCCGCGGTGGAGCGGGCGGGCGCTGGGGGTGCAGAACACCGCGCAGTTCGTCGCGATGTCGCTGGCCACCCCCCTGGTCGCCGCGGCGATCGAGCGCGTGGGCTACTGGCCGGTCTTCGCCGGCGCCGCCGTGGCCGCGGCGGCCGCGATCCCGCTGGTGCCGGCCGAGGACCGGCGGCGCACCTGATCGGCCGTCGCCCTGGCGACCCGTCCGCCAGCGGGGGTGAGGCCGCATCGAGGCTGGCTAGACTGCCCGGCGTGTCGAACACCCCCTCCACCAGCGCGGAGATCCGCAAGGGTCTGGCCGACTGCTCGACCGTCGGGTTGGGGTTGGTGCCGCTCGGGCTGGCGTTCGGGGTCCTGCTCACGCAGGCGGGGTTCGACTGGTGGTGGGCGCCGGTGTTCTCGGTGGTGATCTACGCGGGGTCCATGGAGTTCCTCGCGATCGGTCTGCTCACCGCCGTCACCCCCCTGTACTCACTCGCCGCCGCGGCGTTCCTGGTCAACTTCCGTCACGTCTTCTACGGGCTGAGCTTCCCGCTCGACTCGATCCGCTCCCGGGCCGGCCGGCTCTACGCCGTGTACGCGCTCACCGACGAGGCGTACGCGATCACCGCGACCAAGCGCCGCGGGGACATGACCGGCGCCCGGACGCTGACCATCTCGATCGCCTGCCAGGCGCTGTGGGTGGTCCCCGGGATCGTCGGGGCGCTGCTCGGTGCCGCGTTGCCCGAGGGCCTGGACGGGCTGCAGTTCGCGCTGACCGCGCTGTTCGCCGTGCTCGCCGTGGACGCGTGGCGCGCCTCCGGCGATCTGCCCGCGCCGGTGATCGGGCTGGTCTGCGGCCTGGTGGCGGCGTGGGTGGCGCCGGGACAGATGCTGGTCGTGGGCCTGTGCGCGTTCGTGGTGGTGCTCATGCTCCGCTACGCGGTCGCGGCGCCCCGCGGGCGGGACGCCGCGTGACCGCGCCCGTGCCCGGGGCCGGATACGTCCTCGCGGGGCTCGGCGTGATGTTCCTGGTCACGGTGGCCCTGCGGGCGGCCCCGTTCGTCGCGCTCACCCGGCTCCGCGACTCACGGGTCGTGCGCTACCTGGGCCGGACGATGCCCGCCGGCGTGATGGCGGTCCTGGTGGTCTACACCCTCCGCGGCACCACCACCACCACGCCGGAGTCGTGGCTGCCGGCGCTCGCCGCGCTCGCGCTCACCCTGGCCGTGCACCTGGCCTGCCGACGCGCCGCGGCGAGCATCGTGCTGGGCACCGCGACCTACATGTTGCTGCGGGCCTGGCTCGCCTGAGAGTCCGCGGCCGCCGGACTAGCGGGCGACGGGGCAGGTCCCCAGGTCGACCTTCCACTCCACCAGCCCGTTGAGCCACCCGGAGCGCAGGCGCTTGGGGTCGCCGAGCGAGGTGAGGTCGGGGAGGTGGTCGGCGACGGCGTTGAAGATCAGCTCGAGCTGCATCTTGGCGAGGTTCGCGCCGATGCAGAAGTGCGGCCCCTGCCCGCCGAACGTGACGTGCGGGTTCGGATCGCGCAGGATGTCGAACGTGAACGGGTCCTGAAACACGTCCTCGTCGAAGTTCGCCGACGCGTAGCAGAGCAACGCCCGGTCGCCCTTGGGGATGGTGACGCCACCGATCTCCACGTCCTCCATGGCGGTGCGCTGGAACTGGGTGATCGGCGAGGCCCACCGCAGGATCTCGTCGTAGGCGGTCTCGGGCCGCTCCTTCTTGAACAGCTCCCACTGCTCCGGGTGCTCGAGCATGGCCACCATCCCGTGCGTGGTGGCGTTGCGGGTGGTCTCGTTCCCGGCCACCGCCAGCAGGGTGACGAACCAGCCGAACTCGTCGGAGGAGAGGTGCTCGCCGTCGATGTCGGCCTGGACGAGCTTGGTCACGATGTCGTTCTGCGGGTTGGCCGCCCGGGCCTCGGCCATCTTGTTGGCGTAGTCGATGAGTTGCATGGACGCGATGGCCGCGGAGTCCATTCCGCCCGGTGCGTCGTAGCTGGTCATGGTGTTGGACCACTCGAAGATCTTGTGGCGATCCTCCTGCGGCACGCCGAGCAGCTCGGCGATCGCCTGTAGCGGCAGCTCGGACGCGATCGCGGTGACGAACTCGTCGGAGTTGGCGGCGGCCGCCTCGGTGACGATCCTCTGTGCCCGATCGGCGAGCTCGTCCCGCATGCCGGCCACGCCGCGCGGCGTGAAGCCGCGCGAGATGATCCGCCGGTGCTTCTTGTGGATCTCGCCGTCCTCGTTGACCAGCATCTCGCGCTGGGCCTCGATGATCGATCGGTCGGTGCCCTCCGAGAAGCGCGGGATCATGGTGTTCTCGCCGGCCGAGAAGGTCTCGCCCGTCACGCGCGAGATCTCCTTGACGTCGGCGTGCTTGGTGACCAGCCAGTAGTGGTCGTCGTCGAAGCCGTCCGAGCCGCGGCGCTTCTCGACGCGGCGGATCGGCTCGGACCGGCGCAGCTGCCGCCACTCGTCGTGCGGCAGTCGCTTTTCGAACAGGTCCGGGTCGGTGAAGTCGAATCCTGCCGGGATGGTCACGTTCACGGTTGTCTCCTGAGCGACGTCACCCGCCGGGATCGGCGGGACCAGAATGGTGAATGGTGGTAACTATATACACATGGCACTATCCGCGAGTGAGATTCTCGACCGCGCTCTCATGCTGTCCGAGCAGATGTCGGGGTCCATCGCGCGCGCCGCGGCCAACTACGGACTCACGGTGCCGCGGCTGGAGTTGCTGTTCGTGTTGGGGCTGGAGGGCGAGTGCAAACAGGTCGAGCTGGCCACCTACCTCGATTGCTCCCCGCGCCAGGTCACCGCGCTCGTCGACGGGCTCGTGGCCAGCGGGCACGTGGTCCGGAGCATGCCGCCGGATGACCGGCGGGTGCGGTTGATCAACCTCACCGAGGAGTCGCGCCGGATCGTGGACGAGGTGGTGTCGGCGCGCGTGTCGCTGGCGGAGTGGTTGTTCGAGGGGCTCGACGACGACGAGCTGCAGGCCTTCGGCGCGGTCTCGGAGAGGCTGGTCTCGAGGATGAGCGGGCGGGCGCTGGCGCGGCTGGCCGCGCAGTGACGTCCGGCGGCGCGGTCGGTCAGGCGGTGCAGGCCGTGCAGCCGGTGTCCGCGCGGGCGTATTCGGTGAACCCGCGGGAGCGGTAGTTGGGGATCGCGGCGGGGGAGTCGTCGTCGCAGGTGTGCAGCCACACCCGCCGGCACCCCGGCGCCTTCCAGGCGATGCGGGCGACCTCGGAGAGGAACCAGCCGCCCAGGCCCCGGCCGGCGAAGCGGGGCAGGAGCCCGAAGTAGACGATCTCCACGTCGACCCCGTGGTCTGACCCGAGGGGTGCGTCGGCGCCACACGGGCTCATGCGGAGCTCGGCGAACCCGGCGAGGTCCCCCTGGTGGGTCGCGCGGAGGGTGCTCACGCACGCGTCGGTGCAGTAGGAGGCCCAGGTGCCGTCGGACCATTCCAGGCGGTCGACCCAGTTCCAGTCGCCGCCGATCTCGCGGTACATCCGGGAGTTGAGATCGGGCTCGGCGGGGAAGACCCGGGAGATGGTCAGGTCCCGCGGGCGGGCCGGGCGCAGCTGGGAGGGATCGGTCTGCTGCAGGTAGGTCACGCTGGTCATCGCGCTAGTCAAGCACCGGAACCCCGCTGCGATCCACCCGGAGTCGGGCGGCAGCGGGGTCCGGCGGTACGCGCGGAGAGTCAGTTGACGGTGAGGTGGACCCCGGGGATGCCGAGGCCGTTCACCGCACCGGCGACGGCGGTGGCGGCGTTGTTGAACCCGTCCGCGCTGGCGCTCTGCATGGCGGTCCCGGTGAAGGGGTTGGCCGCGGCCGCCCCTCCCAGGCCGATGGCGGAGACCGCGCTTCCGGCGCCGAGGCCCGCGGCGCCGATTCCGGCCGCGAGAGGCGAGACGCCGAGGGCCGCGGCGGGGCCGAGGAACGGCAGGAGAGCCGCGCCGAGTGCGATGAGAAGGGTGATCGGGTCCATGTCCGTGGTCCTTTGTTCTGGGTATCCGGGTGTCAACCGATGGTGATGTTCTTGGGTTGGACGACTGGCGGCGGCTGCACCGGCAGCAGCGGGATGACGATCGCCGGCGGTGCCGGTGCTGCAGGTGGTGCTGCCGGTGGTGGTGCCTGCACCGGTGCAGGCACCGGAGCGGGCGGGGGCGCAGGCGCCGGCGCGGGGATCGGTGCCGGTGCCGGTGCGGCCGGCACCCTCGAGGCCGGGGCCCTGACCGGTGCGACGGCGGGCGGAATCGACGTCGGGGAAGAGGATCTGCTCCTCCCGGGGGACGTCGGAGTCGCGACGGCGACCGGTGCGGTGGAGGTCGGTGCGGTGGATGTCGACCGGGTGGTGGCGGGTGCCCCTGCGGCCATCGACGGGATCGCCGTCGTGGTGGCGGCCAGCCCGGCCTGGTGGGTCGTGGGCTCGACGGAGGCGTCGAGTCGGGCACCCGCCGGCCCTACTCCGCCGAGCCACGCCGCGATGGCGCCGCCTCCGAAGCCGATCAGCGCGAGCCCGGCGAGGACGACGGCCGTCATCCTCGTGCGACCGGGTCCGGTGAGTGTCGCGGTACCGGTCACGTTCGCTCCTCCCGGGTCCGGGTTGCGACCGAGCGACCCCCGATCGCTCGTCGGCGCGAGCCGTCTCAGCTCGTGCGGGGAGAACGCTAAGCCGATGCCCAGGATGCTTTCAATTGCTTTGATCGCTAACTTCCCGGACCGGGCGGCGGGCCTGTGACCTGCTGATATGGCGCCATTCGGGTGGGTCCCGGCGAACGCGCAGATGGGCGGGGCCGCAGGGCTGCGGGGACCTCGCAGGGGGCCGCGGATAAGACCGTGATGATTCGGGTGAAACTGTGATCGGCGTCACGGTCGGCGGCCGCGGGGGAGACCCGCCTCAGTCGCGGCCACCGGCGCCGGTCCCGGCTCGTGCGTACCGCCCGGCCAGCCACGCGCACACGATCAGCTGGATCTGGTGGAACAGCATGAGCGGGAGCACCAGGAGCCCGACCGGCTGGCCGGCGAACAGGACCGCCGCCATCGGCAGTCCGGTGGCCAGCGATTTCTTGGAGCCGCAGAACTGCACGACCCGCCGGTCGCGCTCCTCGAAGCCCAGGACCCGCGAGACCAGCTCGGTCAGCCCCAGCACCACCGCGAGCAACACGACGCACGCGCCGATCAACCAGGCCAGCTGCGTGGGGCCGATCATCGACCAGATCCCGTCGG
>DIAZ01000169.1:31609-35548 GCA_002415925.1 Dietzia sp. UBA5065 | reverse complement strand
GGCAGCAGCAGCTGCAGCGCGATCTTCCCCACGGAGCCCCCGCTGACGGTGACCGACCCGTCGGGGGTCATCAGGAGGAAGACCAGCAGCGGGGTGGCGAACACCCCCAGGAGGTTGGACACGGACGCCGAGACCACGGCCGCGCTGACGTGGCCGCGGGCGATCGCGACAAACGTGATGGACGACTGGACTGTCGACGGCACCAGGGTGAGGAACAGGAAACCGGTGGCCAACCCCGCGCCGAGCACCGGGGTGAGCGCCCACCTGCCCACCAGGCCCAGCAGCGGGAACAGGACGAACGTCGCGGCCAACACCACCGAGTGCAGCCGCCAGTGCGTCAGGCCGGCCACCAGCTCACGGGGTTCCAGGCGCGCACCGTAGAGGAAGAACAGCACGGCGATGCCGATCGTCGTCACCCACTCCAGCGCGTCCGCCGCACCACCGGTGGCCGGCAGGAACGCGGCCACCACCACCGCGGCCAGGATCGCCAGGATGAACGGCTCGATCCGGAGGCGGCGTAGGAGGTTCATCGGACCATTGCACCACCCCGGCCGCGGAGCGTGACCGATAGGCTCGGGCCCATGACGGAGCAAGTGGGGCGGGGCTGGCGGCCCAGGGCGCTGCGGGACGGCGAGGAACCGGACCCGCGGTTCACGCTCGCCAACGAACGGACCTTCCTCGCGTGGATCCGCACGAGCCTCGGGCTGATGGCGGGTGCGGTGGCGATGGAGGCCTTCGCCGGCGACCAGATCCCGGAGGCCGTCCGCACCCCGCTGGCCTGCACACTCCTGGTGTTGGCGGCGCTGCTGTCGATCGTGTCGTTCCGCAGGTGGATCCGCATCGAGGCCGCCATGCGCCACACGCGGCCGCTGCCGGTGCCGCAGGCGTCGATCCTGCTGGTGCTGGGCATCGCGATCGGCGCGGTGCTCCTGGTGGTCGCGATCCTCGCCGGTACCATCTCGTGACCACCCCCCGGCGGCGCATCGGCGTGCGGCCGGAGGCGATCCCGCCCGACGAGGGCCTCGCGGCGGAACGGACGAGCCTGTCGTGGGCCCGGACCTGGGCCGTGGTCGCGGTGAACATCATCCTGGTGGCCAAGCTCGTGGCGGAGACGTCCACGATGGCCGCGGCGGTCTTCTCGCTGCTGCTGGTGGTGCCGCTGCTGGCCCTGCTCAGGGTGCAACGTCGGCACGAGCAGCGGGTGGGGCGCTTCGTCCGCGCCGGCGAGGTCGAGCAGACGCAGGCGGTCTACAACGTCGGCGTGGTGGCGATGGTGCTGGTGATGGCCGGGTGCGGGCTCATCGCCGTGCTGATCCGGTTTCTGACCTAGCGGCCCGGCCGAGGGCCTCGAGGCTCTCCTCGAGCTGCCGGTCGATCATCGAATCCATCCCGACCCGGAGGGCGAGCAGGCGCGTGAGGAGCCCCCGCCGCCCGCTCATCGTCCACGTGACGTCGGTGGTGTCGGGCCCGAGCGGGCGGAGGGTGAACACCATCGTGGATCGCGCCCTGACGGGATCGACGAGCCGTAGGTGGATCACGACCTGCCGGCCGGCGGCGGCGTCGACGATCTCCATCGCCCCGGCGCCGGCCCTGCCCGCCCCCGACCAGGCGTAACGCGCACCCACCCCGCGCTGCCTGCCGGAGTACTCGCGGTGCATGGTCGGGTTGATCCGGTCCCACGGGGACCAGGCGGTCCAGGCGCGGAAGTCCTCGATCTGCGCGAACACCGCGGGCGCGGGGGCGCGCAGCACCGCCGACCGCGTGATCGAGAACTCCGCGGCCATGGGGTCAGGTGTTCCTGAACCGGCCGCTGAGGGCGTCACGGAGACGGTCGACCATGCCGATGCCGGGGCCGAGGGTCATGTGGAACAGCTCAGAGTGCGGCGCGCCGGGATGCGGCCGGGTGGGGGCGATCATCTTGGCCGCCTCGACCTTGCGGCCCATGTCCACCAGGGCCTCGGCGGTGAGGTGCTCGCGCATCTTGGGGAACTGGTCGGACTCCTCGTCGTGGGCGTGGTGCTCGAGCAGTTCCTTGAGCCGCTTCGCCACGGCCAGGAACTCGGCGCTCCCGGAGTCGACGCCCTCGAGCCTCTTCATCACCACCTCGATCTCCTGGTGCTCCTCCTTGTCGTGATCCACCTCCTCGGTGCCGCCGGGGATGCTGCGCTCGTACTCGGGGTAGACGAACAGCTCCTCGGCCACGGAGTGGCGCATGACCTCGGCGATGACGGAATCCGCCAGCGCCCGACGCTCCTCGGGGTCCGCGGTCTCCTCGATCACCTCGATGAGCCCGACCATCTCGCGATGGTCGGCGGTGAGAATGTCGATCACGTCGGTTCCGGCGTCTGCGCCTCGGTTCGGTGCCATGTCGTACTCCTTCACGGTGCGGTGTCGGTGGACCTCAGACCGTAGGGGGGAGCCGTGGGGCGGGCCACCGGTCGGCCGCCGCCGCTCCTCACGTGGCGGAGTTCTCCGGCTCGCACATCCCCTGGAGCGCGCACGAGCCGCAGCCGCCGGTCACGCCGCAGTCGGCGGCCGGGTCGGCGTGGCCGCCGGGGGAGCAGGACGCGGCCGCGCTCGAGTCGGACCCGGTGGCGTCGGACCCGGAGGTGTCCGACCCGGCCGGGTGGCCGCCGCAGCCGCCGTCGGACCCGCAGCCGCAGCCGCCCTGCTCCTCCTGGGAGTCCTCCCAGACCGCCGCGGCGCGGGACCCCGCGAGGCCGGCGACGTTGAGGAGGACCAGGCCGCCGAGAAGGGCGACGACGACGACGAGGCCGCCGACCCAGCCGCCGATCAGACCCACTCCCAGCGCACCGAGCAGGAGCATCAGACCGGAGCCGAGGAACGCGGGTCCGGCGGCCCGGTTGGCCAGGTCCCACGCCTCGGGGGAGCGGCGGGTCTCCGGGGTCCGGACGCCCAGGACGCCGTTGCCGGGTAACCGCCCGAGCAGGCCGAGCAGGCCGGTGCCCCCGACCACGAGGGCGAGCCCCACCAGGAGCACGACGACCACCACGAGCACTGCGTTCACGCCCCTGAGGGTACGCCCGCGGCGGAGTATTGCCGAGTCGGCTCCCGACCCTCCGAGCCCTCGACGAGCGCGAGGAGGCGGGCGAGTTCGCTCGCGTCGTCCCGGCTCAGCTTGTCGAGGAACACCCGGCGGACCGTGGCGACGTGATGGGGCGCCGCCCGCTCGATCTCGGTCATCCCCCCCGCGGTCACGGAGACGAAGGCGCCGCGGCCGTCGGTGGGGCAGCTGGTCCGCTCGACCAGTCCGCGCTTGACCATCCGGGTGACCTGATGGGACAGCCGGCTGCGTTCCCACTGGAGGACGTCGGCCAGGGCGGTCATCCGGAGTGGTCCGCCGGCCTCGCTGAGGTACACCAGGACCTCGAACTCGGGCTCCGTGAGGCTCGAGTTGGCCTTGAGGTCCCGCTGGATCTCCAGGTGGAGGCGTCCCTGGATGGCGAGGTAGTCGCGCCACAGCGCCTTCTCCTGGTCGGACAACCATCTGACGTGCTCGCTCGGAACGTGGTCTGCCATGTCCACAGCGTAGCCGTTAGTTGACACGACATCTAGCGCGAGGGTAGAAGTGTGTGACACATCATCCATTGGAAGGACCCGCATGACCACCACCGCCCCCCGCCCCGTCTCCGCCACGACCGAGACCCTGCTGCTCCCCGTCCCCGGGCTCGTCCGCGACCTCGGTCTGCTCATCGCCCGGGCCCTCCTGGGCGTCGTGCTGGTCGCCCACGGCTGGGAGAAGCTCGTCACCAACGGCGCCGGAGCCACCGGGGAGTTCTTCGACTCCGTCGGCGTCCCGGCGGCCCGGGCCGCGGCGGTGTTCGCGGGAGGCGTCGAGTTGGTCGGAGGGCTCCTGCTGATCCTGGGTCTGCTCACGCCGATCGTCGCGGCCCTCGTCGTCGTCGTCATGGTCGGCGC
>DIAZ01000169.1:23051-31410 GCA_002415925.1 Dietzia sp. UBA5065 | reverse complement strand
AGCGTCGACTCGCTCCTCGCGCGCCGGCGCGCCGCCAGGGCCTGACCCCCCGCGGTGCCCACACGCTGCCGTGGCCCGGCCCGGACCAGGGTTTAGGCTTGACCCGCCTGCGTGTGGGCACCGGCGAGAGCACAGGAGAGCAGACAACCGTGAGCAGCAGCGACCAGACCGTCACCGGCGAGCAGTCGGGAACCGGGGCGCAGTCCGAGCAGGCGGGGCCCGAGTACCGCTACGGCGCCGACCTCGCCGGCCGGATCGAATCCCGCTGGCAGCGGGAGTGGTCCGAGCGCGGCACCTTCGAGGCGCCCAACCCGGTCGGCCCGCTCGCCGGCCCCGAGGGCTCGACGCTGCCGGAGGACAAGCTCTTCGTCCAGGACATGTTCCCGTACCCCTCCGGCGCGGGCCTGCACGTCGGCCACCCGCTGGGGTACATCGCCACCGACGTCTTTGCGCGCTACCACCGCATGCTCGGCGCCAACGTCCTGCACACCCTGGGCTACGACGCGTTCGGCCTGCCCGCCGAGCAGTACGCCGTCCAGACCGGCCAGCACCCGCGCGTGACCACCGAATCCAACATCGCCAACATGGAGCGCCAGCTCGGGCGCCTGGGCCTCGGACACGACCGGCGGCGCGTGGTGGCCACCACCGACACCGACTACTACCGCTGGACGCAGTGGATCTTCCTGCAGATCCACGGGGCCTGGTATGACCCCGAGGCCCCCGCCCTCACCACCGACGGCACCCCGCACCCCGCGCGCACCGGCCGCGCCCGGCCGATCTCCGAGCTGGTCGAACAGTTCGCCTCCGGCACCCGCCCGCTGCCCGAGCAGTTCGCCGGCCGCGACTGGGCCGACCTCACCGCGGGGGAGCGGGAGAGGGTCCTCGACGCGCACCGGCTGGTCTACCTCTCCGACTCGACCGTCAACTGGTGCCCCGGGCTGGGCACGGTGTTGGCCAACGAGGAGGTCACCGCCGAGGGACGCTCCGAGCGGGGCAACTTCCCCGTGTTCCGCAAGAACCTCTCGCAGTGGATGATGCGGATCACCGCCTACGCCGACCGCCTGGTCGACGACCTGGACCGCCTGGACTGGACCGACAAGGTCAAGTCCATGCAGCGCAACTGGATCGGTCGCTCGCAGGGCGCCCGCGTGCGCTTCGCCGTCGAGGATCGGTCGATCGAGGTGTTCACCACCCGCCCCGACACCCTGTTCGGCGCCACCTACATGGTGCTCTCGCCCGAGCACCCGCTGGTCGACGAGCTGGCCGGTCCCTCCTGGCCCGGGGGGCCCGACGGTGCCGGCGCGCCCGACGACCGCTGGACGGGCGGGCACGCCTCGCCCGCCGAGGCCGTGGCCGAGTACCGCCGCCGGGCCGCCCACAAGTCCGACCTGGAGCGCCAGGAGAACAAGGACAAGACCGGCGTCTTCACCGGCGCGTACGCCGTCAACCCGGTCAACGGCGCCCGGGTGCCGGTGTTCGTCGCGGACTACGTGCTCATGGGCTACGGCACCGGGGCCATCATGGCCGTCCCCGCCCACGACTCGCGCGACCACGAGTTCGCCACCGCCTTCGGGCTGCCGATCGTGCAGGTCGTGGCGCCCGCCGACGGGCGCGGGCTGGACGTGCAGGCCGAGTCGTACGCGGGCGACGGCGTGGCCGTGAACTCCGCCAACGAGTCCGGACTGTCGCTCGACGGGCTGGGCGTGGACGAGGCCAAGGCCGCCACCATCGCGTGGCTCGAGGCCCAGGGCGCGGGGGAGGGCACGGTCCAGTACAAGCTGCGCGACTGGCTCTTCGCCCGCCAGCGCTACTGGGGCGAGCCGTTCCCCGTGGTCTACGACTCCGACGGCGTCCCGCGCGCGCTGCCCGACGAGATGCTGCCCGTCGAACTCCCGGAGGTCGAGGACTACAAGCCCGTCTCGTTCGACCCCGACGACGCCGACTCGCTGCCCTCCCCGCCGCTGGCCAAGGCCACCGAGTGGATGACCGTCGAGTTGGACCTCGGCGACGGGCTGCGGACCTACACCCGCGACGCCAACGTCATGCCCAACTGGGCCGGATCGAGCTGGTACCAGCTGCGCTACATCGACCCGACCAACCCGGATGAGCTCTGCGCGCTGGAGAACGAGCGCTACTGGACCGGCCCGCGGCCGGAGATCCACGGCGCGGGCGACCCGGGCGGGGTTGACCTCTACGTCGGTGGAGTCGAGCACGCCGTGCTACACCTGCTCTACTCGCGGTTCTGGCACAAGGTTCTCTTCGACCTCGGCCACGTGACCAGCGAGGAACCCTACCGCCGGCTCTTCAACCAGGGGTACATCCAGGCCTTCGCCTACACCGACGCGCGCGGGGTGTACGTTCCCGCAGCAGATGTAGAGGAGCGCGACGGGAAGTTCTACCTCGACGGCTCCCCGGACGCCCCGGAGGTGTTCCAGGAGTACGGGAAGATGGGCAAGTCGCTCAAGAACTCCGTCTCGCCCGACGAGATCTGCGACGCCTACGGGGCCGACACTTTACGGGTGTATGAGATGTCCATGGGCCCGCTCGACACGTCGCGGCCCTGGGCCACCAAGGACGTGGTGGGCGCGCACCGATTCCTGCAGCGGCTGTGGCGGGTGGTGATCGACGAGACCACCGGCGAGGTCCGGGTGACCGGGGGCGACGCGCCGGAGGACGTGCTCAGGGCGCTGCACAAGGCGATCGCCGGGGTCCGCGAGGACTACGCCGGCCTGCGCGACAACACCGCGATCGCCAAGCTCATCGAGTACGTCAACCACCTCACCAAGGCCTACCCGACCGAGGGCCCGGGGGCGCCTCGCTCGGTGGTCGAGCCGCTGGTGCTCATGGCGGCGCCGGTGGCCCCGCACCTCGCCGAGGAACTGTGGTCGCGACTCGGGCACACCGGGTCGCTGGCGCACGGGCCCTTCCCCGAGCACGACGAGTCCTACCTGGTGGAGGACTCCGTCGAGTACCCGGTGCAGATCAAGGGCAAGGTGCGCTCCCGCATCACCGTCCCGGCGGACGCCTCGCCGGCGGAGGTCGAGGCCGCGGCCCTGGCCGACGAGAAGGTGCAGGCCAACCTCGGCGGGGCGGCCCCGCGGAAGGTCATCGTGGTGCCGGGCAAGATGGTCAACATCGTCCCCTGATGCAGGCGGAGCCCGCCGTCCGCCGGCGGCCTCCGTGCAGAGGGGCAGCGCAACCACCGCCGGATGCGCTGCCCCTTCGGCTTGCGCTGGGTCTTTGCACCGGAACGACCCGGTTGCGATGCGGGATCGGTCCCATCCGGCAGCGCAGGCCGGTGGGGCAGCGTAAGCTGGCGGCCTCTGTGCAGGGGGGCGGCGCGGGGCAGGGGGGGCGGCGCGGACCGGGGGTCAGCCGACCTGCACGAACACCGCCGACGAGGACAGCAGCAGGTATGCCGTGGTGAGCATCCACATGGCGTAGGTCGCGAACAGCCAGGGCCGCCAGCGGATGTGGCGTTGCCAGCGTCGATAGGTCTTGACGGCCGACAGCACGGACAGCCCCAGCGCGAGCAGGGTCGGCAGCACCACCACCCAGACGCGGCTGGCGGTGGTGCACAGGGTGTCGGGCTCGGCGCACTGCGGGCCGGTGACGTCGGCGAGCGCGACGATCGCGATCGACAGTGCCGCGATCGCCGCGCCGGAGAGCAGCACGTACCGGAAGGCCTGCAGGCCCTGACGCTCGTTGCGCTCGAGACGCTCCAGCGGGTCGTCGATCTGGTCGAATCCGTCGGCGGACACGGCTACGTACCGGCGAATCCGTTGTGCCCGCCGGCCGCGGCCACCTCGTCGACCGTGTCGATCCCGAGTTGCTCGTCGGTGACGGGCGGGAAGAGCGGGCCGCCGCCGAAGGCACCCCGATGGGAGAGGGGAACCTCGCCGTCGTCGTTGGTGATCCCGCGCTCCCGCCCGTACTCGGCGGTGATGACGGTGGAGCCGCTCATCCGCGGCAGCGCGGGGTCGTCGGCGAGGGCGGCGATCACGCGGCCGACGAACGTCGGGTCCTCGGCGCGGGCGAGGGGGAAGCCGTTGAAGTCCTCCATCCCGAGCGACAGGATCAGCTCGGTGCGGATGAGTCCCAGCCACAGCGACAGGGTCGCCACGCCGGTCCCGGTGAGCTCGTGCGCCATGTCGGAGGCCATCTTGTCCAGGGCCGTCTTGCTCATCCCGTAGAGCACGGTGTGGAACGGCGAGCGCGAGCCGAACGAGGAGATGTTGACGATCAGCCCCGAGCCCTGCGGGACCATGATCCGGGCGGCCTCGCAGCTGGCCACGTAGTGTGCGCGCAGCCCGATCCCGATCAGGGCGTCCCAGTCGCCGGCGGGCCGCTCCCAGAACCTCCCGTTGAAGCCCATGAAGCCCTTGGGGTTGGTCCACACGTTGTTGACCAGCAGGTCCAGCCGTCCTGTCTCGGAGACGATGCGGGCCACGACGGCGTGGACCTGCTCGTCGTCGGCGTGATCACACTCCACCGGGCGCACCTCGCCCGGGGCCCCGGCGGCGGCGTCGACCGTGCCCTGCAGGCGCTCGGCCGAGCGGCCGGTGACGTAGACGGTCCACCCCGCCTGGGCGAGCGCGGTGGCCACGCCGCGACCGACGCCGCGGCTGGCGCCGGTCACCAGCGCCACCCGGGCGGTCACGAGTCGGCCCCGGCGGTCGCGGCTCCGCGGTGGGTGTGGACCTCGGGGTGGGTGACGGACGCGTTCTCGAGGGTGCGGGTGACGGACCAGCCCGGGGTGAACAGGCATTCGGCCATGACCCAGCGGCCGTCCTCGATCACATAGACGTCCGAATACTCGCCGGTGGACAGGGTCTCGGTGCCGTTGTCGCGGTCCACCTGGCGGAACTGCAGGGTCCAGGTCCCGGTGGCGCGCACGGGAGGGCCGCCGGAGCCGCCGGCCTCGACGGTGATCGAGGGCATGAAGCCGTGGTGCATGTCGAGGATCCTCGGCCCCCCGTCCTCGGCCGTCGCCAGGGCGATCCGGCGGAAGACCCCGACCATCGTGTCCGGGTCGGTGCGCCCGAGCGGGCCGAAGTCCAGCACGCCGCCCGAGGCCACGAAGCACGCCCGGAAGGTCTCCGGGTCCTTGGCGTCGCAGGCCCGCCAGTAGCGGTATTTGAGCTGTTCTATGGCCTGGCGGGCGCGGATTTCCTCGTCGTGCTGCATGGGGGCCACGTTAGCCTAGGGAGCATGAGCCGAACACTGGTGGAACTGTCCGATCGCTGGGATCTGCAGGACCTCGTCACCAGGTACGCGACCTGCATCGACTCCCGCGACTTCGACGGCCTGGACTGGGTGTTCACCCCGCAGGCCCGGGTGAGCTACGAGGCCTCCGGCGGGCCGGACGACACCTACCCGGTGGTACGGGCCTGGCTGGCGGAGATGCTGCCGATCTTCGCCGCCACGCAGCACCTCATGGGCAACCTCGAGGTGCGCCTGGACGGGGACGCCGCGACCGGGCGCTGCATGTGCTTCAACCCGATGGCGTTGAGGCCGATCGAGGAGAAGGACCAGCAGGTGTTCTTCTACGGCCTCTGGTACCGGCTGGAGTTCGTCCGGACCGGCGACGGCTGGCGGATCGCCCGGCTCACCCAGGAGCAGGCGTTCCACCACAACCTGCCCTGACGGTCGCGTTCTCCCGTGTCAGACGGTGCCGCAGGAGTTCGGTGCGGGTCGGCCCTGCACGCGATCCATGAGGTAGCGGGCGTTGGTGTCCCGCTCGACCAGCATCGGCAGGGCGTGGTCGACGACCAGACCCGGCGCGAGCGCGGGGAGCTCGGCGGTGCGCAGTTCGACGGTGGTGCCCTGGGCGCACCAGTCCCGGACCAGGTCCACGGCGGTGTGGTGGGGGACCACGTCGTCGTTGCGCCCGATCAGCACGAGCGCCGGCACGGCGGGCGCGACCTTTCCGAGGTTGTAGCCCTCGAGGACCCGGAGGATCTCGGGCTCGGACCGGGCGGCGTCGGCCAGGGAGCGGCCGTCCACGGTGAACTCGCTGGTACGGCGCAGGCCGTACGCGAACGCCGTCTCGGCGACGCACTGCCCGCTGGTCACCTCGAGCATGCGCCGGCCCTCGTCGTTGAGCTGCCGGTCGAACGCCTCGCGGAGTTCGGGGTGCACCTCGAGGATGCCGTTGATGGCGTAGCCGACGGCGCCGGTGAGCACTCCGCCGTCGACGCGGTCGAGCGTGCCGAGCATGTCCGACGGCGGCGCGCCCGCGGCGATCCCGACCAGGTTGACGTCCGGCGCGTACGTGGGCTGCAGCTCACCCGCGGCCGCGGCCGCGCCGCCGCCCTGGGAGTACCCGCTCACCACGGCGGGGGAGTCGGGGGCGAGGTCGGTGCCCTCCAGGCGCTGCGCCGCGCGGGCCGCATCGAGGGCGGATCGGCCCTGCGAGTCGCGGTTGACGTAGGGGTGGTGGCCGGGCGTGCCGAGGCCCTCGTAGTCGGTGACCACCACGGCGAAGCCCTCGGCGAGCATCGAGTACGCGTCGAGCAGGGAGTACCCGGCGGCCATCGAGGGCGGGGCCGTCCGGATGCCGAGCCCGACCTCCATGGACCTCGAGGGCGCGCACTGGTCGCCCTGGCCCTGGGTGCCGGGTGTCACCACGGCGAGCGGGCGGGGGCCAGGCCCGGTCCATGGGACCTTGGGCTGCAGGTAGGTGCCGGTGACGGCGATCGGCCCGCCGGCCGCCCCGGTGGAGCGGTACATGATCCGCCGGGCGTCGGCGGGCAGCGAACCACCGTTGACGAGGTCGGGAACGCTCGGGGTGATGGACATGGGTTGGCTGCGGATGACGGCCCCGAGCTCGGCGGGCAGCTCGGCCGGTGGTGCGTAGAACGCGGTGTGGTCCGGGGTGTTGGAGGACCCATGATCGGAGGAACCCTGCGCGGCGGCCCGCGGGGCGGCGCCGGGGGCGAGGGCGGGCGCGAGGGCCACCACGAGGCCGAGGGCGAGCGCCCCGGCGACGGCGGCCGGGCCGGGGGCCTGTGCCCGGTCGGATGACGGTGATCTCACGTGTGCTCCAAGGGTTTCGGTGCTGCGGGATGGTTCCGCTCGCACGTGGCGGACCCCAAAACTATAACGTGTGTCTGTTTCTGTGGGTGGTCTGTGTCACTCCCACACGCGCGCCCGGCGATTCGGATCACCGCGAACATAGCGGTGGCCGGTGTCGGACCCCGCTGTTACGGTGGCCCCGTGCCGAAGAACGTGCTGATGTGCTGGCGCCGACATCCCGAGGGGTGCGGCGCCGCCCCCGTCGTGACAGCCGACATGTCTTAGAGCGGACGGGTCAACCCCCGTGATCCACGCGGCTCACGAGAGACCCGAACCGATCCCGCACGAGGAGTACCCCCAGGTGACCGCAAGTCCCCGCACGATCCACGGCTCGGCCACCGAGTCGGACATCCTGGTCAGCGCCCGCTCGCTCAGCGAGTACGCGGACATGTTCGGGCTCGACGCCGAGGACCTGCTGGGCCGGATCGTCGACTGCCCCGGAGGGGCCGCGAGCGCGGTCGCCGAGATCTGCGAGGCCGGCGGGGCCGCGGTCGCGGTCGACCCGCAGTACTCGCTCGGCGCCCACGACCTGCGGGAACGGGTGCTGGCCGACCTCGATCGGTCGCTCGCGCAGTCGTCCGCCAGCGAGCTCGAGTACGACTGGGATGTCCGTGGCGGCGTGGTGGGACACGAGACCATCCGCCGGACGGCGGCCGAGCGGATGCTCGACGACCTCGACGCCCACCCCGAGCGCTACATCGCCGGGGCCCTGCCGTCCCTGCCGCTGGCCGGCGACTCGGCCGACCTCGTCCTGTGCTCCCACCTGCTGTTCACGTACGCCGACCGGATGGATCTGGACGACCACGTGGAGGCGATCGTCGAGATGGCGCGGGTGGCCCCGGAGGTCCGGATCTACCCGTTGGTCGACCACGCGGGCACTCCGCTGCCCGAGCTCGTGCGCAGCGTGATCGCCAAGCTGAAGAAGGGCCGGCTGACCAGCCGGATCGAGCCCGTCATCCGACCGTTCCAGCTGGCGGCCACCACCCGGCTCGTGGTGGAACGGAGCGGTCACCGGCGGGGATAGGGGTCAGTCCGGCGCGGCCGGGGTCAGGCGGAGGACCTGCTGGCCGGTGAACGGTGAGGTCTCCAGGCTGGTGAGCAGCGGCTGCGGCCCGCCCACGTCGAGCGCCTGGCCCGGCTGGAACACGGTCCCCGACCCCAACGCGTACGCCACCAGATCGCACATCTGCCCGTAGACCGCCCCGGGCGGGCCGTCCACGTCGAGTCGCTCCAGATCGAGTTGGCCGAAGCGACCGAGCCCGGTGGTGTGGACGCACGAGGT
>DIAZ01000169.1:6623-22865 GCA_002415925.1 Dietzia sp. UBA5065 | reverse complement strand
AGGTCGCGGTACGGGCCGGCGGGCAGGGTGGCCGCGGCGCCCCCCACGCTCACCGCGACCGCGCCGGGCAGGGCGGTGAGCGCGGCGGTGACGGTGGCCACCGCGAGCTCGCACCTGAGCGTGTCGAGTCGGGGGTCCAGGTACTCGGGTTCGCCCGGCTCCCCGTCGTCCCCGACGGGTCCGAGCCGGAAGGCGGCCACGACGACCTGGGACCGATGCGTGTCCACCACGGCCTCGCCGCCGTTCCAGATGGCCAGGTCGCGGGTGTAGCGGGAGGCCTCGCCGTCGGCCACGGGTGAGTCGATCGGGGTGACGACGACCGTGGCGTCCTCGATGTAGACGCCGGTCGCCGGATCGTCGTCCGTGCCCGGGTCCACCTCGTAGGAGCCCTCGAAGATCTCCTCGAGCAGCTCGCCGACCTCGCGGTGGTCCGGGGCGGTGCGGTCGAGCAGCACGACCGCGACCGGGGTGCGCTTCCACGACAGGTCCTCGCCGGTCCGGGGATCGACGGGAGGCTGCGCGGGGTCGGGGTGCGGCGTCTCGGTCATGGGCCGAGGGTAGCGCTTGCGGGCGGCGGGCCGACCGGTCAGTGGAGCAGGAAGTCGATCACCAGGCGCTCGAACTTGTCCTTCTGCTCGATCATGGCCCAGTGCCCGCAGCGGGAGAAGGCGTGGAGCTCGGCCCGGGGAAGCTGGCGGAACGCGAAGTGCGCCTGCTCGTACGGCAGCATGCGGTCGTCGCGGCCCCAGATGAGCAGGGTCTCCTGGCGGATCTGCGAGGCCCGGGCGTAGAGCGGCGTGTACGCGTTCTCCGGCTTGAGGATCGAGCCGAAGATGCCGTACATCCGCTCGACGGCGCCGGGTGCGGTGGCGGCCTCGGTGCGCGCGCGGATCAGCTCGGGGGAGACGACCTTCTTATTGCCGACCATGGTGTCGACCCACGCGGCCATCTTCTCGTCGGTGGGCTCGGCGAGGAACTCGAACAGGCGGCGCGAACCCTCGCTGGGCTCGGGCGTGAACAGCGGCGCGGCCAGGCCGCCGGGGCCCATGAGCGCCATCTTGCGGACCCGACCCGGGTACGCGAGCGCGGTCTCGCAGGCGACGTTGCCGCCCATCGAGTTGCCCACGATGTCGACCTTCTCCAGGCCCTTGGCCTCGCAGAACGCGTCGATCGCCTCGGCGGCGATCATCGGGTAGGCCTTCTCCCATTCCAGGTCGGAGCTCTTACCGAAGCCGGGCATGTCCAGCAGGATGGTGTGGAACCGCTCGGCGAAGACCGGGAAGTTGCCGGCGAAGTTCGACCAGGCGGTGACGCCGGGGCCGGAGCCGTGGAGGAAGAGGACGGGCACGGAGTTCTGCGGCTCGGCGTGGCTGGCCTCGCCCGCCTCGTGATAGTGCAGGTCGAAGCGGCCGGCGGTGATGGTCTTGCTGGTGGACTCGAAGTCGAGGGCGCTCATACCGCCACGGTACTAGAACAGGTTCTAGAATCCACGGCCCTCGGCCCGATTCGCGGCCCCGCCCGGAAATAAGTCAACCGCGCGGGGAGTCCCTGACATCCCCGCGCGGCGATGCGGAGAACACTAACAGGAATTTTTCAGGTGACAAGTAGATAACGTTTATTGGGGTGTCGAGTGGGTGACGAGTCCCCGACGCTGTCCCCCCATGAGTTGCGCCGCTCACGAAGTTGGCACACTGTCCAGTTGCGGGTCGTGGTGCTCACCCCAGGACGCGCGAGAGGAACGCGGTGGCGTCCGGCGTCGCGGCGTACACGGTCCCGCTGTGGTCCCGGTCCGGGTACACGTGCAGTTCGAGGGGCTGCCGGTTCAACGTCATCTCCGCGGCGAGCGACAGCGCCGACGGGGCGGGCACGTCCAGGTCGAGCAGGCCCTGGCCGAGGAACACCGGCCTGTCGTAGCCGACCGCCGGGGTGCCCATGTACCGCTGCAGGAGGCCGAAGCCGTCGGGGATGTCCTTGAGCGGACGGCTCAGCGCCTGCGAGACCTGGAAGTCCCCGACCTTCTCGCGCATGGCCGAGTAGCAGAGCGTCTCGGCGGCGTCGACCATCTCGCGACCGGCCGGCGTGAGGAACCTGTTCAGGTCCAGCTCCGGGTGCTGGTCGCGGAACCCGGCGAGGATGTACATCGCGTAGAGGTTGAGCCCGGGCGGCAGCGACACCGGCGGGAATCCCGGGCCGCCCCACTGGAAGATCAGCTCTATGTTCGCCGGTGCGCCCGTGGCCACCACGCCCCGGTAGTCCAGCCCGGCCGGCGCGCCGAGTTCGGTGGCGCGGGTGGCGGTGACGAGCGCGGCCCCGGCGCCCTGCGACTGGCCCACGAGCGCCCACCTCGGCGAGAGCGGCAGGCCGTCCGCGCGCGCGGCGACCAGCGAGTCGACGATCCCACGCGCGGCGGCCTGCCCGTTGAGGTAGCTCAGCAGCCCGGGCGTGCCGAGGCCCGCGTAGTCGGCGGCCACCACGGCGTAGCCGCGGTCCAGCCAGTGGCCGAGGTACTCGGCGTCGCGCTCCGAGCGCGGCTGGGTGGACGGCGCGCAGTCGTCACCGAGGCCGGTGGTCCCGTGCGCCCACGCCACCACGGGCCACCCGCCCGGCGGGGGAGTGCCGTGCGGCAGGAACACGGCGGACGTGGCGATCGCGTTGCGGCCGTGCTGGTCGACCGTCCCGTAGGCCTGGCGGACGGCCCGGCCGGCCTGCGGCAGCGAGAGCGACGGGTCGAGCGGGACGGTCGCCGCCACCGCGCCCGGCGCGGGGATCGGCCGGTTCCACTGGCGGGTGTCGAGCCCCGACCAGGTCGGCGCGGGGTTCGGCGCCGCGGCGGCGGGGGCGGCGAGGGAGGCGACGACGACGAGGGCGGCGGCCGCGGACGCCAGCGGGCGACGGGAGCGGGTGGCACAGATGCGCATGGTCGAAGAATAGGCCGCAGACGCCTCCGAGTCGGCCGCTACGCGGCACCGAGTTCGGGCCGCGCCCGATCCCGGACTTCGTCGAGGATCACGAAGATGCGGTCGCCGGCGGCCCCGGGGAACAGCATGTCCGGTCCGGTGGGCGAGTGGTCGGTGAACGGGGATTCGTAGAGTCGGGCGGCGGGGACCACCCCGTTCGCCGTGAGTTCCTCCACAATGAGCTGGATGAACCGGATCTCGGTGGCGGAGTGCGTGGAGTCGGACAGGAACTCGGAGAACGCCTCTGTGGCCGCTTGGCGGTCGAGCCCGACGAGGGAGCGGACGAAGAGTCCCAGGCCGTTCGCCTCCTCCCGAGCCCGAGCGACGTCCTCGGGACCGCCCGCGCCGGAGTTGGCCAGCATCTCTTCCAGCGACGCCAGGTCGGCCGCGGTGAGCTGCTTATTCCGTCGCAACTTCTGAAGGGCGATGTGGTCCTCGTGCTCGAGGAGGTAGGCCCGGGACTTGGCCTTGAAGCGTTCCCAGTTGGTGCCGACCGCCATCCCGGGCAGCTCGACGATCGACCCCTCGCCGAGCTCGTCCTTGAAGTTGGTGTAGACGACCGCGCGCGCCGACTTCTCCAGGAAGCGCACGAGTCCGCGGATCCGGAGCCGCGCCAGCTCGAGCATGGACAGCGTCACGTCCTGCCACCACTCGTCCTCCGACACTTCGGCGAGGAGCTGCTGCTGCGCGGCGACCGCGGGGATGGTGGTCTGGGACAGCAGACTCCCGGCGATCTCCTGGATCTGCCCCCGCATCCTCTCGGCCGTCACGTGGTCGCCTTCGAGGACCGCGAGCTGAGTCCGGAGGAGCAGTAGATCGAAGCGCTTGGCCTGCTCGTCGTCGTCCTTCACGGTCGAGGGCACGCCCGCGAGGTGCTCGGCGACCTCTCCCGCGCGCTGGGGGGTGAGGCGGTCCCAGCGCGCCCAGTCCTGGTACTTCAGGACCCACTCGCGCTTTGGCCGGACGAGGAAATTGTCGAGGTTCATGCCGGCGACGATCTCGTGGAGCTGCCGGGCGGTGGCGTCGCGGAGCTCGGGTTCGACCGGGCTGCCGTCTTGGCCCGGGGCGGACTGATCGAGGGCTGAGTTGTCCAAAGCGCTGACGAGCCCGAGTCGCGCTTCGAACAAGCGCTGGCCCAGCGACTTCTGCACCGAACCCTCGCTGCCGGCACCGGGCTGGTTGAAGTATTCGAGGTTCATGCAGAAGTCAAAGACGTAGAAGTTCTTCTTGTCCTCCCCGGGCCCGTAGAGATCCGGGGCCAGGCGCGTTCCCCGGCCGATCATCTGCCAGAACTTGGACGCCGACCGGACCATCTTGAAGAACACGAGGTTGACCACCTCGGGGACGTCGATCCCGGTGTCCAGCATGTCGACGCTGATCGCGATGTGCGGGGACTTCTCGGTCTCTGAGAAGTCGTCGATGAGGCTCTGTGCGTACTCGGACTTGTAGGTGATGATCTTGGCGAACTCGCCCTTGTACTCGGGGTAGGCCAGGTCGAAGCGCTCCCAGATGAACTTGGCGTGGGCGTAGTTCTTGGCAAAGATGATCGTCTTGCCCAGCCGATCGCCACCCGCCACCTTGTGGCCGCTGGCCATGAGGGTGGCCAGCACCTTGTCCACGGTGTCGGCGTTGAAGAGCCAGCGGTTGAGTTCCTCGGGGTCGATGTCCGTGGGCGCCTCCTCGTCGCCCCAGTCCTGGAGATCCCACTCGTCCTTCTCGGCCTCCGACAATTGGTCGTAGTGGATGCCCTCGCGCAGGAACCGGGTCGGGACGGACACCCCGACGGGCGGCACCAGGTAACCCTCGGCCACGGCGTCGTCGAGGCTGTAGGCGTCGGTCGGGACGCCGTCCTCGAGGTGGAACAGGCTGTAGGTGTTGCGGTCGACCTCGTCCTTGGGGGTGGCGGTGAGGCCCACGAGCAGCGAGTCGAACCACTCGAAGATCGCCCCGTACTTCCGGTACACGGACCGGTGGGCCTCGTCGATCACCACCAGGTCGAAGTGCCCGGGGCCGAAGGCGCGGCGGCCGTCGTCGGTCTGGTTGATCAGGCCCATCATGGTGGGATAGGTGGAGACGTAGACGCGCCCCTCCTGGTACTTCTCGGTGACCAGGTTGACTGTGGTCGCCGACGGCAGGTGCGCCTTGAACGCGGACACGGCCTGGTTGACCAGGGCCACGCGGTCGGCAAGGAAGAGCACGCGCTTGACCCAGCCGGCCTTCATGAGCTGGTCCACCAGCGCGATCGCGACGCGGGTCTTGCCGGAGCCGGTGGCCATGACGAGAAGCGCCTCCCGCTGCCCTTGCGTGAAGACCGCGTCGACCGAGCGGATCGCGTGCTGCTGGTAGTGCCGCTCCACGATGGTCTTGTCGATGGGCGTCTGGGAGAGAGGCGCCCGTGAATGGCGCCGCTGCACGGTGAGCTCCAGCTCTCCCTGGGTGAGGAACCCGCTGACCCGGCGGGCCGGGTACATCGCGTCGTCCCAGAGCCATCGCTCGAACCCGTTGGAGAAGAAGATGACGGGGCGACGTCCGAACTGGGCCTCCAGACAGTCTGCGTAGAGCTTGGCCTGTTGCTGGCCGACCGTGGGGTCGGAGAGCGACTTCTTGGCCTCGACCACCGCCAGCGGCAGGCCGTCTTCACCCCAGAGCACGTAGTCGACGAAACCCTGCCCGGACTCGCTGGGCATCCCGGTGACGGGGAACTCGCGGTCCCGCGCGTCGGCCAGGTCCCATCCGGCCTCGCGCAGGTCGGCGTCGATGAACTGCCGTCGCGTCTCCGCCTCGCTGACGTCGAAGGTCGGCTCGGGGGCGGCCTTGGTCTTCTGCGCTTGCTCGACCTTGGCGATGAGCTCGTCGATCTGCGACTGGAGCGCCGAGCTGTTGGCCTTCTCCGCCGCGAGGGCGGCGTCCTTGGCTTCGAGGACCTTATTGAGCTGGGCGAGTTCCGCGGCGGTGAGCGGGGGCTGGCCGCCCGTGGCGGCGGGTGCGGGGATGAGTGAAGGATCGTACGACGACGAGGTGGGCACCTCATCGGGCGTGGACGAATAGCTGTAGGCCGCCCATTTGAGCAGGTCGTGGAGCTGCCGCAGTATCTCGACGGCGGCGTTCTGCTCGATCGCCTTCTTGTCGTGGACCGCGCGGTTGCCGGCCCTGCGGATGACCGTGGCCTTGGAGACGATCTCGGGACCCACGGAGGCGATGAACCCGGGGTCGCCGAGTCGCCCGCTGAGGTCTGAGTTGTACGGCAGCGGGAGCCGCTCGAGGTCAAAGATCACAGCGACGACCTGCTCCAGGACGCGACGGGCATAGAACACGCTCACTCGCGGGTCCGTCCGACCGTTCGATTCAGCCTGGACGGCATCGGCTCGCACGCTGCCCCACTCAGCGGGGACGAAGTCGAAATTGGAGGTCATCGATCGTCTTCTCTCATGCGGGACAGGGCCGACCGGAGGATGTCGGCGGTGGTCGAGCGCAACTGCCCCTTGAGTACCAGTAGACCGAGGATGTCGAGTTCCGATTGTGGTGGTTTGCGGCGACGTTCGCTCATCGCGAGTAGGGCCATTGCGGCCTTGCCGGGGTCGGCGCAGACCATGTCGTGAAGGAACGACGGCGCGTCCTGGGTACGGATTCCAGAGGGCAGGAGGCGGTCAGGAAGGTCTGTGAAGTTCGCTGTGACGATGACCTCGGCTCCTCCGGCGACGGCTGCGGCCACGAGGTGCTCGTCGTCGGGATCAGGCAGGCCGACAGGCGCCACGAGAGTGGAGCGGGACTGGCAGACCACCTCGAAGCTCTCCCGGAGTTGCGAGGCGAGGAACGCTGCTCTTCTCTCGGCCACGGCGCGGTCGTGACCCTGCTTCATGAGCTTGCGCGTCTCGACGTCCTCGATCTCCTCGATATTCGGCTCGGTGAGGACCAGTCGATATGAGTCGAAGGCGACCAATGACAGCAATAGGTCTCGCGTCAAGCCGTTGAACAGCACACAGGTGTCGAGAACGGCAGCAAGCACACGTCACATTGTGGCAGCCGCCCTCGATCCCGTGGTCAACCCCGGTCGATTCGCTTCCGCCGCGCCGCCCGTGCTTCGGCGAGTATGCCGAGCATCTCTTCGGGCTCGAGGTCCTCGTCCAAGTCAGCCTGCGTGGCCGCGATCGCCGCGAGCTGACGGTCGCGGCGCTTGCGGCGATACTCGATCACGTCGTCGAGCAGCAGCATCCGCCGGTTGCTGGTTCGAGTGCACGGAATCTCCCCCGCGTCGATCAGCTTCACCAGTGTCGGACGACTCATGCCCAGCAGGTCGGCCGCCTGTTGGGTCGTGAGGCTCTGAGACTGCGGGGTCACGGTGATCGCCTTGCCGACCCGCATCGCGGCGACGACCTGAGTGAGGATGGCGTTGATCTCGGCCGGCAGCGCAACCGAGTGAGAGCCGTTGACCAAGGCGAATGTCGGGGCGTCACCCGAGTGCAGGAGGTCATCGATTTCCGCGACGCCGGCATTCTCGCTGGGAAGGTAGGTCTTGGGCTCGAGCAGTGTGGTCATCGCTTCTCCTTGCATCTGCAAGAAGCGTAAGCCGGTTTCGAAACTTTCGCAAGAGGCGTCGAGTGGCCCGCACTCAGCGGATCACTCGAAGAAGTCCTCGTCCACCTCGACGATGTGGACGGTCTGTGTCACCTGCACCCCCACGCCGTAGCGGATCATGAGCGAGGCCAACCGCGGGCCGTCGATGAGCACGACTCGCGTCGGGACGGAATCAGCGTAGGCGCGGGCACCGCTGCTGAAGCGCGCGGTGGTGATGAACACGCCCTGGTTGGCCTGGTTGCCGTGGAGGGCGCCGACGAAGGCCTGGATCGTGGGCCGGTGGATGGTCGCGTCGAGGGCGAAGCGCTTGGCCTGCACATAGATGCGACTCAACCCGAGAGCGTCCTGGTCGACGATCCCGTCGATCCCGCCGTCGTTGGAAAGCTGGGTGCGGGAGGCCGTGCCTTCGGCGCCGCCGTAGCCCATGGCCATGATCAGGTCGAGCACCGCTTGCTCGAAGAAGACGGGCTCGTTCGCGTGGAGCCGATTAAGCAGGTCGGTCGCGACAGCAGAATGCAGGCGTTCGACACCGAGCGACACCTGCTCCACCGGGTCCAGTTCGGCCGAGTCATCGGGAGGATCGATCACCGGAGGGTCAGGAATAGGGCCGCCGAGCGACGCGAGATCCTTCTCCTTGATCCCGTGCGGATGGTCAGCGCACAGCTTCCGCCCCGCATCCGTAATGCGGTAATGCCCACGTACTGGTCGTTCAGCGGCACCGGCGCGGTAGAGGTACGACAGAGCCCAATTGGCGCGATTGCGGTACCGCTGCTGGCCGGAGGGGATGGTCTCCAGTCGCTTCTCTGCGCTAACGCCGAGCAGATCGGCAGCGGAAGTGCAGATGTCGCGGGCGCGGTGGACCTCACCGTCCAGGAGCACCTGCAGCGCGGGGGCCATGTACTGGTCCCAGGTGGGATCGACGGTCATCGGGTCTCCTCAAGTTGGCCCAGATCGAAGTGCTCGCCCAGCCGGTCCAGGGTGAACTCCTGACGGAGCTTGCACGCGCTGTTCTGGTTGGCGAACATCCCCTTGACCCAGAATGCGTCGGACTGTGGCACGGCGACTGTCCACTTCACCGGGACGACGTACTCGTCGTCGTCGCTCTCATCGCCGTTCTCGTTCACGCCCGCGGGCGAGTGCCGGTACGAGGCGTTCAACTTCTGGTCCCGCAGCCGTTCCCACTGGCCGTCGACCTCAACCATCGCGTCGTCGAATCGCGTGGCTTCCCGCAGCACGGTGCCGACGGCCACGTAGCCGCGCTTGGGGATGTGGACGTTGACCCGGGCGCCGACGGGAAGTGAGCGCAGCGATCCGGAGTACCAGCTCCCGCCGCCCGCGGAGACGAATCCGTACCGGCGGCCGTCCTCCCAGGAGCGGCTGCCCTCCTCGCCGAAGGAGACAAACCAGTCGATGCCGTTCCACTCCGCCTTCTTGCCCTTCGCGCCCCGGGGGCCCGACGCTGATCGGTGGGCTCCCTCGTCGTCGCCAGCCAGCCACGATCGTGCGAGGTAGCGGCGACCGTCGTCCTGGAGGTGGGTGAAGAAGACGACGTTGACGGGTACGCCGAATTCGCGGAGGTAGGTGACGATCCGCTCGGAGGACGAGTCGAGCTCGGTGGCCACCACGACAAGGTTGATCGACCCGTTGATCTCGTCGGGAGCGGAGATGCCGAACACCTCCTCGAACGCGGCCTCGAAGGGAGCGTCCAGCTGCGCGTTGGCCAGCTCGATGACGGTCTCGCGGTCGAGGGTCGAGACCCACGAGCCGTAGTCGAGCACCTGTGCCACCACGTCGCGGGGCGTCTTGTCCCGCTTGAGCTCGAGGACGTGCAGGTTGCCCTCGATGTCCATGGCCAATAGGTCGATGTACTTCCCGTACGGCGTCCGAACCTGCCGCCCGACGACGAGGAGGCGCTCACCCAGGAGCGTCGGGTCCTGCTCGAGGAACTCTTCGAGCATGGACTCGGTGGGCAACTGGCTTGCGCTGAGCCGCCGCGGCGTCCGGCCGTCGATCCGCCAAACCCCCATCTCTACCGGCATCAGAGCTCTCCGTGGAATACGCGAGAGCGCAGCGACATGGCGAGCTCGTCGGACAGCGAGAGCATCTGGAGGCCCCTCGCGTAGAGGTCGTCTGCGTGATTCAGAAGCGCTGCGATTCGACGCTGTTCGTCAATTGGCGGACGCGGAATCGTCTTTTCTTTCAAGATCTTGAAATGCCGAGAGTAGCCGAGCGCGGGGAACTGAACACTTCGCAGGAAGTGGTAGACAAAAATTGAATCCCAGCCACTCTGAACTTTCAGTACTTTCACGCCATCGGCGCCCATGGCGAATGGAAAATCGACGTACTTGAAGACCTTTGTATGATCACCGAACACGATCACTGGACCTTCTGATTGGTGAAGAAACTCCAGATTGTCGGTATAACCGCCCACCAAACTCTGGCCTTGGTCAATTATCGGAATCGCGCCCTCGGAAAGGTAGTTCCGCTGTAGTACTTTCTGATTGCCTCGGGTTATGTCGATAATTGCTTCATCGAACTGCGCCATCGGCCACGTCATGAAAGTGCCGCCTTCAGCTCAGCTAATCCCCGGTGGATTTCGCCCTCGAGCGCGACCAAGTCGGCGATGATTTCTAGAGAATCTCGGTTCGCTCTTTCCTCGGGGGGAGCATCCCTGTAGCGGTGGATCGACAAGTCGTAATTTTGGTTCACGATATCGGACTTGGGCACGAGGAAAGACTGCTCTGTATGGGTGCGGGATCTTTCGGCATCGCGGTTCTTCCAACGGGCAAGCACGTCCGGCAAGTCGTTGGCCCCGACGGGGTTGCGCTTGTCATCGAGGGAGAAGCCGTCGGCGCGGACGTCGTAGAACCACACGTCATCGGTGCCGCCGGAGTCAGTCTTGGTGAAAAACAGGATGGCGGTCGACACCCCGGCATACGGCTTGAACACACCCGAGGGGAGCTTGACCACGGCGTCGAGTTTCTGCTCCTCGATCAAGCGTTTGCGCAGAGACTTATACGCGTTCCCCGAGTCAAAGAGCACTCCGTCGGGCACGATCACCGCCGCGCGCCCGCCCGGCTTGAGCAGGCGCAGGAACAGAGCGAGAAAGAGCAACTCGGTCTTCTTGGTCTTGACGTCCTTGAGCAGTGCCTTGGACGTGGATTCGTAATCCAGACTGCCTTTAAAGGGAGGGTTGGCGAGGATCAGTGTGTAGCGACCCTCGGTGTCCGCCGCGACCTCGGAGAGTGAGTCGCGGTATCGGATGTCCGGCGACTCGACGCCGTGCATGAGCATGTTCATGCTGCCGATGCGCAGCATGGTGGAGTCGAAGTCGTACCCGTGGAACATCGAGGATCCGAAGTGCTTCCGCTGGGCGGCGTCGGTGAGAACGGTCGGATGGTGCTCCCGCAGGTGCTCGGCGGCGGAGACGAGGAAGCCGGCCGTGCCGCAGGCGGGATCGCAGATCTCATCGCTCGGCTTGGGATCCGTCATGGCCACCATCAGTTGGATGATGTGCCGCGGCGTGCGGAACTGGCCGTTCTGACCGGCCGAGGCGAGTTTGCCCAGCATGTACTCGTAGAGGTCGCCGTTGGTGTCGCGGTCCTGCATCGGCACGTCGTCGAGCATGTCGACGACCTTGCTCAGCAGCGCCGGGGTGGGCACCGTGAAGCGGGCGTCCTTCATGTGCTCGGCGTAGGTGGACCCCTCGCCGCCGAGTTGCCTCAGGAACGGGAACACCTCGTCGTCGACGATCCGGAACATCACGCCCGGCTCTGCGTTCTTGAAGCGTGACCAGCGGAGCTGGTCCTGGCCTGGCTTGAACGTCGGGTCGACGAGTGGCTCGCCCAGCCGCCTGGCCTTGTTCTCCTGCAGCGTCTGCAGATCGTCGAGGCGGCGGATGAAGAGCAGGTACGTGATCTGTTCGATCACCTCGAGCGGGTTGCTGATGCCGCCCGACCAGAAGGCGTTCCAGACGCCGTCGATCTTGCTCTTGAGTTCACCGGTGATCATGTGGCCATCGTATCCAGCACGTGCGACCTCCCCCGGGGAACTCCCAGGGCGGTGGGGAAGGGGTGGAGCCCCCGAACTAGCGTATTGCTATGCGCCTATTTGCCCTCGTGGCTTCAACTGCTTTCTTGTTAACTGCATGTGGAGAATCTGCGGACGATCCTGGGGGAAGCGCGGACGGCGGTGCTGCGACACCTGATTCGCCAGCGGCAGTCGAGCTTGTAGCCACGGGGTTCGGCCAGCAGGACGGTTACGTCCAAGGGATTGCTGTGGTCACCAGTGAAGATGAGAACGCGGTGGGCGAGTTCGTCACTGTCAGCATGAATTTCCTCGACTCGTCCGGCGGAATCTTAGGTACAGGCGACCAGGTCGAGTCGATGGCCTGGGCCGGACAGGAGCTCGTACTTCCGGTGTGGTTCGATCTCAGCTCGACACCAGGCGCCGAGGTGGCCGAGGTCGATGCGTCGGTGTCGATTAGCGACTACGGGATGACCCGCCAAGTGGTCGATCCGATTGAGCCGGTGGCTTCGCGAGAAATAAGGGCTAATCAGTACGGCGGCACCACTGCAGTATTCGAGCTGACGAACCCCTCGGGCGCAGACATGAATAACGCGCGGGTCGGAATCGTGTGCTACGACCAGGACGAGAAGATCAATGGCGGAGCCAGTGACTACCCCAGTCTCATCGCGGCAGGTCAGACGGTGCTCGTTGAGGCGGACGTGACGACTTCCGGCGTGCCTGAGAGGTGTGTGGCGCACACAAGCTACGAGCAGTAATCCCGTCCCGCGCGATCAGCCCCTCCAAGAGATCGGCGCCCGTACGGCCTTGGGGCGAATCGACTTCGAAGGGGCAGATCTCGCGTAGTGAGCAGTGTGCGGCCCGCGCGCGTCCACCCGCTGGGTTTAGGCGCCCCTGGTGGTTGTGAACGCGCCCGGCCGGCGTCATTGACTGGCGGCAGACGTGTCCGGAGACCCAAGCATCCGGGCGGCCGCGTTGAAGGATACCGTCCTCGCGACGAGCGGCCCCACTACGCCAAAAGGGGTTTTGGCGGGGCTGTCAGCGGCGCATCCGTAACGTGTTCCACGTGAAACCCAGGAGCATCGACATCCCGGACCTGCGCGGCCAGACGTGGCTGATCACCGGCGCGACCAGCGGGGTCGGGCTCGAGACCGCCCGGTCGGCGTCCGCGAGCGGGGCGCGGGTCATCCTCGCAGTCCGGGACACCGCGCGCGGACGCGAGGTGGCGGCCGGGCTGCCCGGTCCGGCGAGGGTCGTGGAGCTCGACCTGGCCTCGCTGGCGAGCGTGCGGCGAGCGGCCGACGAGCTCACGGCCGGCGGGGGCGAGCCGATCGACGTGCTGGTCAACAACGCCGGGACCATCACGCCGAGGCGCAGGGAGACCGTCGACGGCTTCGAGATGCTCCTCGGCGTCAACGCCCTCGGCCCGTTCCTCCTCACCGCCCTGCTGCTCCCGCTGGTGCGCAGACGCGTGGTGATCGTGGCCTCCGATGCGCACAAGGCCGGGACCCTGGACCTCGACGACCCGCATTTCAGGGGCCGTCACCGCCGCTGGACCGCCCCGAGCGCCTACGCGCAGTCCAAGCTCGCGGACATGCTGTGGGGGCTCGCGCTGGACCAGCGGCTGCGGGACGGGCGCGCCGGGGCCGGCCCCGCCGGTGTGGACGTGCAGTTGACCCACCCCGGCTGGGCGGCGACCGGCATCTCCAACGCCAGCGGGAACGCCGTGGTCGATCGGGTCGTCACGGGCGTCTGCTCGGTCCTGGCGCAGCCCGCGAGCCAGGCGGCGCTGACCACGATGTTCGCCGCGACCAGACCGCTGCCGCCGTGCAGCTACACCGGCCCGGACGCGATGCGGAACCTCCGCGGGACGCCCACACTCATCGGGCGCAGCGCGGAGGCCTCCGATCCGTCGAACGCGGACAGGTTCTGGGAGTTCGCGCGGTCCGAGACCGGGTCTCCCTGAACCGGGTCTGTCTAGGTGGAGGGCTTGTCGCTCCCGCCCGAGGGGGCCTGGGCGATCTTGCTCGCCATCTCGACGGCCTTCTGGGCGATGCGCAGGGCGTCCTCGGTGGTCTTCCGCACGGCCTCGGCCACGTCGCGGGCCTGGTCGCTGAGGTCCGGACCCTCGGTGTCGTCGGGATTGCGGCTGACCATGCCCGCCACCTTGTGGGCCAGCGTGCCGGCCATGGCGGCGGCCTCCTGGCCGACCTTGGCCAGGTCACGGGCGGTCAGCTCGATCTGGCTGGCCATCTCGCTGGCCTTCTGGCCGATCTGGCCGCTCGACGTCTGCTCGTCACTCATGGAAACCATCCTCTCGGCGCTGACAGCCGGTGCCGGCGCACTGTACTGACGCGTCCGACCAGCGAGGGGATCCCCGGATCTCGAACGCGAACCAACGGACCGAGCATGTCACGGAGCCGCCCGCGAAACCTGAGTAATTGATTTCTAATTCAACTGGTCGAGGAGGGGATAGTCGGCCGGGCCGCGAGGCGCGCACACTGGGACTCGGAACCGTTCCTCCGAGAGGGGCCACACAATGTCAACGTCGTCATCGTCGTCCCCCGGTACGTCACACGGTCGGCCCCCCACGACGGGGGACGACCCGCCGCACGGGTACCCGGACCTCGGACCCGACCCCGTGACCGGGGTCCGCGTGCTCGCCGTTCCGGCCGTGCCGACCGCGGTGATCCGAGCCGTCGGGGTCCCGATGGCGACCATCGGCCGGTTCTTCGACTCGGCGTTCGGCACCGCGTTCCCGGCGCTGTTCGCCGCCGGCGTCATCCCGGCCGGGCCCGCCTTCGCGCTCTACACGCGGACCAGTGAGGAACCCGAGTTCACGGCCGACCTCGAGGTCGGCTTCCCCCTCGCGCGGCCGCTGGCGGAACTGCACACCGGGGAGCCGATCGAGTCCGGGGGGATGCGGATCGTCGGGTCCGAGCTCCCGGGCGGCGAGGTCGCGGTGACCAGCCACCTCGGCGCCTACGACGAGCTCGGGCAGGCGTGGGGCGGATTCATGGGCGAGATCGGGGCGATGGGCCGCGCGCCGGGTAGCCCGTTCTGGGAGAGCTACGTGACCGAGCCGTCCCCGGACCTCGATCCCGCCACCCTGCGCACCGACCTCTTCTGCATGGTGCGCACCCCCGACGACGCGGCCTGATCCGCGACCGTCACGGAGTCGCCACCCCGCCGCGCCCGACCGTATGGACCCACGGAACAAGAACACGTTCTAGGCTGGTGAACGGTCTCGTCGTCGTCAAGAAAGGCCCCCCACCATGAGCGCCTCCCCCGAACAGATCCGGTCCACCGCGGACGCCTACCTCGCGGCGCTGACCGCCGGCGACCTCGAGGCCGTGTTGGACCTCTACGCCGAGGGGGCCACGGTCGAGGATCCGGTCGGCGGCGGCACCGTCCACCAGGGCAAGGCGGCCATCCGGGAGTTCTACGCCAGCGTGGTGGCGCTGCGGATCGAGGGCGAGGTGCTCGAGGCGCGCGTGTGCGGCAACGACCTGCTGTTCAACTTCGAGATCACCACCCACTTCGACGGCGGCGCCAAGGCCACGATCAACGTGTGGGACCTCATGACCCACGACGAGCAGGGCAAGGTCGCCGCGATGCGCGCCTACTGGACCCCGGAGAACATGAGCTGAGCCGGGACCGGCCGGGGGTCGCTACGATCCGCTCTGGCTGCCGGCACCCTGGGGCACGTTCTCCGAGGGCTGGACTATCACCACGCCCTGGCCGCCGAACGCCATCTGGAACGTCTCGCCGCTACCGCCGCGGAGCATGGACTTGATCCCGCCGGTGTCGATCTTCACGTCCATCGTCACCCCGGCCGTCCACAGGACCACGGCCTGCGCGTCGGCGAAGGTGGGCGCCGAGGCCACGTCGAGCGCCACGGGCTGGCCCTTGGTCGTGACCGCCACGAACCCGGTGCCGCGCAGCGACACGTTGTACAGTCCGCCGGTCATCATGGCGCCCTTGGCGGCGATGCGGTTGATGTCCCACTGGATGCCCTCGGAGAACGCCAGGATGCTGGCGCCGTTGACCGAGATCATGTCGTTCTCCAGGTAGAGCACCTGGATCTCGGAGGCCCGGTCGGCCAGGAACAACTCGCCCTGGCCGGAGCACCGCATCAGCGGGACCCCCTCGCCGGTGGCTGCGGCCTTGAACATCTTCCCGATCCCGCCGCTGCCGGTGTTCTCGAAGCCGATCTGCCCCTGGTAGGCCACCATCGAGCCGGCGCGGGCCATGACGGTGCCGTTCGGGATGGTCACCTTGAGCATCTTGGAGTTCTGCAGGGCGAACGGGCGGTCCGCCTGCGTCTCCCGCGCGGTCTGGAAGAGCTCCCCGTGGATCATGGGGTGGACGCTACGCCGGCTGCACTAGCCTTGGGGCCATGATCACCGCCATCGTCTTTGTCCACGCCGAGACGGCGCGCATCCCCGAGGTCGCCGAGGCCATCGCCGAGATCGAGGGGGTCTCGGAGGTCTACTCGGTCACGGGGACCATCGACCTCATCGTGCTGGTCCGGGCCCGCCGCAACGAGGAGGTGGCGGACATCGTCTCCGACCGCCTCAACAAGGTGCCGGGCGTGGTGAACACCGAGACGCACATCGCCTTCCGGGCGCTGTCCAAGCACGACCTCGAGGCCGCGTTCTCGCTCGGCTACGACGACTGAGCC
>DIAZ01000169.1:3053-6426 GCA_002415925.1 Dietzia sp. UBA5065 | reverse complement strand
GCGTCGACCCGGACCACGGTCGTGGCCAGCCTGCGGAAGACCGGGGTGGGCAGCCGCATGATGGTCGGCAGCAGCGCCGCGGGGACGGGGAGGGGGACCCGCGGGACCACCCCGGCCGCGGTGAAGACGCGGATCGCCTCGAGCTGGCAGATGGCCACGCAGCGCCGCAGGTCGTGGTCGAGCAGCTCGGTGCGCAGCGGGAGCCCGGACAGCGCCTGGACGGCGTTGTTGAGGTTGAGCAGGACCTTGCCGTGGAGCACGGCCTGGATGTCGTCGGTCGCCCGGACCTGGAGGCCGGCCCGCCTCATCACGTCGATGAGGGGCGCCGCCGCCGGGTGCTCGGCCAGGCGGATCTCGCCCGTGCTGGTCCGGCGGTAGGTGGCGGGCCCGGTCCGGGCCACGTTGAAGGGGATGACCCCGGCGATCACGGGCGCCACGTCCACCGCGTCGCGGATCAGGTCCGCCGAGTGCAGCCCGTTCTGCAGGCCCACCACGAGGGAGCCGCGGCGCAGGAACGGGACGAACTCCGCGGTCGCCGCCGCGGTCGAACCCGCCTTGGTGCACACCAGCACCACATCCGAGCGCCGCACGGACTCGGGGGACTCCGCCAGCGTGAGGGACTCGGCGGGCAGGTGGAGGCGGTCGCCCTCGCCCTCGCCCGACTCCACGGTGAGGCCCACCGCGCGGATGGGGTCCAGGACGTGGGGTCGTCCGACGAGGGTCACGTCGGCGTGGGGGGCGAGTCGGCCGCCCAGATAGCAGCCGACCACGCCGGCGCCGATCACCGTGATGCGCAGTGGCGTGTCCGGGCTGGTCATGGTGAGGGTGACGTTACGACACCCGACCCGGCCGGGGTGCCGGATCGGGAGGCGCGCCGACGGGTCGGGAGTCAGTGGGGCCGGGGCCTGAGCACGATCTCCGTGGGGTGGGCGTCCGGGGCGGCGTCGAGGGCGTCGCGGATGGCCGCGGCCACTGAGCCGGGGCTGAGATAGGACGACGGCTGGTACGTCCCGCCCTCGCCCGCGACGATCGCGCGCTGCATGTCGGTGTCCACCCGCCCCGGGTGCACCGAGGTGACGCGCAGCGTGGGTTCCTCGCCGCGGATCGTGTCGGTGACGGCGCGGAGGGCGAACTTGGACGCGCTGTAGGAGCCCCAGCCGGGCTTTGCGGTGAACCCCGCGCCGGAGTTGACGACGACGAGGTGGCCCCGGGCCGCGCGCAGCGCCGGGAGCAGCGCCCGGGTCAGCTCGACCACGGCCATCACGTTGACCTCGAACGCGCGGCGCCACTGCGCGGCCTCGGAGGAGTCGATACGGCCCAGCTCGGCGACCCCGGCACTGTGGACGAGCCCGTCGAGGGTCCCGATTCCGTCGGCGACCCGCGCGACCCCCTCGGCGGTCGTGAGATCGGCCGCCACGACGCGGGCGCTGGAGCAGTCGCGCGCCACGGCGTCCAGGGCGCCGGTGTCCCGGCCCACCAGGATCAGGTCGTGGTGGGCCTCCAGGGCCCTGGCGGTGGCCGCCCCGATGCCGCGGGAGGCTCCGGTGACGAGAACGGTGCTCATGGCGGGTCAGGCTAGCGGGTCACGGTGGGCGGCCCCCGGCCCGGACCGGCTCAGCTCGGCAGGTCGTGCTCGTCGAAGGCGTCCAGGAGCGCGTTGAGCGCCGGCACCGCCGCCGAGAGGGTGTCCCGGTGCTCCGGGGACAGCCGGGACAGGTGCTCGGCGAAGTCCCGGTCGCGGGCGTCGAGGACCTGGTTGATCCGGGCGCGGCCCAGGTCCGTCAGGCTCACGCACACTCCCCGGCGGTCCGACTCGGCCGGCACGCGCTCGACGTATCCCATGGCCTCGATGACGGTCACCGAGTTGCTGGTCGTGGGAACCCGGACGTTCTCCAACCGGGCCAGGTCGGTCATGCGGAGCCGGCCGTAGCGGGCCAGCGTGTAGAGCATGGACGTCTGAGCTCGGCTCAAGGCGTACTGCGTGTTCTGCCGCCGGACCAGCAGATCGAGCCGGAGAAGGATGGGTCGGAACTCCGTCTCCAGGCCCTGCTGCCTCTCGGTCGCCGAAATGTCTGCCGTGTTCACATTCATGGTGTTCCCCCCTTGGTGCACGCGTCCCCCACAGTCGCGTGGGACAAGTGTAAGCACATTCTTCAACGGGAGTGGGGCGCTCTCCCGGTTCCCGGCGGCCGGATCCTGGTACACACTGGGGCCATGGTTCTGCATCACCGCATATCGGGCTCCGGTCCCACCGTCGTGCTGATCCACGGGGTGTGTCACCGCTCCCACGCCTGGGATGCCGTGGTCCCGCTGCTGACGGACCGTTTCCGGGTGGTGGTGGTGGACCTTCCCGGGCACGGGGAGTCGGCGGATCTCCCCGACGCCGGGGACGTGCTCGAGTACATGGTGGGCCGTGTCGCCGAGCTCATCGACGCGGTGGTGCCCGAGGGGGAGCGGCCGCACCTCGCCGGCAACTCCCTCGGGGGCTTCCTCGCGCTGGAGCTGGGGGCCCGCGGTCTGGCGAGCAGCGTCACGGCGCTCTCGCCCGCCGGGTTCTTCCGCTCCCACGCCGACTGGCGGTACACCGTGTCGGTGTTCCACGGCCTTCGTCGCGCGGCCGGGACTCTCGGCCGCCATCTCCCGGCGGTCTCGGAGAGGGCGGTGGGCCGAGCGGTGATGATGGGCGTGTTCTGCGCCAGGCCGTGGCGGTACCCGGCGGAGGCGGCGGCGATCGACGGCGAGGCGATCGTGAACAACACGGTCCTCGACCGGGCCGACCGCGCCGCGTTCGTCTTCTCCGCGCCGGTGGACGAGCAGCTGCCCGTCACCATCCGCTGGGGACGGTTCGACCTCGTCCTCCCCGTGGGGCAGGCCGGGCTCGCCTCCCGACTGTTCCCGCAGGCGCAGGTGGAGATCACGGCCGACGGCCACGTGCCGATGTCCGACGACCCGGACGGGGTGGCCGCGTCCATCGCGGCGTGCGCCGACCGCGGGTCGGCGTACGCGGAGCGACTGTCGGCGCCGCACCGGTGAACCCGGGCGGCTGGCGCTACAGTCGTCGTGTCAACCCTCTATCTCGGATCGTCCGGCACGTTCCTGCCGGTGAAGGGAAGGATCTCGCATGGCTTCGGTGACCTTCGAGAACGTGTCCATCATCTACCCGGGCGCCGCGCGGCGCAGCGTGGATAGGCTCGACCTGGAGATCGCCGACGGCGAGTTCCTGGTCCTGGTCGGGCCGTCCGGCTGCGGCAAGTCCACGACCCTCCGCGCCCTGGCCGGACTGGAGGACGTGGCGGCCGGGCGCATCCTCATCGGCGACAAGGACGTCACCGGCTCCGAGCCCAAGGACCGGGACATCGCGATGGTGTTCCAG
>DIAZ01000169.1:0-2892 GCA_002415925.1 Dietzia sp. UBA5065 | reverse complement strand
CAGAACTACGCGCTGTACCCGCACTACACGGTGCGGGAGAACATGGGCTTCGCGCTCAAGCTGGCCAAGGCCTCCAAGAAGGAGATCGCCGAACGGGTGGACCGGGCGGCGGAGATGCTCGATCTCTCGGACTTCCTCGACCGCAAGCCCAAGGAGCTCTCCGGTGGCCAGCGGCAGCGCGTGGCCATGGGGCGCGCGATCGTGCGGAACCCGCAGGTCTTCCTCATGGACGAGCCGCTGTCCAACCTGGACGCCAAGCTCCGCGTGGCGACCCGCGCCCAGATCGCCAAGCTGCAGCGTGACCTGCACACCACCATGATCTACGTGACCCACGACCAGGTGGAGGCCATGACCATGGGTGACCGGGTCGCGGTCCTCAAGGACGGGATCCTCCAGCAGGTCGACACGCCCCGCGAGCTCTACCACAACCCGGTCAACGCGTTCGTCGCCGGATTCATCGGATCGCCCTCCATGAACCTCTTCGACGCGCCCGTCGCCGACGGCAGGGTCGACCTCGAGGGGTTCGGGGAGATCGTGCCGTCCGGTGCGGGATCGAGGGTCACCGTGGGGGTGAGGCCCGAACACCTTCGGCTCGCCACGGACGGGGACGGACTGCGGGTCACCGTCGACCTGGTCGAGGAGCTGGGCGCGGACAGCTACCTGCACTGCTCCACGGGGGACGGGCACCCGGTTGTCTACCGAGCGGAGTCCGCCGACCACCCGAGGAAGGGCGAGACCATGAACCTCGCGGCGCTCGACGGCGAGGTGCGGTTCTTCGACGTGGACTCGGGGCTGCGCCTGCGGTGACGGGCGTGGCGGCGCGGCTACAACATCTGTTGTTGCTAGAGTGCCCTGTGTGACCTTGCTCTCGGTGCCCGTAGTGGCGCGGGGGCGACGGGGATCCGGCGGACGGACCGCACATGGTCCGGCACCACGGCCCCCGGGTGGGTTACGCTCAGCAGGCCCTCAGTGAGACCCGCGTCACAGCGGTCACGGGATCACTGGTCGTCGGCGGACGCCGGCGGGAGCAGAGACATCACGGCGAGACACAACAGTAGGAGAGAGCGCATGGCCGTTCACGGCAGGTTCCTCAAGGCGGCGGCGGCCGCGTCCATCATCGCGGTGGTAGCCGCGGGTTGTTCCTCGGGCGGCGGGGAGGACGGCGAGCAGGTGGACGCCGGCACCTCCGGCGTCGGCCCGATCACCTTCGCGATGGGCAAGAACGACACGGACAAGCTCCGCCCCGTCATCGAGCAGTGGAATGCGGAGCACCCCGACCAGGTGGTGACCCTCCACGAGCTCGCCGGTGAGGCCGACGCCCAGCGCGACACGCTGGTCCAGTCCCTCCAGACCCAGAGCGGTGAGTACGACGCGTTCGCGCTCGACGTCACCGACACCGCGTACTTCGCGGCCAACGGCTGGCTGCAGCCGATCCAGGGCGACACCGAGGTCGACACGAGCGGGCTGATCGAGGCCGCCGTCGACTCCGCCACCTACAACGGCACCCTCTACGCCGTGCCGCAGAACACCAACGCGCAGCTCCTCTACTACCGCACGGACCTCCAGCCGGAGGCCCCCGCCAACTGGGGCGCCCTGGTCGACTCCTGCAAGGTCGCGGCCGAGGCCGCGATCGACTGCCTCAACCTGCAGCTCAAGCAGTACGAGGGGCTCACGGTGGCCGCCACCCAGTTCATCCACAGCTGGGGCGGTCAGGTCGTCGGCTCCGACGGCAAGACCCCGGAGCTCGACACGCCGGAGGCCAAGGCCGGCATGACCGCGCTGGTCGACGGCTACAAGAGCGACATCATCTCCATGAAGTCGGACGGCTTCACGGAGGAGGAGACCGCGCAGGCGTTCCTCGGCGGTCGCAGCCTCTACGCCTACAACTGGCCGTACATGTACGAGTCGGGCCAGACCGATCCCACCTCGCAGGTGCAGGGCAAGTTCAACGTGGCCCCGATCCTCGGCCCGGACGGCGCGGGCAGGTCGACCCTCGGCGGATACAACAACGCGATCAACGTGTTCTCCGAGAACAAGGCGACGGTCAAGGCGTTCCTCGAGTTCATCATCTCCGAGGACGTGCAGATGGGCTTCGCGCAGGAGTCCTTCCCGCCGGTGCTGGCCTCGATCTACGACGACGAGGCGCTCCAGCAGGAGTTCCCGTACATGACGGCGCTCAAGGCGGCGCTCGAGAACGCGCAGCCGCGCCCGGTCACCCCGTTCTACCCGGCGGTCTCCAAGGCCATCCAGGACAACACGTTCGCCGCGCTGAAGGACCAGAAGACCGTCGAGCAGGCGCTCACGGACATGAGCGCCGCGATCCAGCAGGCCCAGTAAGCAGGGGGCGGTCACACTAGGTCGGGGACACCAGGTTTCCGACATGGCGCCGATGGGCCCCGGGTAACATTCCCGGGGCCCATCGGCGCCGGTGGTGAGGGCGGGCGAGATCCGGCGAGGAGCTGCAGAGATGACGACAACCGAGAAGTCCCCGGCGCCACTGGTCGGGAAGAGGTTCGACTGGCGACCGGTGTGGATGGTCGGCCCCGCGCTCGCCATCCTGGCGGTGGTGATCGGCTACCCGATCGTGCGGGCCCTCTACCTGTCCCTCATGGCGGACCGGGGGCTTGACCCGGCCACGGGGATGTTCTCCGCCGGGGGCTTCGCCGGCATCCAGCACTACCTCTACTGGCTCACCCAGTCGTGCCCCGCGCCCGGCGGTGACGGCACGGTCACCTGCCCGCCGGGCGTCTCGGCGACCGACTTCTGGCCGGCCATGGGCAACACCATGCTCTTCACCGTCACCACCGTCTCGCTCGAGACCGTCCTCGGCTTCGCCATGGCCGTGGTCATGGGCAAGAGCATCTGGGGCCGCTCGCTCCTGCGGGCCGCCGT
>DIAZ01000077.1:340-3112 GCA_002415925.1 Dietzia sp. UBA5065 | reverse complement strand
GGCGGCAGGTCTCCCACCACCGTATGGAGAGCCATCCCGCGCAGGTCGCGGACCGTGAACGAATGACGCTGACCGTCGTCGAGGGGTGTCAGCACCCCAACAACGATCCGTTCCGTTCGCAGCATCTCGTACAGAGCAGCGAGATCCTCCACCTCAACAATCGGGTGGAAAGGGCCGGAGCCATGCCCTCCTGGCTCGTCGACCACGAGGAAGTCGACGCCTAACAACTCGGGTAAGGTGCCGTAATCTCCGATCGGGCTGACCCGTAGAACCCCCCTCAGCATCGCCATCCCGATTCCCTCCGTCTCACTGGGGCCCCGGCATGACGTGCACCCGAAGCTAACTAGTTGGTTGCGACGATACGGCGGCAGGCTGACAAGGCTTGACGTGAGTCCTGGCGGGTTCGAGCGTTTCCTTGCCCTCGATACGGTCCCTGCGCCTGGGTTTCCGAAGCGCCGAGTTGCAGTCGCACGGCCCCCGGGATCCCGACTCTGTTGCGGCTCGCGCGATAGTTAGGCGCGCGAGGCGTCGACGAGGGCTCGGGCGGAGGCTTGGGCGACAGCGGGTGCCTCGGGGTCGGCGTCCAGGGAGCCGCTGGCGAGTCCGCCGTCAAGGAGAAGGGTGAGCGACCGAGCGAGTGCGCCCGGGTCGCGCGCCCCGGCCCGCTCGGCGAGGCCGCGCACCCACCCGAGCACTGCCGTCTTGTGGGCAACCGTGCGGTCGTGAACGGCCGTGCCGGGCTGCGACTCGGCCGCAGCGTTGATGAACGCGCAGCCGCGGTAGCCCTCGCGGCGACACGCGTTGGACAGGGCGTCGAACATGCCGACGAGTTGGTCCGCGGGATCAGGCCCGGCCGCCTCGGCCGCATCCTTGAGTTGGCCGGACCACACCGCGTCGACCTTGTCGAGGTAGGCCACGACCAGGTCGTCCTTGGACGGGAAGTGCTTGTAGAACGTGGCCTTGGCGACCCCGGACTGGGCAATGATCAGGTCAACCCCGACCGCCCGGATCCCACGCGCATAGAAGAGGGCGAATGCCGATTCGAGGATGCGCTCGCGCGCTCCCCCCGGGCGGGCCGTGGTGACGTGGTCGGTGGACATCGATCCTCCTCGTGTAGGTGAGTGCCGCAAGCATACCTTGCTACTAGACAGACCTGTCTGTTAGCGTGATCGAACTAGACAAACCTGTCTACCCCTAGATTCTCACACCAGGAGTTCTCATGAAGATTGCCGTCCTCGGCACCGGCATGGTCGGCCGCGCTCTCGCTGCTCGCCTCTCGGGCCTCGGCCACGACGTCACCGTCGGCACCCGCGACCCGCAGGCGACCCTCTCCCGCACCGAGCCTGACGGCATGGGCAACCCGCCGTTCCGGACCTGGGCCACTGACCATCCGGAGATCTCCCTCGCACCGCTGGGCGAGGCTGCGGCCGCTGCGGAGGTCGTCGTCAACGCAACCAACGGCTCCGGCGCCCTCGCCACCCTGGAGCAAGCGGGCGCCGAGCATCTGGCCGGCAAGGTGCTCGTCGACATCTCCAACCCGCTGGACTTCTCGCAGGGATTTCCCCCGTCCCTGTTCGTCAAGGACACCGACTCCCTCGGCGAGCAGATTCAACGCGCCTTCCCCCAGGCCCGGGTGGTCAAGACGCTCAACACGCTGAACGCCGACCTCATGGTTGACCCCGCGTCGCTCGGGGCGGAGTCGTCGGTCTTCGTCTCCGGCGACGATGCCGCCGCCAAGGCCACGGTCACCGGATTGCTCATTAGCTTCGGGCACACCGACGTCATCGACCTTGGTGGCATCGACACCGCCCGCGGCACGGAGATGCTGCTCCCGGTGTGGCTGCGACTCATGGGTGCGCTGGGCACGGCGACGTTCAACTTCAAGATCGTCCGCTGAGATGGGCGCCATGACCGGCAAGACCGTGCTGATCACCGGGGGGAGCGGTGGGATCGGGCTGGCCACCGCCGCGGGCCTGGCCGGTCTTGGCGCCCGAGTCGGGATCGTCGGACGCGATCCCGTCCGGTCCGAGACCGCCGCCGGGCAGCTTCGGGGCGCCGGTGCTCAGGTCGACGTCTTCGTCGCCGATATGTCCTCGCAGCGTGAGGTGCGCCGGCTCGCCGAAGAGGTGCTCGCGGCATACCCGCGGCTTGATGTCCTGGTCAACAACGTCGGAGGCTACTGGGCCACGCGGCATACGACGGTCGACGGACTGGAGCACACCTTCGCGGTCAACCACCTGGCCCCGTTCCTGCTGACCGACCTGCTGCTGGACCGGTTGCGCGAAGGCGCTGGGGCTCGGGTCGTCACGGTGTCCTCTGCGGCGCAGTCCATGGGGACCATCGATTTCGCGGACCTGCAGGGCGAACGGGACTACAACGGCCAGCGCGCTTACAACCAGTCCAAGCTCGCCAACGTGATGTTCACCTACGAGCTCGCCCGACGGCTCGCCGGCTCGCCCGTCACTGCGAACGTGCTCCACCCCGGCGTGGTCCGCACCAACTTCGGGCGGGAGGACTCCGGCGGGTGGATGAGGGTGATGCTGCCGATCCTTCGACCGATCCTCAAGAGCCCGTCGCGCGGGGCTGCCACCTCGATCTACCTCGCGTCGTCACCCGAGGTCGAGGGCGTGACCGGCCGGTACTACGCCAACGAGAAGCCCAAGAGCTCGTCGAAGGCGTCCCAGGACACCGCCATCGCCGCGCGACTGTGGGCCGTCTCCGCAGAGCTCGTCGCTACTTCGCGGTGATGCCGCCGTCGACGGGGATCGTCAC
>DIAZ01000077.1:0-195 GCA_002415925.1 Dietzia sp. UBA5065 | reverse complement strand
GACGTAACTGGACAGATCGCTCGCCAGGAACAGCGCGACCGACGCGATCTCACGCGGGTCGCTGGCCCGGCCCAACGGGATGGTCGCAGCGAACGCGGCCTTGCGCCGGGCGATCTCTTCCGGGTCGTCGATCCGGAAAAACGCGGCCAGCCCGGGCGTCTCCACCTGCCCGGGAGCGATCGCGTTGACCCGCAC
>DIAZ01000146.1:3286-8836 GCA_002415925.1 Dietzia sp. UBA5065 | reverse complement strand
TGCCACGGCGTGCACCATCGTCGCGAACCGGTCGTAGGCCGCCGCGAGGGCGACCTCGTCCCCCAGGCCCAGCCGACGGACCAGCTCGTCGTCGGTGAGGATGGCCTCCGCGTGGTCCGGCAGCATCGTTGGCTCACCTCGTCCCTTTGGGCGTGGACCAGCCTGCCAGCCAGCCGCGGCCCACGCCACGGTTACCGTCCGGGGTGGCGCGCACCTGGTGGTATGCCGTGTGCGCGCTTCGGACCGGTCCCGGGGTCACGACAGCGCCCAGTCGATGCACGTCACCTGTCCCGGCTCGAGGTCGACGGTCCGCGGCGAACCGGCCGGCAGGACCCACAGTCGGTAGCGCCCCGGCCGAAGGTCCGGGAAGACCGCTGAGGCAACCAGCCGCCCCGAGGGCACGGGTCGGCGCAGTACGGCGACATGCGGCGGGTGGCCGGTCGAGCCATGCGGATGGATCTGCGGATGGTCAGGCCCGGGGTGGTCACCATGACCGAAGCCGACATGATGGTGCCCCTGGCCGACCTCGGAGTGCGGCTCGTCGAGTCGGCGCACCCCGATCTCCGAACCGACCAGGTCCTCCGGACAGGTGATGACCAGAGCGGCCGAGTCTGCTCCGAGGTCGAGCAGGACCGGGCCCTGGCCGGCATACGGGTTCTCCACCCACACGGCGGTCATGAGGCGAAGCTTCCCGGGATGGCCTGGTATCCCCCGATCGGGGTACCGAGGTAGGGGAAGGTGGCGAGGGTGGCCGGGTTGGTGTTCGTCGAGCCGTCGGAGAGCCCGGCCACTGCGGCGTCCGGCGTGAAGGTCGAGTCCACGAGCGGGATGGTGAGGCCGGCCACCGCCCGCAGCTCGATGGTCGTCACGTCGTCGCCGACCCGACGGCCGTTGGGGAAGCCGGCGGGGTCACCGGCGACGAGCCCCAACGGGTTGGGCGTGGCGGAGGGCGGGACGGCGACATTGAGCCGCAGCAGGTCCGCCTGCGTCGGGCCGGTGAAGTTCTGGAAGCCCGGGACGACCCCGGTGGGGATGCCGGTCAGCAGGATCGCCGCGAGGTCGGCCCGGGACTTGCGATATGCCGACAGGTTCGGAAAGACCCCGGGATAGAGCACCGGCAGCAGCCGAGCCAGCTCGGGGTCGGCGACATATCCGGCATACTCGCTGTCCTTGTCCGGACCCTCGGCATTCCACTCGTCCTTGCGGGACATCGGCACGACAACCTCGTTGAACAGCGGGTTGCCCAGGCGGGAGACCTGCACCCACGGGCCGATCGAGACGGTCCTGCCGGGCGTCTCGCCGCGGATGGTCGCCGTCCGCCGACTCGCGGTGGCCCAGATGCCGATGACGGCGGTCGGGTCAGCGACATCGGTGGGTCGGCCGCCACCGCGGGTGAGATCGGTGATCGGCACCTGGAGAGCGATGGTGTGGACATTGAGCCCCCCGGTCCCATCCAGGCCCGGCGCGGCCGCGAGGGGGATGAGGTGGGCCGGGTTGAACGGTCGCAGCGCGGCGAGGTCGAAAATGCTCCCGAGGTCGACGAAGAAGGCCTCGGCCCGCTGACCGGCGAAGACCTGGCGCCCGCCGCGCAGCCGGCAGACCGCGGAGGCGGCCAGCGCTTCGTAGTTCGGCGTGCTGCGGACCCCGACGTTGACCGGCGGCACGGGCAGGCCCTTGCCGAGGACCGTCGACTCCCCCGACCGGGTGAAACGGGTGACCGAGTAGATCTGCGGCCGGTTCCACGCGGCGGAGGTCAGGCTTGTGATCGGCCCGGTGTTGTAGAGGAACGTGTCGGGGTTGCGGATCGTCGTGGAGAACCGGAACCGGTAGGTGACATCGGGCTTCGCGTCGCCTCGGTTGGCGATATTGATGTCGTAGCGGACGTCCTCGGCGAACTCGTAGAAGTTCGGGCCGCCCTGCGGGTTCTGGAACGGGATGAAGTTGGCGAGGATCGTCACCGTGTCCGGCCGGTCCGGGCTGACGAAGGCATAGAGGTCGGTGTTGTCGGCGGCCGGGTCGTTGGAGATCTCGGGGGCTTCGCGGTGCGAGGACATCAGCGCTGCCCTCCCGCCGCGGTCTCGGCCAGGCGCGCGGCTAGGCGCCGGTCGGTGAACACCGCGCGACGGTCGCCGCGGACGACCACGACCCGTCCGGCGGTCGGGTCCGCGACATAGGCCACCAGCGGGCCGTTCGCGGTGGCGTCGCCGGCCTGGCCGGGTGCCGACAGGTCGGCGGCGTATGCCGGCTGGGCCAGTCCCAGCGCGAGCGTCGCCGAGCTGGCCCCGGCGGCGGCGATGAAGGTTCGACGGGAGGGGGACGTCATCTCGGGCTCCTGAGGGGTCGGGGTCCGCCACGGCTGCGGACCGGCTCGGTCACCCCTGGTTCGCACCGGATGCGAGGACGGTTTGCCGCGCGAAGGGCCTGATCTGGCCGCTCGGGTGAGCGGAACCGACGCCCTGACGTCGGTTCCGCTCACCCGGGGCCGACGGGGACCCAGGCGTCGAGGCGACGCCCTGGTGGGCGGGCGGGCGCCCCGAGCGCGCCCACCCGCCCGGCTGCTCACGCGCTGGCGTGCTCAGCCCGTCGTCGCCGAAGGAGCAGCAGCTCCACGGCAAGGACGACGATGAGGGAGAGCCCCAGCAACGGCATGAAGAGGCCCAGTGCGACAAGAGCCACGAGCAACCACGGCCTCGCGCGCAGCGGCATCGCGCCGCGTGGGGCCCCGAGGGACCCCTTCGGCCGACGCCGCCACCACATGATCGGCCCGGTCACGCAGAGGACAAGGATCGTCACGCAGAAGAGCGCGCTGGCCACGAAGTTGAGCGAGCCGAAGCGCTGCCCCTCGTGCATCGCGATCGTCTGGGAGACCACCTTGGCGACGGGCGAGTACTCGTCGAAGGAGTACCGCCCGGCCACCGCGCCCGAGTACTGGTCGACGTGAACGACCCGTTCGAGGGTGGTGTCTGCGTATGCCGGTGTGCTCCGGTCATGCCACATATCGGCCAGGACGGAGAAGACCCCGTCCTTCTCACTGGGATAGAGCACGAAGTAGGGGCCGGCGAGACCGTCACGCATCGCGACCGCCATCACCGTGTCGAGCGAGATGCGCCCTTCGACCCCGCCTGCCGACTGACCCGTCCCATGGTCCATACCCGGCATCGACCCCATATCGCCGTCGCTCTGGGGCACTGGCGCTGCGCCTTCGGCCCACGGCGCGGGCGCCGAGGTGTTGCCGACGGCGTCGAGCTTGTCACCCAGGCCGGAGGTGGCGCCCGGGTCTTCGCCCCACAGGCTGAACCCTGACCCGGTCACCACACTCTGGACCTTGGCGCCCCACAACCCAGTCCAGGGCAGCCCCGATCCGACAAGGAGCAGGATCCAGATCCCGGTGACGACACCGACCAGACCGTGCCGGTGCCGAAGGACGGCTCCTCGCGCGCCCGCCGCTACTCGGCGCAGCCGCCCGCGGCGACCCTTGAAGAAGAGGTAGTAGCCGGTGAGTGTCATGACGATGCCCCAACAGGCCGCCAGCTCGATGATCCGGTCGCCGATACTGCCGAGGGTGAACGCCGACCCCGTGACGGGATCGGTGAACAGCTCAACCTGGGCGATCTGCCCGAAGATGATCATCCCGTGAATCTCGGTCGCGACATTGCTCGGGAGCTTGTCCGGATCGAGGTCCCCGGTCACCTTCGCGGTCCACGGGTTGACGTAGACGTTACGGGTGGCGCCTTCGGCGGTATCGATCGTGAAGGCCGTCGCGCGATCGTCCCCGCCGAACTGGACCGCGCTGATCGTGGCCCCCGGATAGGCAGCCAGGACTGCGGCCTCTTGCCGTGAGGCGGCCGCCGGTGCCCCATAGGCCGGTTGGGACACGGTCATCACCCCGGGGTTCAAGGCGGGGTCGATCTGCCACTTGAAGAGGATGACCAGACCGGTGACGGCGAGCAGTGCGAACACAGGGATGACGATGATCGAGGCGTAGAAGTGCCAACGCCAGAAGGCGCGGAAGAGCCCGCCGGTCCGCTCGATCGGCGGTGACTCAGCGCGTTCGGTGGTTGGCAGAGCGGGCGTGACGGGATGTTCGAGTGTGGTGGACAACGACAGACCTCCAAGGTCAGACGAAGGACGAGCGCGCTGAGCGCGCGCAACGACGAGGACGGGCGCGCGGCATACCGCCGTCTCCTGCTCAGGCAGGAACCACGGCAGGGCGACCCGCGATGTCTCCAGGGGAGGAGGGAGTGACCGACCTCCGTGACGTCAGGGTCACGGCTCGGCGGTCACGAGCCGACTCAACGCCGCGGTGGTGGCGCGCGTCCGGGCGCCGGGGCGAGGACGAACCGACCTGGGCCGACCCGAGGAACTCCGCCGCCGCCCGGTGCCCAGACCGGAGCGATGTCGAGGTGCGGCAGGGTCGGGATGACCAGTCGATCGATGAGCCTTCGGCCGAGCGCGTCGCTGAGCGCCTCGCCCCTGGCCAACCACCAGGCCAAGACCACCGCGACACAGCCGTGGGCGAGCACCATCATGGGCGACACCATCTGGTGCGCAGCTGCAGCGTCGACCGCCGGAAGGCCGTGGTGGTGCCCTGCCATATGCTCCAGCGCTGCCGCCTCTGACATGACGCTGCCGGTCGTCTCCGCGACGACGAGCACCGTGTGTCCGACCATTTGACCGAGCGTCATGAGTCCGGCGATCGGGAGGAACGAGCGGCGACGAGTCCCGAGGACTGCGCGGCCGGACAGGGCGCCCCCGAAGAGGCCCAGCGTCACCAGGAGCGAGGGCGTGGTCCCGTGCGCGGCCACATGCCCACCGACGGTCGCCCCGGTGGTGAGAGCGGCGAAGGCCGGAACACGCAGCCCCAGCGACAGGCGCCGAGCATCGAGGGCATGCCGATGGAGGCTCGCTGCGCCCGGCGCGACCCGGTGCGCGACGCCCCCGCCTGTCACGCGGGACAATGTAGCGGCCGCCACCCCGGTTCGTCTGCCCTCCCCGTACGCTGTCCGGCATGGCCGCAATGCACCGGGAACCGGTCCGGTCCGGGCTCTCCCCGCTCTACTACCTGCACCTGGCCGCGGTCCAGGTGCAGGACCTCTTGGCCGAGGCCATGGCCACCAGTCCGCTCGATCCAGCGGAGTACGCGCTCTATAGCCTGATCTTCGAGTCCGGGCAGACCACGGCAACCCGGCTGGCCGACGAGGCCAGGGTTCCGCTCACGACGATGCTCGACACGGTGCGAAGCCTCGAACGTCGTGGTCACGTCCAGCGTCGACCGGACCCGCGCGACCGGCGAGCGATGCTCGTGGGGCTGACGCTCGAGGGGCTGGCGGTCCACCGCGCGGCCAGCAGCCACTTCGAGCTGGCCGATGCCGCCCTCCGCGCTCATCTCGCTGTAGACGCCCAGGGACTGTCGGCGTCGCTGTCGGCGCTCGCCGACGCCGCCGCACGCGCGACGCAGTCGCTCCACGACCGACGCCAGGGCGACGTAGGTTAGCACGGTCCCGTTGTAACTAGCACGATCTCGTGCTAGTTATAGCGCATGACGCTGTC
>DIAZ01000146.1:2814-3125 GCA_002415925.1 Dietzia sp. UBA5065 | reverse complement strand
AAGCGCACCCTGCCGACGATGGACCGGCGGGCCCAGGAGGTGGCGGTGATGGAGCTCGTCGCCACGATCGATGGCCACACCGCGGTGTACCCCACCGATCTGGGCTGGCACTTCCTCGCCATCTCGTTCTACGAGCTCTCCGGGACGACGATCGTCACCGCATACCCGGGTCGACCCGAGCTGGTCGGAGCGACCCTCGAGTCGATCGGCGAGGTGCCACTCGCGGAGGCGCGCCGGCGACTGGAACCCCTGGTCAACTACGACAACGACCAGACGGTCCGACTGATGATGCCGTTGACCTATGTCATGCC
>DIAZ01000146.1:932-2651 GCA_002415925.1 Dietzia sp. UBA5065 | reverse complement strand
CGGGCTGCGCACCACCGCCGGGGAACGCGTCGTGGTCAGCCCGCCGCCGCTGGACTACACCAGCTACCTCTCGACGGTCGGGTGGGACCCGGTGGGGCTGCCGCCGCGGGACGCCCCACTGGTCCTCACCCGTCGCCGTGAGTCGATCTGGTGGACCACCCTGCCTGGCGGGCCGCTCTACGTCGTGTACAACGAGGTCCAGGCCGGCAGCCTGACCGCCGCCGCCCCCGTGCTCGCCGCCGCGGCGCAGCCGCGCCATCCCGGCGTCATCATCGACGTCCGCAATAACGGAGGGGGCAACAACCAGACGTATGGCGGCCTGCTCGCCGCCGTCCGCGACCCCCGGCTGCGTGGGCGGCTGGTCCTCATCGTCGGCCGGTCGACCTTCTCGGCCGCGATGAACTTCACCGTCGACGTCGAACAGTCCACCGACGCGGTCTTCGTCGGCGAGCCGACGGGGGCGAGGCCCAACCTCTATGGCGATGTGCGACCGGTGCAGATGCCCAGCTCGGGACTGGTCGCCCACGTGTCCAGCCGCTACTGGCCCAAGGCGGGCGACACCGACACCCGGACGACCCTCGACCCGGGCGTCCGCGTCGAGTGGACCGTCAGGGACTTCCTCGCCGGCCGGGACCCAGTGCTCGATGCCGCCGTCAAGGCGCTGCACTGACCGGCAGCTCGGCGCTCATCGTGGGGCCGTGGTCCGGACGAGCTCAGGCGCGACGCACTGCTGGACCGGCGCCCGGTGCGCCCGAGCACCGAGGACCCTGCGGGCGATGCCCGGAGCGAGCAAGGACTGCGGCGGACGGAGCAGGTTGAGCACCTCCATGAACGCCACGGTCACCGGCGCATCGTGGCGGGCAACCTCGATGACCCGGTCGACATACCGGTCGAGGAGGCGCTCCGGAAGCGGCTTGCGCGGCATACCGGGAAGACGCCGGTCCGGGCCGGTCGCCAGCGCCCACGGCGCGGACACGACGCGGGCTTGCACCGCGGGGGCTCGAGAGGCGAGATCGTCGAGGGCCGCCCTGACGTCGCCACCACGAGCGGCCACGCACTCCTCGACCAGGTCGCGAACCGCGGCCGCCTGCAGCGAGGCCGACGACATGCCCTGCCCGTACACCGGGTTGAAGGAGCACACCGCGTCACCCACGGCGAGCACACCGAGCGGGCGCCGGCGCAGCCGCTCGTAGCGGACCCAGCGGCTCGACGGGAAGCGGTAGACCACACCCGTGCCATCCGGCTGACAGGCGCGGACGAGCCGCCCGAGCTCCGGCGCCGGCAGGGAGTCGGCGAAGGCGGTGAACTCCGGCAGGTCGATCGGCGGCACAGCACCATTGGCTTGCGCCACGGTGACCGTCCACCGGCCTCCCTCGATCCGCGCTGCCGCGCCCGAGCGGCCGGTCTGCGGATCGGTCGAGACGACGATGACGTCGGTCCCGTCGAGGACGCCCCGCTCGTCGTGGAACACCCGGGTGGCATAGCCGACGCTTGCCGCCACCTCGGTCACCTCCGGCAGGTCGTACCCGAGCTCGGCGAACCAGCGGGACAGCCGGGACCCGCGACCGGTGGCGTCCACGACGAGGTCCGCCGCGAGGACGGTCTCGATGCCCGCGTCCGGGCCGGTCCGGGGGACGAGCCGGGCCCCGATGACCCGGCGACTGGCGTCGTCGGTGACCAGGGCGACGATGTCGTGCTCGCCGAGCAGCTCCACACCCG
>DIAZ01000146.1:0-865 GCA_002415925.1 Dietzia sp. UBA5065 | reverse complement strand
TAAGGGTCGACGGGAAGGACAGCATCGGCGCGCCCCGCATCACCCACCGCGAGCCGCCGATGACATCGCCGAGGATGGCGCCGCGCGCGACCACCTCGTCGAGCAGACCCGGCAGCAGCGCCTCCATCGCCCGGCTGCCGCTGACGAGCAGACCGTGGGTATGCCGCGACTGCGGGACGCCTCGACGCGGCGAGGTCAGCTCCTCATCGAGCGGGTCCCGGTCGACAAGGACCACGTCGGTATGCCGGCTGAGGGCGGCGGCGGTGAGCAGTCCGGCCAGGCTCGCGCCGAGGATGACGACGCGGGGGCGGGCGGAGGGGCGAGCTGGATGGGTGGCGGACTGAGGCATCGTGGTGGTCCCGTCGTGTGGGGGTGGATACACCTCAGGTTCGTCCGAGCGGGCCGGGCGGTTCATGGCCCGCCCGTGCTCAGGATGCGCGCGCCGTGGTTGGCTGTCCCCTGTGCCTGAGCCGGTGTCGACCGTCGTCCTTCTCGAAGGCGCCAGCGATGTGGCCGCCGTCCGGGCTCTGGCGGGGGCTCGAGGTGCGGACCTCTCCCGGGTGCAGCTGGTCGACCTCGGCGGTGTCACCAATGTCCGGCGCGGTCTGCATCGGGCGCTCGCCGACCGGCCGGGCGCGGCCGTCCTCGGGCTCTGCGACGCCGGTGAGGTGCGCTTCGTCGAGCGGGCCCTGGCCGAGATCGGGTTCGCGGTCCGGGATGCGAGCGACCTGCCGGCATACGGCTTCTTCGTCTGCCAGGCCGACCTCGAGGACGAGCTGATCCGCGCGCTGGGGCCGGCCCGCACCATCGAGGTGATCGACCGGCTGGGACTGGGCCCCAAGCTCGCCGCGCTGCAGCAGCAGCC
>DIAZ01000182.1:3429-11871 GCA_002415925.1 Dietzia sp. UBA5065 | reverse complement strand
CACCAACAAGCTGATAGGCCGCGGACTCATCCTGCACCGAAAAACTTTCCAACCCCCACCATGCGGCAGGAGCTCATATCCGGTATTAGACCCAGTTTCCCAGGCTTATCCCGAAGTGCAGGGCAGATTACCCACGTGTTACTCACCCGTTCGCCACTCGTGTACCCCCGAAGGGGCCTTACCGTTCGACTTGCATGTGTTAAGCACGCCGCCAGCGTTCGTCCTGAGCCAGGATCAAACTCTCCATAAAAGCTTCTCAGCACTACGAAAAGCACAATCCAAGCAAAAAACAAACCAAACAAACTGGCTGTTCAAAAAACGCGACCCCCACGACAGGGATGTGAAAGGGTCGCAACCAAACAAAAAATTTGGCACTATCACAAACAAAACACACTGTTGAGTTCTCAAACAACACCCACACACCGTTGCTCTATGGCACCATCGCCATGTAGCGTCCGGGGTGATCTCGCCGCTCCCTCTCGGAGGCAACTCCACCAGCTTAGCAGGCTCGCTCCCCGTTTCCAAAACCGGGGTTTTCCTCTGCCTCGCGGCTTCGCTGACTCTCTTCAGAGCAACTTCTCCAACTTAGCTGTCCGGCCTCACCGGGTCAAACCGGCGTGTCCTTCTCGCTTCTTCGGAGCCACCGCCCGTTCGCGCTCCCTGGCCTCTCGGCTCGGGCTCGCTCCCTGGCGGCTCCGATAAAGTTACACGCGGCCCAACGGAACACCAAATCGCCTGGTCAGCCGGAGATTTCGCGGATCGGCACAGCGCGTCATCGATGCCAGCGCGTCATCGATGGGTGTCCACGCGGTCGATCCGCCCGCCGAGGGACCGCACCTTCTCCACGAAGTCCGGATACCCGCGATCGATGTGGAAGATCTCGCAGACCTCGGTCACGTCGTCGGCGCACATGCCGGCCAGCACCAGTCCCGCGCCGGCGCGGATGTCGCTGGCCCATACGGTGGCGGAGTCCAGGCGTTCGCGGCCACGGATCTTGGCGTGGTGGCCGTCGGTCTCCACGTCCACTCCCATCCGCACCATCTCCTCCACAAAGCGGAAGCGCGCCTCGAAGAGGTTCTCGGTGACCACGGAGAACCCGTCCGACACCGACGCCAGTGCGATGGCCATCGGCTGCAGATCCGTCGGGAAGCCCGGGAACGGCAGCGTGCGGACGTTCCTCGCGCGGGGGCGGCCCTCCTGCCTGACCCGGACCCAGTCGGGTCCGGTCTCCACCTGCGCGCCGGCTCCCCGCAGGATCTCCAGCACGACGTAGAGGTACATCGGGTCGATCCCGGTGACCGTGACGTCGCCCCGGGTCATGACCGCGCCCATCGCCCAGGTGGCCGCCACTATCCGGTCCCCGATCACCCGGTGGCTCACCGGATGAAGTTCGTCGACGCCCTCGATCGTGATGGTCTTGGACCCGGCGCCGCTGATCTTGGCCCCCATCTCCGTGAGCAGGTCGCAGATGTCCACGATCTCGGGCTCGCGGGCCGCGTTCAGCAGGGTCGACGTGCCCCGGGCCAGGACCGCGCCGAAGAGGAAGGTCTCGGTCGCCCCGACGGAGGGGAACTCGAGCTCGTACTGCGCGCCCGTGAGTTCCACCGCCTCGGCGACCAGCCGGCCGTGATCCATCCGGGTGGTGGCACCCAGCTCCTCGAGCGCCTCGCGGTGCCAGTTCAGCGGCCGGTCGCCGATCGCGTCCCCTCCCGGCATCGCCAACACGGCCCGGTGGTGACGGCCGACCAGCGGGCCGAGGATGCAGACCGAGGCGCGGAGTCGTTGCGCCGCCGTGTCGTCGGAGACATGACCGAGGTCAGCCGGGGTGTCGATCACCACGGTGTCACCGGTGATCTCCACGGTGCACCCGAGGTGTCGCAGGACGTCGGCCATCGCGGGGACGTCGGAGATGTCCGGGCAGTTGGTCAGTGTGGTGCGCCCCTCCGCCATCAGGGCCACCGCCATGAGCTTGAGGACGCTGTTCTTCGCGCCGGCGACGGAGACCTCGCCGACCAGACGTGTACCGCCGGTGACGAGGAAGCTCTCCTCGCGGGACGTGGGGTTTCCGCTCACGGGTCCACCCTAGGCGAGAACCGGGGACGACCCGGGCATCCGGTGCGCCGCGACCGCGTAGGTTGGCCCCATGGCTGTGCATCTGACGAAGATCTATACCCGGACCGGCGACGACGGCACCACCGGCTTGTCCGACTTCTCCCGGGTGGGCAAGAACGACGCCCGCCTGGCCGCCTACGCGGACTGCGACGAGGCGAACGCCGCGATCGGTGTCGCGATCACGTGCGGCGGGCTGGACGAGCGGGTGGCCTCGGTCCTGCGCGTGGTCCAGAACGACCTGTTCGACGCCGGCGCCGACCTCTCTACCCCGGAGGTGGCCGATCCCCCGTACCCACCGCTGCGCATCGAGCCGGCCTACATCGAGCGGCTCGAGACCTGGATCGACGAGTTCAACGCCGATCTCCCGGACCTGAACTCGTTCATCCTGCCGGGGGGGACCCCCGGCGGCGCGTACCTCCACGTGGCCCGCACCGTGACGCGACGCGCCGAGCGGGCGGCCTGGGCGGCCGTCGAGGCGCACCCGGACACCACGTCCCCGCTGCCGGCGAAGTACCTCAACAGGCTGTCGGACCTCCTGTTTGTCCTGGGCCGTGTGGCCAACCCGGACGGCGACGTGCTGTGGGTGCCGGGCGGGGAGCGCGGCTGATCCCCCCGCCGGTCACCGGAGCCGCGGGGCTCAGGGCAGGGCGCCCATGCGGCGGGCGGCGTTGACCGCCTCGAACCGGGTGTGCGCGTCGAGCTTGCGCATGACCGACCGCAGGTAGCTCTTGACGGTCTCCGCGCCGATACCCATGTCGGCCGCCGTCTCGATGTTGGTCTTTCCCTGCGCCACGCAGGCGAGGACGTCGAGCTCGCGCCGGGACAACCGCGCCGTCGGCATCTCGGGCGGTGGCGACACCATCTCGGCGCAGATGGTCTCGAGCTCCGCGCGCACCTCCGGGTCCTCGGTGCGGGAGGCCAACATCCGGAGCCTGGCGTGGGTCTCCCGCATCCGCTCGTTGGACAGGATGTCGTCCCAGCGGCCCTCGCCGACACCCGGCCCGACCGGGGCGGCGCCCCGGGCCGCGAGGGCGTCGTTGACCGCGATCTCCTGTTCGAGCGCGCGGGCGGTGGCCGCCATCTGGTTGAGCACCTTCTCCCCGAACCGGACGGAGGAGTGCACGCCCGCGTAGAGGACGGCGCGGACGTCCTTGCCCACGACCACCGGGATCGCGGCCATCGACCGAAGCCCCTCGGACAGGACCGGGAGGTCGTACTCGTGCGTGATCACCCCGGCCCGCGGATAGTCGGCCACACCGACCGGCTTCCCGGTGGCCATGACCCTGCCACCCACGCCGGCACCGTAGTGGACCGTGAGGTCCTTCATCGCCGAGGTCCGCATGCCCAGGGACTCCGACAGGACCAGCGTGTGTCCCTCGCCCACGACGCCGCCGATCGTCACGGGGATGCCAGTGGACTCGCGCAGCGCCGCGATCGCGCTGCGCACCGACGCCAGGTCGCGCCGGCGCCGCTGGGCCTCGCCCGCGGCCCCTCCGGGCGCGCCACGACCGGTATTCTCCTCGTCCACGAGGTCTCCTCCCTCGTCCGTGGCATACCCCCACCGCGAGCCGGGGAACTCCCCCCGCGAGTGCCACACGTCACCGTCGACATCGTCACTATACGCACGTGACCGGGGTGCCGCCGACCGGATACGCCGAGGTGGTTCGGAGTCGGCGGGGGTACACCGCGCGCTATCCGGCCCACGCCACGGTCAGGGCGTGAAAGCTGGATCGAATGCCTCGGGATCCTCGGGATCCGCCAGCATCGCGGCCGCCCCGGTGAGCGGGGTCGTGCGCTGCTCGTCGTAGATCCACTCCTCGACGTCGCTGGAGTCCGGGTCGCCGACCAGGTACGGGTGCAGGCCCAGGACCGCGGCCGTGTCGACCGGTTCGCCCGGGGTCCGCACGGCCTCGTCGAGGAAGTGCGCCACCTCATCGTCGTCGAGATCGACGCCGATCACCACCAACCCCACGGTGTCCTCTCCCCCGGCACCGACCGGCCGAGCGCGGAGTTCCAGCCGGCGCCCCACCAGCGCGACGTCGTACGGGCGCGGTCCGTCGGCGGTGGCCAGGGCGAGCATGCCCTTGGCGCGGTAGACGCCGGCCGGTGGGTCGGAGAGCGCGGCGAGGAACCGGCGGGGATGGAGGTCCCCCGCGGGCACCACCGTGATCGCGGAATAGGAGTCGTGGAGGTGGGAGTGGTCGTGCGGGGGCCCGCCGGCCGAAGGTCGGTGGGTAGCGGGGGTCGCGGGGGTCGCCGCATCCGGTTCCTCCCTCCCCAGGAGGAGCCCGGTGGGGACCGCGGCGCGGACGGCGGGCCACACCGCGACCCGCGGGGCGTGCGTGCGGATCGTCGCCCGCAGCTCGCCGAACCGTGCGCGCGAGACCAGGTCGCATTTGTTGACCACGACGAGGTCCGCCTCCGCCAGGTGCGCCGCCAGCCGCGGGTGCCGCTCCAGCGCGTCGTCGAGATTCTCGGCGTCCACCACCTGGACCATCCCCGCGTGCCGCACCACCTCGCGCGGGACGTCGTGGACCATGCGGGACAGGATCGCGGGCTCGGCCAGGCCGCTCGCCTCGATCACCGCCAGGTCGAGGCCGTGCTCGTCGCCGGAGAGCCGGGTGAGCGCCTCCCCGAGCTCGCCGGCCTCGACCTCGCAGCAGATGCACCCGTTGGACAGGGAGACCAGGGAGTCCACGCGGCCGGCGACCGCGGCCGCGTCCACGTCGATCTCGCCGAAGTCGTTGACGATCGCCGCGATGCGCAACCCCGGGGCGCCGGAGAGCAGGTGGTTGAGCAGGGTCGTCTTGCCCGCGCCGAGGTAGCCCGTGAGGACCAGCACCGGCAGCGGCTCGCCGGGGGCGCGGCGGTCGGACCGTCCGCCCCCGGCGAGGTGCGCGCGGGTGAGCTCGTGGCTCAGCGACGCCACTCGGGCCTGCGTTTCTCGGCGAACGCCGACATTCCCTCCGTCTGATCCTCGGTGGCGAACAACGCGTAGAAGGCGTTCTGCTCGGCGAGCAGCCCCTCCTCGAGGGTGGTCTCGAAGGAGCGGTTGACCGCCTGCTTCGCCGCGATGGCGGTGGTCTTGCTCATCGAGGCGATCTTCTCGGCGATCTTCATCGTCTCGTCGAGCAGCTCGGCGGCGGGGACGACGCGGGTGACCAGGCCGGAGCGCTCGGCCTCGGCGGCGTCCATCTGGCGGCCGGTCAGGCACAGGTCCATGGCCTTGGCCTTGCCCACGGCGCGGGTGAGTCGCTGCGAGCCGCCCATGCCCGGGATCACGCCGAGGGTGATCTCCGGCTGCCCGAACTTGGCGTTGTCACCGGCGATGATCATGTCGCACATCATGGCCAGCTCGCAGCCGCCGCCCAGCGCGAAGCCGGACACGGCCGCGATGATCGGGGTGCGCGCGGCGGTGAGGCGCTTCCAGTCGTGGAAGAAGCGCTCGAGGTAGATGCCCGGGTAGGTCTTGTCCTTCATCTCCTTGATGTCGGCGCCGGCCGCGAAGGCCTTCTCCGAGCCGGTGACGACGATGCACCCGACGCCGGGGTCGGAGTCCAGACCCTCGACCGCCTCGACGACCTCCTTCTCCATACCGCTGCTCAGCGCGTTGAGCGCCTTGGGGCGGTTGAGCGTGATCACCGCGACGCGGCCCGTCTGCTCCACCAGGATGTACTCGAACTGCTTCTCGGTCACGGACACAGCGTCTCCAGTCATGTCGGGTTACTTGGACTTCCTTGTAAAAGGTTCCGGGGCCGATGCTAGCCCGTCACCTGGCCAACGGTCCCCCGTTCCACAGCCCCGACCGTACGGTCTGGCCGTGCTCGACCGTCGCCGGACGCGCGTCGGGCACCACCGGCTCGTACCGGACCAGCGAACCCCAGTCGCGGGACCAGTCGTGCTCGAGGTAGGTGGGCACGGTCTCGCCGGACAGCAGCAGCTCGATGAAGCCGATCGGCCCACCCCCGTCCCACGCCTGCCAGGTGTTGGTGGAGCTCACCGCGAGCCCGCGGTCCGGGAGCACCCGGTACTCGGGCAGCTCGTGGACCCCCGCGAACTCGTCGAAGGGCCGCAGGCACGGCACGTGGAACGCCACCGCCCAGTCCGGGAGCACCGGGCGCGAGTCCCCGACGAGCTCCTGCATGGTCACCAGCTCCGGCACGCGCGGCGGGGTGAACGCGATCCACCGCGACGGGTCCGGGTCGAGGTCACGCACCACGAGCCGGATCGCCGACGCGTCGGCGGGCAGCGTGTCCAGGGGGACGCGGAGGTTGCGCCACGACGGGGCCGGGCCGATGTCCACCGGCAGCACCGAGCCCGCCGGCCCGACCGGGTCGCCGGCGCCGGTCGCGTACTCCACGCGCACCGCGTCCGGCGCGAAGGACCCGGCCACCGCGATGGTGACGAGGGGATTCCCCCCGGTCCGCGCCGGGAGGCGGTACCAGTCGGTCGTGGTCTCGGCGTTGAACTGCGTGCCGGTCTGGTAGCTGCCCAGGACCGGAACCCGCGCGGGGTCCAGCCCGAACGGCAGCGCGGCGTGGCTGCCGTTGATGCCCTCGCCCGCGCGCACGCCGCCCTCGGTGCCGGCGGTGGTCGCCGTGGAGTCGGAGTCCTCGCCCGTCCCCGGGGTGTCGGTGTCCACCGCCTGGGTCGCGGTGAGATCCGCCGGGATCCCGTCCGGGGCGAACCTGACGGGCTCCGCCCCCGCCCGGAGCTGGTCCCGGGGGTCGCCCATCGGGGCGAGCAGACCGGCGTTGGCGTCGGGCTCGGCGAGCACCGCGTCGGCGATGCCGCACGGCTCGCCGGACAGCGCCCGGAGGTTCTGCAGCCCCACGGAATACCCGGGGTACTGGTTGCGCACCGCGGCCGCCATGGACGCCACGATCACCACGACGACGAGGGCCGCCGCCAACCCGAGGGGCGCGTGCGCGACCGCCCGGAGCCGCCGGACCACCGGGCCGCGGTCCGCGACCGTGTGCTCCCGCCCCGCCTGCCGCAGGAACGGTTCCCGGTAGTGCAGGACGAGCGCGGCCAGCAGCGAGACGAGCATCAGGCCGAGGAACACCGACGAGAGCGTGATCCCGGCGATCGAGGGCTGGGCGCCTCCCCACGGGATGCCGTAGATCGAGATGTACCACCAGCCGTTGGTGGAGGTGAAGCTCAACGCCAGGACGAAGAACACGGCCGCGAGGAACAGCATCCGGTTGCGCAGCGAGCGCGTCGCGGCGGGGAGCACCGCCATGGTGGCCAGCGCGGCCAGGGCGGCCCCGATGGTCGCGAACGCCCCGAAGTGGTGGGTCCACTTGGTGGGGTTGAGCGCCATGAACGCGATGGAGATGGCGGCCAGTCCCACGATCCGGCGGGCGGGCCCCACGGCGACCCCGGGGATCCGACCCTTGCGGAACAGGATGGCGGCGCAGGTGATGAGGGACAGGAACATGGCCAGGACCGCGAAGCGGCGGGCGAGCGACCCGTCCGGCGTCGGGTTCATGAGCCACTCGTAGCGCCACACCTCCTCGAACCACCGGCCGGTGGGGCCCACGTCGCCGAGCAGGGCCGACGACTGCAGCGTGGTGACCAACGGTTGGTCGAGGAAGATCAGGTGCAGGACGCCCAGGCCCGCCGCGAGCAGCGGGGCCACCGTGGGGACCCATCCGTCCCGCCGGGCCCGGCGGATCACCAGGAGCAGCAGCGGCCGCGAGGCGGCGATGATCGCGGCCATGCAGAAGGTCCCCGTGGGCGCCGCGGACAGGGTGAGTCCGCCGATGATGAAGCCGGTGGCCGCGGGCAGCAGGCGCCCGGTCGCCAACGCGCGCTCGAGCGAGACCCAGGTGGCCAGGACCCCGAAGGCGACGATCGGCTCGGGACGCAGCCCGTTGTTGTAGGTGAGCCAGAACGCGAGGAACACCGCGGCGGTGCTCCACCGGACCGCCGACGAACGGCGGGCGGCGACCCCGAGCCGGGGGATGACCTCGCGGGAGAGCAGGATCCACGAGGCGATCCCGAGGAGCAGCGCCGGCAGGCGCAGCCACACGCTGCCCAACGTGATGGAGCTGATCGCGGTGTAGAGGTAGTACGGCATGCCGAACGGCGCGTAGGGGGCACCGTAATAGCGGAACACCTCAGGCATGTATCCGCTGGACACCGCCGCACGAGCCTCGGTGAGGATGTACCCGTCGTCCGCCGTGTTGGCACCGATGACGTGCCACACCAGGAGCGTGGCCACCACCCCGAGGTCGAGCGGCCGCGGCTTCCACCACCCCGTCGGCAACACCCGTCGCCCGGCACGGCCGTCCCGCAGGTCCAGCCGGTGCAGGGCGATCAGCGCGA
>DIAZ01000182.1:0-3228 GCA_002415925.1 Dietzia sp. UBA5065 | reverse complement strand
GCCACGATCGCGGCCTGCTTGAGCACGGTCGCCTGGGTGGTGTAGCGGGAGTCGACCGTGATGTCCACGGCCATCCCCTCGGGCGCCGCACCCCGCAGGTCCGTGAACACCCCGACCACCTGGGGGCGCAGGTCGTCGTCGATCCGGCCGCCCGCCCCCCGACCGTCCACCGCGAGGCCGACGAACTCCGCGCCGATCGAGCCGGAGTCGGCCACCACGCGGATGACCGAGCAGGCCCCCGGTGCGGCGACCGCGTCGGCGGGCGCGGAGGCGATGAGGACGTTGCGGCTGCGTACCTCGACCGCGGGGCCGGCGACGGAGATCACGAGCGCGCGGGCGCCCGCGTTCTCGCCCGCCTGCCGGGGCGCGGTGGAGACCAGGACCCCGTCCTCCAGTCCCCGGTCCCGGAGCTTCTGCACGGCCGAGCACGGGACCTCGGCGGTGAGGTCGAGCGGGTAGTAGGCCACGAGCGGGGCCGTCACCGGGTCGAGGGTCCCGGCCTGGGGCCAGCTGATCGTCGACGTGGTCTGGGTGACCGGGAGAAGGGGGACGATGATCGCGAGGACGATCCCGACCAGTCCACTGATCGCGGCGACGATCCCCCACCGGATGCCTGGTCGGGACTTCTCCGGCACGGCACGGACCTCGGCGGCAGTCGATGGCATGGAGCCCACGCTATAACGAGAGGACGACGATCCCCGAAACGACGAACGCGCCGGAGGGGATCCCTCCAGCGCGACGCTACCGTGGTGGCCAGGGCCGGGATCGAACCGGCGACCTTCCGCTTTTCAGGCGGACGCTCGTACCAACTGAGCTACCTGGCCCTAAGGCAACCGGCGCACCCGGTGAACACCGAATGCGCCGGTTGTCTGGCGACCCTGACGGGACTCGAACCCGCGACCTCCGCCGTGACAGGGCGGCGCGCTAACCAACTGCGCCACAGGGCCGTGCTTTTCGCACGAGACAGAACAGTAATCGACGCCCCCGTACCAACGCAAATCGGGGGCCCGGCTCCCGCATCCGGCCGGGGCCCAAATGCGGGATGTCCCGGCCACCGAGTGACGGTGACCGGGACATCTCCTGCGTACCCCCTACGGGATTCGAACCCGCGCTGCCGGCGTGAAAGGCCGGTGTCCTAGGCCGCTAAACGAAGGGGGCCTGTGCCACGTCCGGGATCGCCGGTCCGCAGCGCGTTCGAGTTTAGGGCACCGACCACCCACCGTCGAAACCACCCGGGTTCGGCGTCGGCCGGTACCGAGCCTGGATCGGCGGACCGGCGCGCGGGCGGTAGTGTGATCGTCGCCCCTATAGCTCAGTTGGTAGAGCTACGGACTTTTAATCCGCAGGTCGTCGGTTCGAGCCCGACTGGGGGCACCATCGGTTGCGCCCGGATCACCCGCGTACCGGGGACGCCTCATTGGACCTGCCCGCCCCTCGCTGGGACACTCGAGGCATGTCCGCCCCCATCACGACCGGCGCGCCCGCCCTGCGCATCGGCCCGCTCGCACTCGCGTCTCCCGTCGTCCTGGCGCCCATGGCGGGGGTCACCAACGTGGCGTTCCGGACGCTGTGCCGCGAGATCGAGCGCGAACAGCAGGGCTCGGTGTCCGGCCTGTACGTCTGCGAGATGGTGACCGCCCGGGCGCTGGTCGAGCGTCAACCCGCGACACTCCACATGGCGTCCTTCGCGCCCGACGAATCCCCTCGCAGCCTGCAGCTCTACACGGTGGACGCCGAGTACACGTACGCGGCCGCCAGGATGATCGTCGACGAGGACCTCGCCGACCACATCGACATCAACTTCGGCTGCCCCGTCCCCAAGGTCACCCGTCGAGGCGGGGGTTCCGCGATCCCCTACAAGCGTCGACTCTTCCGGTCCATCGTCGCGGCGGCGGTCCGGGCCACCGAGGGGACCGACATCCCGGTGACCGTCAAGATGCGGGTCGGCATCGACGACGAGCACCACACCCACCTCGACGCCGGCCGCATCGCCGCCGAGGAGGGCGCCCAGGCCGTCGCGCTCCACGCCCGGACCGCCGCCCAGCGGTACTCCGGCCGGGCCGACTGGTCGCAGATCTCCCGGCTCGTCGACCACGTCGGGGCGGTCTCCGACGTCCCGGTCCTGGGTAACGGCGACATCTTCTCCGCCGAGGACGCGGTCCGGATGCGCGAGCAGACCGGTTGCGCGGGCGTCGTGATCGGACGCGGCTGCCTCGGCCGGCCCTGGCTCTTCTCGGAGCTCGCCGCCCGCCTCGACGGCCGCGAGGCCCCCACCCCGCCGACCCTCGGGGAGGTCGCCCGGATCATGTATCGGCACGGCGAGCTCCTCGCCGAACACCACGGCGAGGACAAGGGCATGCGTGACATCCGCAAGCACGTCGCCTGGTACCTGCGCGGCTTCCCGGCCGGGTCCGACAAGCGTGTCGGCCTAGCGGCCGTCCGCACCCTCGACGACCTCGCGTCACTGCTCTCCGACCTGCCCGCCGACGAGCCCTTCCCGGCCGACGGTGACGGCCCGCGGGGGCGGCAGGGGTCGCCTTCCCGGGTCCTCCTGCCCGAGGGCTGGCTGGACGACCCGGAGGACGACGCGGTGGCGCTCGACGGAGCGGACGCCGAGAACTCGGGCGGCTGACCCGCGCCGGACCATCCGCCCCCGCCCCCGGGCGCCCGGTATTCACCGGTCATTCACCAGCGGGCCCGATACTGCGGTTGACATGCGCGTACGCTGAATCACATGCGTCTTGTCTACTCTGAAGAACTGACGGATCTGGCCACCTCGATGGCCAGGATGTGCGCCCTGGCCACCGACGACATGGAGCTGGCCACCCACGCGCTCCTCCAGGTCGATCTCGTGGCGGCGGAGCAGGTCCTCCAGTCCTCCACGGAGATGGCTCGCCTCGCCACCGAAAACGAGGAACGCGGTTTCGCCCTGCTGGCGCTCCAGGCTCCCGTGGCCCGCGACCTACGCCAGGTGGTCACCTCCATCCAGCTCGTTCAGGATCTCACCCGGATGGGGACCCTGGCCGGACACGTGGCCAAGATCGTGCGACGCCGCCATCCCGAGAGCGTCCTGCCCGAGCCCGTCAACGGCTACTTCGCCGAGATGGGTCGCGTCGCGATCTCGCTCGGGCGTTCGGCCACCGAGGTGATGATCAGCCGCGACGCCCAGCAGGCCGCCACCATGGCCCACCAGGACGACGCCGTGGACGCTGTCTCTTATACACATCT
>DIAZ01000109.1:51602-55311 GCA_002415925.1 Dietzia sp. UBA5065 | reverse complement strand
GGTCCAGGGGGGCAGCGTAAGCCGGAGGGGCAGCGCAAGCGGCTCGAGCGGCTTGGGCGGGTCCCTTGTGGGGAGATGCGCGTCACATTAAAGTGGACAACTGTCTGATCAGATGTCCGTTCGACCCTAGGAGACCCTCCGTGACCACCTCTCTCGATCGCGACGCCCTGTTGATCGGCACCGAATGGCGCGCCCCCGCGACGGACGGCGTGATCGAGGTGATCAGCCCCCACACCGAGGAGGTCGTGGCCCGGGTCCCGGAGGGCTCCGTCGCCGACATCGACGCCGCCGTGGCCGCGGCCCGCGAGGCGTTCGACCACGGCCCGTGGCCCCGGATGAGCCCGGAGGAGCGCATCGAGGTGGTCGCCACCCTGTCCGCCCTGTACGCCGCGAAGCTGGACGACATGGCGACGCTGATCTCCACCGAGATGGGCTCGCCGATCTCCTTCAGCAAGCTGGCCCAGGCGCCCGCCCCGTGGATGCAGATCGAGTCGTTCCTGGCCATCGCCCGCGAGTTCCCGTGGGAGTCGGTCCGGCCGGGCGCGCTGGGCGGCGACGTGATGGTGCGCCACGAGCCCGTCGGCGTGGTCGCGGCCATCCCGCCGTGGAACGTCCCCCAGTTCACCGTCCTGTCCAAGGTCATCCCCGCCCTGTTGGCCGGGTGCACGATCGTGGTCAAGCCGGCGCCGGAGACCCCGCTCGACACGTACCTCCTCGCGGAGCTGCTGATCGAGGCGGGCGTGCCGAAGGGCGTGGTGAGCATCGTGGCCGGCGGCCGCGAGGTGGGGGAGCACCTGGTCCGCCACCCGGGCATCGACAAGGTGGCCTTCACGGGGTCCACCGCGGCGGGCCGCAAGATCGGCGCGATCTGCGGTGAGCAGCTCAAGCGGTGCTCGCTCGAACTCGGCGGCAAGTCCGCGGCGATCGTGTTGGACGACGCGGACCTGACGAGCGTGGTCGAGGGGATGAAGTTCCTCGGCGTGATGAACTCGGGCCAGGCCTGTGTGGCGCAGACCCGGATCCTGGTGAGCCGCGAGCGGCACGACGAGGTGGCCGAGGCCCTGGCCGCCGGCATCGGGTCGATGGTCGTCGGCGACCCGCTCGATCCCGCCACGGAGATCGGCCCGATGGTCGCGCGGCGGCAGCAGGAGCGCGTGTCGTCCTACATCGAGATCGGTCAGCAGGAGGGCGCCCGGCTCCTCACCGGCGGCACCGGACGGCCCGACGGGCTGGACACCGGCTGGTACGTGCGGCCGACCGTGTTCGCGGGGGTGGACAACTCCATGCGGATCGCGCAGGAGGAGATCTTCGGCCCGGTCCTGTCGGTGATCGCCTACGACGACGTCGACGACGCCGTGCGGATCGCCAACGACTCCGAGTACGGGCTGGCGGGCACGGTGTGGACCGCCGACCGCGAGGCCGGATTGGGTGTGGCCCGCCGGGTCCGCACCGGGACCTACGGCGTCAACACGTACACGATGGACTTCGCGGCCCCTTTCGGCGGCTTCAAGGCCTCCGGGGTCGGCCGGGAGTTCGGCCCCGAGGGGCTCGCGCAGTACACCGAGCTCAAGACCGTCTACCTGGGCGAGTCGGCCGCGGCCGGCGAGGGCTGACGGGGCGTGGCCGGGAACTCGGAGGGCGGGCCCGACCGCGTGCTGGAGGTGCGGGACGCCGATCGTGTCCGCACCCTCACGCTGTCCCGCCCCGGCGCGCTCAACGCGTTCAACGAGACCCTGTACGACGCGCTGACAGAGGCGCTGCGCGAGGCCGCGCGGGACCCCTCGGTCGCGGTCGTCCTTCTCACCGGACAGGGCAGGGCGTTTAGCGCGGGCACCGACCTGCTCGAGATGGGGCAACGGATCACCGACCCCGACTTCGTCCCGGGGGCGCACGGCTTCATGGGGCTGATCGACGCCCTGGCGGCGTTCGACAAGCCGCTGATCCTGGCGATCAACGGGCTCGGCCTGGGCATCGGCATGACCGTGATCGGGTTCGCCGACCTGGCCTTCATGGCCGACGACGCCCGTCTCAAGTGCCCGTTCACCAGCCTGGGGGTGGCCCCCGAGGCGGCGTCGAGCTACCTGCTGCCGAGGCTGGTGGGCCGGCAGAACGCCGCGTGGGCGCTGCTCTCGTCTGAGTGGATCTCCGCCCGCGACGCCCACGAGATGGGGTTGGTGTGGAAGCTCTGTGCCCCGGACGAGCTGCACGCGGTAGCCGGCGACCACGCCCGGCGACTGGCGAGGCTGCCCGTGTCCAGCCTGCGCGCGGTCAAGCGGACCATGATCGAGCCCCTGACCCGCCAGATCGCCGAGGCACGCGAGCGGGAGAACCGGTGCTTCGCCGACCTCATGGGCGGGCCCGCCAACGCGGAGGCGCTCGCGGCGTTCGCCGAGGGCAGGCAGCCCGACTTCACCTCGCTCCCGGACGGCGCCTGATCGGGGCGGTTCCGATCCCGCCGGCGCCCCGGTGCTCCACCATGGCGACATGACCGCCCGGCACCCGACCCCGGCACGCCCGGTAGACGTCGCGGTGATCGGGGCGGGCCAGGCGGGGCTCTCGGCCGGCTACCACCTCCGGCGCCGGGGCTTCGTGCCGGTCGACCGGGCCGGCGAGGGCGAACGGTCGTTCGTCGTGCTGGACTCGGAGGACGGCCCCGGCGGGGCGTGGCGGCACCGCTGGGCGTCGCTCACGATGAGCACCGTCAACGGGATCTTCGAGCTCCCCGGCCACCCGGTCCCAGCCGTGGACGGGAGCGCGCCCAGTCGGGAGGCCCTGCCCCGCTACTTCGCCGAGTACGAGGACAGTGTCGCGCTCGACGTCCGGCGGCCCGTCCGGGTGAGCTCCGTCCGCAGACCCGTGCCGGAGCGGGGCGACCCGGCGGGGGATCACCTCGTCGTCGTCTCCGGACCGGTCCCCGGCCGCGGCGCCGCGGCCGTCACCGGCGTCGACGACCCGCCCGGCGAGTCCGCGTCGCAGGTGTGGATCGCCGGCCACGTCGTCAACGCCACCGGGACGTGGACGCGGCCGTTCTGGCCGCACTACCCCGGCCGGCAGACCTTCCGCGGGCGCCAGGTCCACGTGCACGACTACGTCTCGGCCGACGAGTTCGCGGGGAGGCGCGTGGTGATCGTGGGCGCGGGAATCTCGGCCACGCAACTGCTGGAGGAGATCTCGCTGGTCGCGGACACGTTCTGGGTGACCCGGCGGGAGATCGAGTGGGAGACGGGGCCGGCGCCGGAGAACTTCTCCGCCGCGATCGACCGGGTGGCCGCGCGCACCGCGCAGGGCCTGCCGCCCGAGAGCGTGGTCCGGGTGACCGGGATGTTCCGCGCCCCCTGGATCGAGCGGGCCGAGGAACGTGGGGTCCTCGTGCGCCACCCCATGTTCACCCGGATCGAACCGGACGGGGTGCGGATGCCGGACGGGACGCTGGAGCAGGCCGACGTGATCCTCTGGGCGACCGGGTTCCGGCCGGCCGTGGCGCACCTCGCGCCGCTCGGGCTGCGGACCCCCGAGGGCGGCATCCGGGTGGCCGACGGGCGCGCGCTCGACGAGCCGCGGCTGTTCCTGCTCGGCTACGGCCCGTCCCAGTCGACCGTGGGAGCCAACCGGGCGGGCCGCGACGCGGTGCGGGCGATCCTCGCCGACCCGCCCGGGGGAGGGCTCAGAGGGTCCGGGAGATCAGCTCCTTCATGATCTCGTTGGTGCC
>DIAZ01000109.1:29044-51520 GCA_002415925.1 Dietzia sp. UBA5065 | reverse complement strand
ATCTCGTTGGTGCCGCCGTAGATCTTCTGCACGCGGGCCGAGGCGTACATCCGGGCGATGGGGTACTCGGTCATGAAGCCGTAGCCGCCGAAGACCTGGAGGCAGCGGTCGATGATCTCGCACTGCTTGTCGGTGCAGTAGTACTTGGCCATCGACGCGGTGGCCGGGTCCAGCCTGCCCTCCAGGTGCAGGCTGATGCAGTGGTCGAGCAGGGTGCGCGAGGCCAGGGCCTCGGTCTTGCACTCGGCCAGCTCGAAGCGCAGGTTCTGGAACTTGAGGATGGGCTTGCCGAACGCCTCGCGCTCCTTGGCGTAGTCGGTCGCGAGCCTCACGGCGGTCTCGGCGGCGGCCACCGCGGTGACGGCGATGATCAGCCGTTCCTGGGGGAGCTGCTGCATGAGCTGGATGAAGCCCTGACCCTCGCACTCCACGCCGCCCAGGATGTTGCCGGCGGGCACGCGCATGTCGTCGAAGAACAGCTCCATCGTGTCCTGGTACTTCAGGCCGATCTTGTCCAGCTTGCGGCCGCGGTCGAAGCCGGGCAGGTCGGTGGTCTCGGCCACCAGGAGCGAGAGGCCCTGTGCGCCCTCGCCGCCGGTGCGGGCGACGATGATGAGCAGGTCACAGTGCATGCCGTTGGAGATGAAGGTCTTGGCACCGTTGACCACCAAGTCGTCGCCGTCGCGGGCGGCGGTGGTGCGCAGCGCCTGGAGGTCGGACCCGGCGCCGGGCTCGGTCATGGCGATCGCGCCCACCATCTCGCCGCTGGCGAGCTTGAGCAGCCACCGCTGCTTCTGCTCCTCCGTGCCGTACTGGAGGATGTAGTGCGCCACGATCGTGCTGTGGACCGAGTTGCCCCAGCCGTCGTCGAGGGCGCGCGTCTGCTCCTCGGCGATCACGGCCTCGTGCGCGAACGTGCCGCCACCGCCGCCGTACTCCTCCGGGATGGAGATGCACAGCAGGCCCGCGTCTCCGGCCTTGTTCCAGAACTCGCGGTCGACGGCACCCTCCTCGGCCCAGCGCTCGAGGTTGGGGGCGGTCTCCTTCTCGAGGAACGCCCGCGTGTGCGCGCGGAGGGCGTCGAGGTCGTCGGTCATCCATGTGGAACGGTAGGGGGCGGGCTCGAACACGGGTCATCTCCAGGGGAATCGAGGTGATCTGGGCCGGTCGGCCCGTCTCAGACGCTACAATACAAGCGTATGGTCGCGAACGTCGACCGATCCGCTCACATCGCGCGTGACGCGAGAACTCAGGGGGCACCATGCAGGCAGACCAGTCCGCACGGGCGCGGATCCGCGCCGCGGCGCTCGAGCTCTACGCCGAGCACGGAGAGGACGGGGTGTCCATGCGGAGGGTGGCCGCCGAGGTCGGGGTGACGATCGGTCTGATCCAGCATCACTTCGGGACCAAGGAGGGGCTGCGCCGGGCCGTCGACGGACTGGTGGTGGAACGGGTGGTCGGCGCGCTGGCGACGGTCCACCACACGGGGTCGGCGGCCGAGGTTGTGGAGGCGCGCAACGTCGCAGTCCGCGCGATGCTCCGGGAGAACCCGCAGGTGGTGAGGTACCTCAACCGCGCCCTGCTCGAGCCCGACGGGCGCGGGGCCTCGCTCCTGGAGGCGATCGTCGAGCTCACCACCAGGGAGGTCGACGGGCTGCGGCGCGGGGGGCACGCGTCCACGCGGACGCCCGACAAGGTCCAGGTGGTGCGCACGATCATGGATCAGGTGGGCGAGCTGTTCCTCCAGCCCATCGTGGCCGCGATCTGGTCGCAGGTGGACGGTGACCCGACGGGTCGTCCCTCGATCGGCATCACCGTGGAACGCCGGTGACGCCCGTGGAGCCGGGCCGCCGCCCGTCGTGGGTCGTGCGCCGGGGGCCGGCGACCGATAGACTGCCGGGGGCGTAAACCCCGGCATGTCCGCCGGAGTGGGAAGGACACGCACATGAGGTTCACCGGTCTGACGCGACTCGCCGCGACGGCTCTGTTGGCGGGGGCGACGGTCCTCGTGGCCCCGGCGGCGGCGCAGGCCGCGGTGCCGGTCGCGGGCGGGACCCCGGTGCTCGTCGGGGGAACCGCGGGGTGCACCCTGACCACGGCGGGGTACGACGCGGGCGGAACCCCGGTCGCGTTCACCGCCGCACACTGCAGCGACCGCATCAACGCCCCCGTGATCCTCCGGGACGACGAGGCTGCCGGCGTGATCGGGACCGTCGTCACGCGGAACGAGATCCTCGACTACTCGGTCATCCGGCTCGACCCGCGCGTCGCGGTGCCGGTGCGCCAGCCGGGCGTCACGGGCCGGGGGCCCGCGCCCGAGTTCGGCGATGTTGTCTGCAAGGACGGCGCGTCGACCGGCCACACCTGCGGCATCACCTGGCAGCGCGACGGGGTGAAGTTCTGGGCCCACGCGTGTGCCGGTCACGGTGACTCCGGTGGGCCCGTGACCCGGGACGGTCGCCTGGTGGGACTGCTGTCCGGGGGCCAGATGGCGCCGGCCGCGGGACCGCTCGGCAGCGTGTCCTCCGTCCTGCCGCCGTGCGTCCACCCGGCGCAGAGCCCCTTCTTCGTCCCGGCCTTCGCCTTCTCCTTTGACGCGATCGTCGCCGACGCCACGGCCCGCAACTGGCCGGGGCGCGGCTTCCAGCAGGCCTGACGCGCGGTCGCCCCGGCGGCACGAGAGGGGCCCGGTACCGAAGCGCTTCGGTACCGGGCCCCTCTCGTGCCGCCCCCGTGGTCCGGCCGGGTGTCAGGTCACTTCAGCTCGGCGCTGGACAGGTCCAGCATCCGTCGGGCGATCACCAGCTGCTGGATCTGCTGGGTGCCCTCGAAGATGTCGAGGATCTTCGAGTCGCGCGCCCACTTCTCCAGGAAGCTGCGCTCGGAGTAGCCGTAGCTGCCCGCGAGTTCGACCGCGCCCAGGGTGACCGCGGAGCCGGTGCGACCGGCCTTGGCCTTGCACATGGACGCCTCCTTGGTGTTGGGCATCTTGTTGTCGGCCATCCACGCCGCGCGCAGCGTGAGCAGGTACGCGGACTCCCAGTCGGCCTCGAGCTCGAGGTACTTGGCGACCGCGGCGGGTTGGCTGGTGGCCGGCCGGTCGTAGTCGATCTCCATCCCCGCCTCCTCGAGGAGGGTGCGGATCTCCTCGAGGGCGGCGCGGGCGACGCCCACGGCCATCCCCGCGACCAGGGGCCGGGTGTTGTCGAAGGTCTGCATGGCGCCGGCGAAGCCCTTGTCCACCCGGATCTCCGGGTCACCCAGGAGGTTCTCCTTGGGGACACGGCAGTCGGTGAACGTGATCTGGGCGGTGTCGGAGGCGCGGATGCCGAGCTTGTGCTCGAGCCGGTCCACGTTGACACCCGGGTGCTCGCGGGGCACCACGAAGGACTTGATGGCCGCGCGGCCCTTGCTCTTGTCCAGCGTCGCCCACACCACGATGTGGTCCGCGCGCGCGCCGGAGGTGATGTAGATCTTGGTCCCGTTGATCACGTACTCGTCGCCGTCCAACCGGGCGGTGGTGGAGACCGCCGCGGAGTCGGAGCCGAACTCGGGTTCGGTGATGGCCATGGAGGCCCACACCCGGCCGAACCTCTCCATCTGCTCGTCGTTGGCGACGGCCGCGATGGCGGAGTTGCCCAGGCCCTGACGCGGGATCGACAGGGTCAGTCCCACGTCGCCCCAGCACGTCTCGATGATGTTGAGCAGGGACTTCATGTTGCCGCCGTTGGACACGCCCTCCCGACGCGGGGCACCGCCCGAGCCCATGGTGGCGCCCGAGGCCGCCTTGCCGGCGTCCTCCATGGCCTCCATCAGGGCCTTGAGGGTGTCGAGTTCGACGGGGTACTCGTGCTCCGCGAGGTCGTACTTGCGGGAGACGGGACGGAAGATCTGGGTGGCGACCTGGCGGGCCTGGTTGGCGCCCACCTGGAGCCGCTTGGGGAGTTCGAGGTTGATCATCGTCGATGGTCCTTACGTCCGGGTGGGGGAGGTGGTCTGGTGGGCGGCGCTCACAGGACCACCACGCCCTCGGCCACGCCCACGGCTCGCAGGTCGCGGTACCACCGCTCGACGGGGTGCTCCTTGGTGAAGCCGTGGCCGCCGAGGAGCTGGACGCCGTCCAGGCCGATCCGCATGCCCTTGTCCGCCGCGATCTTGCGGGCCAGCGCGGCCTCGCGGGCGAAGGACATGCCCTGTTCGGCGCGCGAGGCGCCACGCCAGGTCACCAGGCGCATGCCGTCCAGCTCGGTGGCCATGTCCGCGACGGCGAACGCCACCGCCTGGCGGTATGCGATGGGCTCGCCGAACGCCCTGCGCTCCTTGACGTACGGGGTCACGTAGTCCAGGACGGCGTGGGAGGTGCCGACGGCGAGCGCGGCCCACCCGAGCCGCGAGAGCCGGACGATGTCGGCGTAGGTGGCCATCCGGTCCTCGGGGGAGGCCTCCGGGCCTCCGAGGATCGCGTCGGCGGGCAGCGAGACGTCGGTGAGGACGATCCGACCGAGGCCGGCGGCGCGGAGCCCCATGGACGGGTCGGCCTCCACGACGAGGCCGTCGGTGTCCGACTCGACCACGAAGAAGGTCGGGGAACCGTCGAGGGTGGCGGCGACGACGAAGAGTTCGGCGCTCCCGGCCGTGGGCACCATCGACTTGACGCCGGAGAGCGAGAAGCCGCCGGGCACGCGCGTGGCCGTGGTCCTGAGATCGAACGGGTCGAACAGTGGACGCGGCTCGGCCACCACGACCGCGGCCGCCGGGACCTTCTCGGAGGCGAACGCCGGGAGATAGGACTTCTGCTGGGCGTCCGAGCCGAACTGGGTGAGGGTGGTCGCCACGCCCGAGGGGGCGAGGATCGGCAGGGCCAGGCCCATGTCGCCGTACGCGAGCGCCTCGGCGACGAGCGCGTTGGTCACCACGCCGCGCTCGGTGGCGATGCCCTCGAACTCCTCGGGGACGTTGAGCAGGGCGGCACCGATCTCGGCGGACCGGGCCATCAGCGACGCGGGCGCCTCGGCGGCGTGGTCGGCGTCGTGGGCCGCCGGACGGATCACCTCGGCGGCGAAGTCGCGCACGGTCTCGACGATCATCTGCTGCTCGTCGTCGAGGGTGAGGTCGAACAGGTCGGGCCGGGCCTCGGTGTCCGCGTCGGGGAGCCGCTTGGGCGCGCCGCCGCCGGACACCTTCTTGAAGGACTCCGTCGCGGCGCCCAGGGTCTTGAAGCCGGTCCGGGTGGCCTCGTAGGCCACCCGGTCGACCTTCTGCCGCAGCTTGAAGCGCTCGGCGAACTCCGACCCCGTGATGGTCGTGAGGGCGCGCATCGCGGCGCCGATCGCGTCGATGCGCGTGGGGTTCTTGCCCGGGGTCGAGGTCTCCGCGCGTCCGGTCGTGGACGGGGGCGTGGGGTTCTTGCTCATCATCACCAGCTGTTCTCGTGACGGACGGTGGACGGTGCTGTCCCCGATACCTTACTTCGGAGTAAGTTCCGGACGCCACACTTTCCCCGCGAGGGGTGGAAGTCGCAGGTGGGGGCGGCGAGCTCAGCCGCGCAGGAGGGCGACGGCCTGATCGACCGCGCGGGGTCGCCCGGCGACAAACCAGTCGTAGCCGTTCACCTCGACGGTGGTGCAGACCCCGCCGGCGCCCTCGACCAGCGCCCGCCCGGGCAGCCAGTCCCATTCCGGGCAGGAGTGCTGGCACCACACGGTGTGGACGCCACACGCCACCGATGCCAGGTCCACGGAGCCCGAGCCGAGCATCCTGATGGTCGCCGCTCCCCGGCTGACCCGGTGGAAGGGCTCGGCGAGGTCGGGGTCGGCGAAGAACGGCGGGTGGAGATAGGTGGCCAGGCTGCCGTCGGCGAGGTCGCCCGGGGTGAGCCTGTCGACCGGCACCCCGTTGCGGCGGGTGGGCAGGTCGGAGCCGCCGACGAAGGTGTCCCCGGTGACGGGGCGGTGGACGGCCCCCAGCAGGTAGCCGTCGCCGCCGGTCACGGCCACCGCCGAGCACCAGTAGTCGGAACCGGTGACGAAGTTGTAGGTCCCGTCCACAGGGTCCACGACCCATCGACGCTCGTGCTCGGCCGGCACGAGGGTGCCCTCCTCCCCGAGGACCCCGTCTCCGGGGCGATGGGCGGCCAGGAGCGCGGTGATCTCCCGCTCGGCCGCTTCGTCGGCCTCGGTGACCACATCGGAGACCGAAGTCTTGCGGTGGACGTCCAGTCCGTCCTCGCGCAGGCGTCGCGCGAGGGTTCCGGCGCCAACGACGAGGCGGGCGGCCAGGTCCGCGTCGGTCATCGGCGCGACGGTCTCGTGGGGAAGTGGGCGTGGGCGGCTGGTGTCGATGGACATGCACTTCCTCCGCTAGGGCCTCGGGCGGCCCGCTGACCTCGTCCGGTGGCGGGTACGCCGCGGTCGACGCTACCCCCGACGGGCGACGGGTGAGCGTGCGGCGGACCACGGGAGGGAGTCGGGTGGTCAAACGCGAGACGACGTCCGGTCCGCGTAGAGTTGGCTTCCGTGCACCCTGACGTTTCCGCCGACATCGGCGCCCTCGACGCCACCATGACCACCGTCGAGAAGGTCCTCGACATCGAGGAGCTCGCCCGCCGCGTCGACGAGCTCGAACAGATGGCCGCCGATCCCGACCTGTGGAACGACCAGGACCGGGCCCAGAAGGTGACCAGCGAGCTCTCCTACATCCAGGCCGACCTCCGGAAGTGCCGTGACCTGCGTCAGCGCATCGAGGACCTGCCCCTGATGTACGAGTTGGCCGAGGAGGAGGGCGAGGACGCGGTCGCGGAGGCGGACGCCGAACGCTCCGCTCTCCGCGAGGACGTCGAGGCCATGGAGGTCAAGACGATGCTCAGCGGCGAGTACGACCAGCGCGAGGCCGTGGTGAACATCCGCTCCGGCGCCGGCGGCATCGACGCGGCGGACTTCGCGGAGATGCTCATGCGCATGTACATCCGGTGGGCGGAGAAGGCCGGTCACAAGGTCGAGGTCTACGACACCTCGTACGCGGAGGAGGCGGGCATCAAGTCCGCGACCTTCGTGGTCCACGACCCCTACATGTACGGCACCCTCTCGGTCGAGCAGGGCACCCACCGGCTGGTGCGGATCAGCCCGTTCGACAACCAGGGCCGCCGCCAGACCTCGTTCGCCGAGGTCGAGGTCCTCCCCGTCGTCGAGCAGACGGACTCGATCGACGTCGACGAGAACGAGGTGCGTGTCGATGTCTACCGGTCCTCCGGGCCCGGTGGGCAGTCCGTCAACACCACCGACTCGGCGGTCCGGCTCACCCACGTCCCGACCGGCATCGTGGTGACGTGCCAGAACGAGAAATCCCAGCTGCAGAACAAGGTCGCGGCGATGAAGGTCCTGGCGGCCAAGCTGCTCGCCCGCAAGCAGCAGGAGGAGCGGGCGGCGCTCGACGCCCTCGGCGCTGGCGGTAACGCCTCGTGGGGTAACCAGATGCGCTCCTACGTCCTGCATCCGTATCAGATGGTGAAGGACCTGCGCACCGAGTACGAGGTCAACAACCCGTCCGCCGTGCTCGACGGGGACATCGACGGGTTCATCGAGGCGGGCATCCGTTGGCGGATGCGGGAGGGGGCAGGCGCCGAGTGAGGTTCCGGGCCGACTTCAGTGGAATCCTGACCTGGCTCAGCAACCAGGGGCTGGAGGTCGTCCTCCTGATCCTCGGTGCGGCCCTGATGACGCGGGTGATCGCCAAGATCGCCCGGATGTGGACCGGACGGATCGACTCCCGGCACGTCGACGAGGAGTACTGGTCGGAGGAGTCCAAACACCTCCACTCGCTGATCCAGGTGTTCTCCTACGTCGCGGTGGGCGTCCTGTACGTCCTGGTCGGCATCCAGATCCTGCTGCGCTTCGGCGTCAACCTGGTCACCCTGGTGGCGCCGGCCACGGTGCTCGGCGCGGCGCTCGGCTTCGGCGCGCAGAAGATCGTGCAGGACTTCCTCTCCGGATTCTTCATCCTCGCCGAGCGGCAGTACGCCTACGGCGACATCGTCGAACTCACCACGTCGACCGGCGTCACCTCGGGCACGGTCGAGGACGTCACGCTGAGGATCACCCGGCTGCGCAACCTCGACGGCGAGGCCGTGATCGTCCCCAACGGCCAGATCGTCACCGCGATCAACCAATCGCAGGACTGGGCGCGTGCGGTCATCGACGTCCCGGTGCCCAACAACGCCGACATGGACAAGGCCCACGAGGTGCTGGCGCAGGTCTGCCGCGACATCATCGAGGACGACCGGGTGGGCGAGTACATCCTCGACGAGCCCACCGTCATGGGTGTGCAGTCGATCCGGCTCGAGCAGACGGTGATCCGGCTCCTGGCGCGGACCAAGCCCGGGATGCAGTGGGAGGTGGGGCGCCGGATGAGGGCGGTCATCCTGCGTCGTTTCCGCGCCGAGGGCATCAACCTCGACCCGGATGGACTCGCGGCGATCCGAGCGGGGATGCTGCGACAGCCGAGCGGAGAGGGGGCGGTCTGATGTCCGGGACCCGAGATGACACCACCGGCGAACCTCCGGTCGGACGCGACCGGTCGAACCCCGGCGGGACGCCGGATCCCGACGGGCGGTCCCGGCGCCCCCGCCCGGCGATCCTGGCCCTCGCGGGGGAGTTCCTCAGGATGTCGCGGACCACCGCGGTCCTGCTGATCGCCTTCGTCCTCACCGGGGCGTTGTACCTCCTGGTCCGGGAGCAGCCGGTGGTGGGCTTCGGCCCGGCTCCGGCCCCTGCCCCGGCGACCACGGAGCCGGCCCCGCCGCCCGCCCCGACCGCGACCGCGCCGGTCGTCGACTCCTCCGAGCCGGCCCCGACCGGGCAGTCCACCCCGCCGGGGACCGGGTCCTCGGTCAGCTCCGAGGTCGCGACGCCGCGCCAGCAGAGCCCGACGCCGTCCGACCGACCGGGCGGCCCCACGAGCCCCCAGCCGACGCCGGACCAGTCGCCACAGCAACAGCCCCGACAGGACCAGCAGGAGGCCCCCGTCGCCGGAGGCGCGGGGTCGCCCCAGGCGTGAGGTCCGGGGAGGTCGGCGGGACCGTCAGGGGAGGGGGCGGTCCTCCGGTTGGGGCACCTGCCCGACCACGTGTGATTGAAGTGGCGCTACGCTACTGCTGTGATCAGTGCTTCTCATGTGACTAAGTCGTACGCGTCCTCGACGCGTCCGGCACTGTCCGATGTGTGCGTGGAGATCGCCAAGGGCGAGTTCGCGTTCCTGATCGGCGCCTCCGGGTCCGGCAAGTCCACCTTCCTCCGGCTCCTGCTCCGCGAGGACACGCCCGATTCGGGCACCCTCGTCGTGGCCGGGCACGACCTCACCCGCATGAAGTCCTCGTCCGTCCCCGCGTTCCGGCGCACCCTCGGCTGCGTCTTCCAGGACTTCAGGCTGCTCGAGGGCAAGACCGTCGCCGAGAACGTGGCGTTCGCCCTCCAGGTCATCGGCAAGTCGCGCCGGACCATCGACAAGGTCGTGCCGGAGACCCTCGAGATGGTCGGCCTCGCCCGTGAGGCCGATCGTCGACCGCACGAGTTGTCCGGCGGTGAGCAGCAGCGGGTCGCGATCGCCCGGGCGTTCGTCAACCGGCCGCTGCTGCTGCTCGCCGATGAACCGACGGGCAACCTCGACCCCGAGACCAGCGAGGACATCATGCTGCTGCTCGACCGGATCAACCGGACCGGGACCACCGTCCTGATGGCGACCCACGACCGGCACATCGTCGACCGCTCGCGGCGCCGGGTGGTGGAGCTGGTCGACGGGAAGGTCGTCCGGGACGACGACCGGGGCACCTACGGGGTGGACCGCTGATGGCCGTCACGTTCATCGCGTCGGAGGTCTGGCAGGGGCTGCGCCGCAACCTGTCGATGACCCTGGCCATGATCATCACCACCGCCGTCGCGCTCGCGATGCTCGGGGCCGGCGTGCTCGTGGTGATGACCGCCTCCGCCAGTCAGGCCAAGTACGACTACCTCAACGAGTTCCGCGTCTACGTGGACCGCTCCATCTCGCTCGAGGATCCCGACTGCACGTCGGCGTGCGGGCGGATCCGCGCCGAGCTCGAGGCCACGGACGGCGTCGCCTCGGTGGAGTACAAGAACCCCCGACAGACGTACGACGAGTTCGTCGAACTGTTCTCCTCGACCGATCCGGTCCTGGTGGAGTCGACCTCCCCCGACGCGCTCGGCTCGCGGTTCACGCTCACGCTCGTCGACCCGACCCGGGCGGAGTCGGTCGCGCAGGCCCTGGCCGACGTCGAGGGGATCGAGATCGTCCAGGGGCAGGGTGAGCTGGTCGAGCGGGTGTTCTCCGTGCTGGACGGGGTCCGGAACGCCGCCTTCACCATCGCGGTGGTCCAGCTCCTGGCCACCGTCCTGCTCATCGCCAACATGACCCAGATCGCCGCGTTCACCCGACGGACCGCGGTCGGGATCATGCGCCTGGTGGGGGCGAGCCGCTGGTACACCGACCTCCCGTTCATCCTCGAGGCGGTGATCGCCGCGGTGGTCGGCGCGCTGCTCGCCGTCGGCGGCCTCCTGGCGGCCAAGGGCGTGTTCCTCGACCGGGTGCTGGCCGAGGCCTACCGCGCGAATCTGGTGGAACGGATCACCACCGCGGACATCCTGCTCCTGGCCCCGGTTCTCGTGGCGGCGGGCGCCGTCGTATCCGCGTTGACCGCGTGGGCCACCCTGCGGATCACGGTTCGGCACTGATCAGTCGCTGATCTACACTCGGGGGTCTGCCAGTCCACGCCGAACGAGGAGGTGAGCCGACGTGGCCAAGAAGGGCAAGAAGAAGGGCGCGTCGTCGCTCGGCTCCGACGGGAGCGTGATCGCCAGCAACCGCAAGGCCCGACACGAGTACACGATCCTCGACACCTACGAGGCGGGCATCGCGTTGGTCGGCACGGAGATCAAGAGCATGCGCGAGGGCAAGGCCTCGTTGGTCGACGCGTTCGCGACGGTCGACGACGGCGAGGTGTGGCTCCGCGGGCTCCACATTCCCGAATATTCGCACGGGAGCTGGACCAACCACGCCCCCAAGCGGGCCCGCAAACTCCTCCTTCACCGCCGCGAGATCGATTCGCTGGTCGGCAAGGTCCGGGACGGCAACTCCACCCTGATCCCGCTGTCCCTCTACTTCGTGGGCGGGCGCGTCAAGGTCGAGCTGGCCGTGGCGCGCGGCAAGCAGGCGCACGACAAGCGTCAGGACATCGCCAAGCGGACCGCCGAGCGCGAGGCCGTCCGCGAGATCGGCAGGAAGATCAAGGGCATGACCGGATGATGCCGGTCGCGCTGGCGTCGACCTCGGCGGTGGCGTATGGCATCAGCGACTACCTCGGCGGGGTGGCGTCCCGCCGGGCCCGCGCGCTGCGCGTGGTCAGCGTGGCGTACCCGCTGTCGATCCTGCTGGTCGGTGGGGCGGCGGTGGTGGCCGGTGGCTCGCCCACTCTCGTCGGGGTGGCGTGGGGAGTGGCCTCGGGACTGGCGTCGGGGATCGCGGTGTGGTCGTTCTACGTCGCGCTCTCGCGCGGTCCGATGAGCGTGATCTCGCCGATCACCGCGGTGCTCGCCGCGGCCGTCCCGCTCGGCGTCGGCCTGGCGGCGGGGGAGCGGCCCGGGGGGAACGCGCTCCTCGGCATGGCGCTGGCCCTCGTCGCCACGGTCCTGGTGTCGCTGGAGAGCGAGGAGGGGTCCTCGGCCGAACACGGGCGGCTCACCCCGCAGTTGATGGCGCTCACGGTGATCTCGGGCCTGGCGTTCGCGGGCTTCTTCGTCCTGTTGGCGCAGGTTCCGCCGGGCGAGGGACTGTGGCCGGTCGCGGCGTCACGGATCGGGGCCACCGTCGTCGTGCTGGCCGCGGCCATCGCCGTACGCGAGTCGTTCGGGTTCTCCGGTCGTCTCGTCGCCATCGGGTTGGTGATCGCGGTGTTCGACGCCGTCGCCAACGGCAGCTTCTACTTCGCCTCGCAGGCCGGCATGCTCTCGCTCGTCAGCGTGATCGCCGCGCTCTACCCCGCGTTCACGGTCGCGTTGGCCGTCACCCACGGAGGGGAGCGCCTGCGCCCGGTGCAGTTGGCCGGGCTCGGTCTGGCGGGGGCGGCGATCGTCCTGCTCGCGCTGGGCTGACCCGGTGAGGCACATCACCCTGGCGGGCCCGCCCACATCGGGGTATGGTCGGGAGTCCGTCGGCGTGAGTCGGCGGACCTGACGGGGCTGATGTGGTTTCGACTACGTGAGTTGACGCAGGGGAAGCGTGCCGGTGCAGGCCAGAGACCACCGTAAGCGTCGCGGCAACCAATTACGCGCCGATACCAATCAGCGCGACTACGCCCTCGCTGCCTGATAGCGAGCTCGTAGTCTGTCGGCCCGGGGTCGCTCTCGCCCCGGTCACCGGCATCATCTAGAGAGATCACCGCCCCACCCGGTCACGGGGTGGGTCGGGACACCTCACAGTGACTGGGATCGTCATCGCCGACATGTCCGTATGAGGGCGAGATCCGAGTAGAGGCCACAGCGGACTGCGCACGGAGAAGCCCTGCCGAGGCTGCGGAGGACCCGGGTTCAATTCCCGGCAGCTCCACCATCGGGCCGAGCCCCCGGTCGATCACCGACCGGGGGCTCGGTGCATTTCACCTGCCCGACCGCCCGCGGCTCCGAGCGGGCAGCGGCGCTTCGGTACCCTCTCGGTAGTCGCCGATCGCCCGGACAGGGGCCGTCGGCATCCCAGTAGAGAGAGGCCCGCGCACACGTGAACGCCAAGCCCGCAGGTAACAAGAGCACCAAGGTGCTGCAGACCAAGTCGAACAACGGGATGCTCATCACGGTCGCGGCCCTGATCGCCGTCGCCGTGGTGGTGCTCGGAGGAATCGTCTGGATGGCGCAGCGGGGCGGGGAGGCCAACCCGATCACGTTCGGCGAGACGGCCGACCCCCTGATCGGGATCTCCGACGCGGGAGTGGTCACGGTGGGCGAGGAGGGCGCGCCGACGGTCCAGATCTGGGAGGACTACATGTGCCCGGCGTGCGGCTCCTTCGAGGGGCAGAACGGCGAGCGCATCGCGTCCGCGGTCGAGGCAGGGGACCTGCGCGTCGAGTTCCACACCCTCAACTTCCTCAACGGCCAGTCGGGGTCGGGGGAGTACTCCACCCGCGCCCTCGCGGCCATCCAGTGCGTCGCGGCCAAGGACTCGCTGCCCGTCTTCTTCAAGGTCAAGAACGCCTTCTTCGCCCAGCAGCCCTCGGAGGGCGGCGGCGACCGCACCCCGAAGGAGCTGGCCGACACCGCCGAGGCCGCGGGCGCGAACGCCGACTCGGTCGAGTGCATCGGCAACGTGGAGACGAACGGCGGCATGGACAAGGCCTCCGACAGCGCCGACAACGCGCAGAAGAGCATCCGCGAGATCACCGACCGCGTCTCTACGCCGACCGTCGCCTTCGACGGCAAGGTCGTCGAGATCTCGGACCCGACCTGGCTCGACACCATCCTGGCGTAGCGCCGTCCGGCCGTGCTCGCCGCCGGCCCCGTCCCACGCGGGCGGGGCCGGAGGCGATTTGGAGGGCCCGACCGCGATGGTGTAACTTTGGTCGAGCCGGTGGCCGAGAGGTTGGCGGCGGACAACTGGATACGGGGCTATGGCGCAGCTGGTAGCGCACCACACTGGCAGTGTGGGGGTCAGGGGTTCGAATCCCCTTAGCTCCACCACGGGGATACCCCGGATCATCTGAGGAAGATGATCCGGGGTATCTCTTTTTTTGCCCGGTGGGCGGTCCCGGGTCGATCAGCCCCGGCCGAGGCTGCCGACGCTGCCGAGGCTGCCGAGGAACCCCGCGAGCGAGCCGGTGGCGGGCGGATCGACCGGGGGATTGCATCCGGTGACCTCGATCGAGTGCCACTGGCGATCTCCGAGCCACTCGGGATTTCCGTCCTGCGTCTGGCCGTTGTTGCCGGGGGGGCCCAGCACCATGCGGTAGGACACGGTGTGGGTGTCGGACTCCGGGTTGGGGAGCGGCGGGTTGTACGTCCCGGTGATGTCCTTCAGGTCCTGGACGTAGGTCTTGGTCGACGGCGCCCGGTCCGACACCATCCACCTCTTGTCGACGGTGTTCGGGCCCTCGGTCGGGATGTCGTCCGGCCACCGGGGGCCCTCGAGCACGGTCGACGCCATGCCTCCGGTGCGGCCGATGTCGAACGGAATGCCGTCCACCGTCCGCAGCGGCTCGTCGTCGATGCGCCAGTCGAGGGTGTAAGTGGTGACGTTGGTCGTGTTGCGGATGGTGAACTCGGCCTTGCAGTTTCCGAGGTCCTCGGCCCAGAACTGGACCGGTCCGGTGCGCTGACCGCCCTCTGCGGCGGTGGCCACGGCCGCGGTGGTCGTGAGGCCGGCGCCGAGCAGGGTCGCCGTCGCGAGTCCGGTGAGGAGTCTGTGTGCTGGCATAAGTGGTGCCCTTCCTGGAGTGAATGGATCGAGAACAGTCAACACGGCAACGTGATGCGCCTTACGGGCGGCCTTCTCTCCACCATGTGTCGAGCGGGGAGGCGGGCACGGCGCGCTTGTGGCGGGACACGACGAACATCTGCTCGATCCGGGCCGCGGCGTCCGCCGGGACGCCGTCGCGACCCTCGAGGTAGTCGTCGATCTGCTCGTAGGTCACGCCCAGCCGGACCTCGTCGGGCAGGCCCGGGCGATCGTCCTCCAGATCGGCCGTGGGGACCTTGCGCCAGGTCGACTCCGGTGCGCCCAGGTGGCGCAGCAGGGCGGCGCCCTGCCGCTTGGTGAGGCCGGTCAGGGGGGTGAGGTCCACGCCACCGTCGCCGTACTTGGTGAAGAACCCGGTCAGTGCCTCGGCGGCGTGATCGGTTCCCACGACGAGGAGGCCCAACTGCCCGGCGACCGCATACTGCGCGATCATCCGCTCGCGCGCCTTGATGTTGCCGCGGACGAGGTCGCGGAGCGGGCCCGCGTGATCGGGGAGGGCGTCCAGGGCCGTGGCCGCGGCGGCGGACGCGGCGTCGGACGCGGCCCGGACATCCACCGTGATGGCGGCGTCGGGCCGGATGAACTCAAGGGCCGTCTGCGCGTCGGCCTCGTCGGACTGGGCACCGTAGGGCAGCCGCATCGCCACGAACCGGGCGGCCGCCAGGCCCTCGTCCCGGAGCTTCTCCGCGGCGAGTTGGCAGAGCCGACCCGCCAGCGTCGAGTCCTGACCGCCGCTGATGCCCAGCACGAATCCCGTCGCCGGGGTCGAGCGGAGGTAGTCGACGAGGAAGCAGACCCGGCGATCGACCTCGGCCGCCGGATCGATCTCGGGCCGGACCCCGAGTTCCTCGATGATCGCGGTCCGTATCTCTGTTCCGATGGGGGTGTCAGCCATGGGTGCCAGCATAGGGTGCGGGGACTTCTCCGCCGGTTGGAGTTCTGGTGGGGCCTTCCGTTACGATGGACCAGTTGTGTGTCGTGCATCCGGCCCCGTGGCCGGACGTCTCGCACAGTCATCCCCAGACGAGTCGGCGGCCCTCATGGCCGCCCGAGAGCCTAAGGAGCGCCAGATGAAGGTCCGCAAGTCCCTTCGGTCGCTGAAGAACAAGCCGGGCGCCCAGGTTGTCCGTCGTCACGGCAAGGTCTTCGTGATCAACAGGAAAGATCCCCGGTTCAAGGCCCGTCAGGGCTGAGTTCCGCCGCGTGGGTTCCCACGCACCCTCGAGGGCCCGTCTCCGGTTTGCCGGCGGCGGGCCCTCGTCGTCGTCGTTGTCGTCGTCGTCCCGTCCCCTCCCGCCCCGGTCCGTCGTGTGGAGGGAGTGGGGACAACATGTGGGCCACATGGGGAGGGCCTGTGGACGGTCGGGATCCGCCGCGAGGGGCGTCCGCCGGTCGGGCGGGGGACGGGGCGCCGGCCCCGGGCGGGGCTCGGGGACGGCGGTTCCGGGGCGGGGTCGCGAGCGTCCACAAGGCGGGATCGCGACCTGGGAATACCAGCGTTGTAAGACCAAAATGTTGTGGTTGGTTGACCTTCCAGCCACTAGGGGTAGTGTCTAGAGGCGTCGCGGTCCCGATGAATGCCACTCGTGGAGTTCGGGTCGTGAACCATGACAGACACCGCGGTTGTCCACAGGCCGGGCGAGAGCGCCGGAACCGATGACCGCTAGAGAAGACCCCTCCGCGCCGCCCGGCGCCCGTGCCGAAAGAGGACCCCGACTCATGGTCACCGTCTACACCAAGCCCGCCTGCGTCCAGTGCAACGCCACCTACAAGGCGCTCGACAAGCAGGGCATCGACTACGAGATCGTCGACATCTCGATGGACGACGACGCGCGGGAGTACGTGATGGCGCTGGGGTACCTCCAGGCGCCCGTCGTGGTGGCCGGAGGCGACCACTGGTCGGGCTTCCGCCCGGATCGGATCAAGGCGCTCGCCTCGGTGGCGGCCTGAGGCCCGGTCGGTCCGGAACCGGTGGGAACACACTGACGTGAGGTAGAGGGGGCGGTCATGGCGGCTCCGTTGCCGGCCGGCGAGCCGGTGGGGATCGTCTACTTCTCCAACATCTCCGAGAACACCAAGCGGTTCGTCGACAGGTTGGGGCTGCCGGCACTGCGCATCCCGGTGCGCAGGTCCGAGCCCGAGCTGGTGGTGTCGGACCCGTATGTTCTGATCGTCCCGACGTACGGGGGAAGCCTCGAGATCACGGGGGGAAGCGGGGCCTCGGTTCCGCGCCAGGTGGTCGCGTTCCTCAATAACGCGCACAACAGAAGCCTCTGCCGGGGCGTCATCGCCGCCGGCAACACCAACTTCGGATCGGATTACGGTCGCTCCGGCGACGTGATCGCTCGCAAGCTGGAGGTCCCGTACCTCTACCGGTTCGAGTTGATGGGCACATACGAGGACGTCATCCGCGTCCGAGAAGGATTGGAAGAGTTTTGGCAGCACCAACCGTGACCCCGGACAGCACCATCGCGGGAGAGGCGGGCGAGGGGCAGCGCCTGGATTACCACGCGCTCAACGCCATGCTCAACCTGTACGACGCGGACGGGAAGATCCAGTTCGACATGGACCGTCGGGCCGCGCGGGAGTACTTCCTCCAGCACGTCAACCAGAACACGGTCTTCTTCCACAACCTGGACGAGAAGCTGGACTACCTGGTCGAGAAGAACTACTACGAGCGCGAGGTGCTCGACCAGTACGCGCGGAACTTCGTGCGCGAGCTGTTCGACCATGCCTACGCCAAGAAGTTCCGCTTCCCCACGTTCCTCGGCGCGTTCAAGTACTACACCTCGTACACGCTCAAGACCTTCGACGGGAAGCGGTACCTCGAGCGGTACGAGGACCGCGTCTGCATGGTGGCGCTGACCCTCGCGGCGGGCGACCAGGTGCTGGCACGGCAGTTGGTCGACGAGATCATCGACGGCCGCTTCCAGCCGGCCACGCCCACGTTCCTCAACTCGGGCAAGAAGCAGCGCGGCGAGCCCGTCTCGTGCTTCCTCCTGCGTATCGAGGACAACATGGAGTCGATCGGCCGCAGCATCAACTCCGCCCTCCAGCTGTCCAAGCGGGGTGGCGGCGTGGCACTGCTGCTCTCGAACCTCCGTGAGCACGGCGCGCCCATCAAGCACATCGAGAACCAGTCGTCCGGCGTCATCCCCGTGATGAAGCTGCTCGAGGACTCCTTCTCCTACGCCAACCAGCTCGGAGCCCGCCAGGGCGCGGGCGCCGTGTACCTGCACGCCCACCATCCGGACATCTTCAAGTTCCTCGACACCAAGCGGGAGAACGCCGACGAGAAGATCCGCATCAAGACCCTCTCGCTGGGCGTGGTGATCCCGGACATCACGTTCGAGCTGGCCAAGCGCAACGACGACATGTACCTGTTCTCGCCGTACGACGTCGAGCGCATCTACGGCAAGCCGTTCGCGGACGTCGACATCTCGGAGCACTACCACGAGATGGTCGAGGACAGCCGGATCAAGAAGACCAAGATCAACGCCCGCCACTTCTTCCAGACCGTCGCGGAGCTGCAGTTCGAGTCCGGCTACCCGTACATCATGTACGAGGACACGGTGAACCGGGCCAACCCGATCGCCGGCAAGATCACGCACTCCAACCTGTGCTCGGAGATCCTCCAGGTCTCGACGCCGTCGGAGTACAACGAGGACCTCACCTACTCGCACGTGGGTAAGGACATCTCCTGCAACCTCGGTTCGCTCAACATCGCCAAGGCCATGGACTCGCCGGACTTCGGCCAGACCATCGAGACGGCGATCCGGGGCCTGACCGCGGTGTCGGACCAGACCCACATCGACTCCGTCCCGTCGATCGAGCGGGGCAACTCGGAGTCCCACGCGATCGGCCTGGGGCAGATGAACCTCCACGGCTACCTCGCGCGGGAGCGGATCCACTACGGATCCGAGGAGGGCGTGGACTTCACGAACATCTACTTCTACACGGTGCTGTTCCACGCGCTGCGGTCCTCCAACGCCCTCGCGCGGGAGCGGGGGACGTGGTTCGCGGGCTTCCCCGAGTCCACGTACGCCTCCGGCGAGTTCTTTGACAAGTACACCGACCAGAGGTGGGAGCCGGCCACCGAGAGGGTCCGTCAGCTCTTCGCGGACGCGGAGGTCGCCGTCCCGACGCAGGACGACTGGCGCGCGCTCAAGGCCGACGTGCAGCAGTACGGCATCTACAACCAGAACCTCCAGGCGGTCCCGCCCACCGGTTCGATCAGCTACATCAACAACTCGACCTCGTCGATCCACCCCGTCGCCTCGCGGATCGAGATCCGCAAGGAGGGCAAGATCGGGCGCGTCTACTACCCGGCGCCCTACCTCACCAACGACAACCTGGACTACTACCAGGACGCGTACGAGATCGGGTACGAGAAGATCATCGACACGTACGCGGCGGCGACCCAGCACGTGGACCAGGGCCTCTCGCTGACCCTGTTCTTCAAGGACACGGCCAGCACGCGCGACGTCAACCGGGCCCAGATCTACGCGTGGCGCAAGGGGATCAAGACCCTGTACTACATCCGGGTGCGCCAGCTCGCGCTCGAGGGCACCGAGGTCGAGGGCTGCGTCTCGTGCATGCTCTGAGTCTCGTGCATGCTCTGAGTCTCGTGCATGCTCTGACCCGCCGACCGCAGGCCTGCGGCCCGAACCACACCCGCCACCACGAGGAGATCCGATGACCGCCGAGCTGCACGCTCCCGGTTCCCACAGCCCCGCCGCCGGGCTCGCCCCGCGACTGGTCGACCGCGTGTCGGCGATCAACTGGAACCGGGTCACCGACGAGGTCGACGACCAGGTGTGGGGACGACTCACCAGCAACTTCTGGCTGCCGGAGAAGGTCCCGGTGTCCAACGACATCCCGTCGTGGCAGACGCTGACGGATGTCGAGCAGGAGCTCACGACCCGGGTCTTCACGGGCCTGACCCTGCTGGACACCCTCCAGGGGACGGTGGGGGCCGTGAGCATGATCCCCGACGCCTCCACCCCGCACGAGGAGGCGGTCCTCACCAACATCGCGTTCATGGAGTCGGTCCACGCCAAGAGCTACTCGACCATCTTCTCGACGCTCTGTTCCACCCCGCAGATCGATGACGCCTTCCGCTGGGCCGAGGAGAACACGTTCCTGCAGCGCAAGGCCCACGTGATCCTGGGCTACTACTCGGGGGACGACCCGCTCAAGAGGAAGATCGCCTCGACCCTCCTCGAGTCCTTCCTCTTCTACTCCGGCTTCTACCTGCCGATGCGCTGGTCCTCGCGGGCCAAGCTCACCAACACCGCGGACATCATCCGGCTGATCATCCGCGACGAGGCGGTGCACGGGTACTACATCGGATACAAGTACCAGCGCGGCCTCGAGCACGTCGGCCAGGCCGAGCGCGACGAGCTCAAGGACTACACCTTCGAGCTGCTGTTCGAGCTGTACGACAACGAGGCGGACTACACGGAGGACCTGTACGACTCGGTCGGCTGGACGGAGGACGTCAAGAAGTTCCTGCGCTACAACGCCAACAAGGCGCTGATGAACCTCGGTTACGAGGGGATGTTCCCCAAGGACGAGACCAACGTCGACCCGGCCATCCTGTCGGCGTTGAGCCCCAACGCCGACGAGAACCACGACTTCTTCTCGGGGTCCGGCAGCTCCTACGTCATGGGCAAGGCCGAGGCCACCGAGGACGAGGACTGGGATTTCTGACCCTCCCGCAGCGCGTGGTGAGCCCCCGACATCCACCCGGAGATGTCGGGGGCTCACCCGTCCGGCCGGACATCGCCCCTAGCCGTCGGGGGCGATCCCGTTGATGGAGTTCCTGATGTCGTCCAGGACGGCGCGGGCGGCGACGGGCCCGGCGCCCTCCCACACGGCGCGGTCCACCACGAACACGCGGCGGGCGCCCACCGCGTCGAGGTCCCTCCACCTGGTCGAGGCGAACACCTCCCGGGCGGCCTCCTCCGACCGGTCACCGCCGCCCACCACCGCGAAGATCACGTCGCCGTCGAGCGGGTCACCCACGGGAGGCGACTCGGGCGCCGGCGGGACGCCCCGGCCGTCCCGGGTGCGCTGGGCCGGGGGCCGGCCGGCCCCCACGGCCTCGAGCATCAACGATCCGAGGGTGTCCGGGCCCTGGACCGAGACTGCCTCCCCGTCCGCGCCCGCCACCGAGAGCAGGGAGACCCACGTATCGGAGGGGGTGGTGGCGCCGGCGGTGATCCGGGCCCGCTCGATCACGTCCAGAAGGAGGTCCCCGCCGGCGCGGGGTCGGCCGTAGGCGTCGGCGATCTCCGCGGTGGCCTCGCTCCACCGCAGGACGTCCGAGTCGTAGACCACGGTGGGGGCCACCCCGGCCAGGGCCCGCGCCACGTCCGGGTCCGGCACCTGGTCGGCGGCCACCACGATGAGGTCGGGCCCGAGTGCGCGGGCCGCGTCCGCGACCCCGGCGGGCGCGGACCCGGCGGTGATCGCGAGGTCGGGCAGCCCGAGGAGGGAGGCGGGTAGGTAGACGTCGGCGTCGGGCGGCAACCCGGACGTCCCGACGACGAGACCCTGCAGCCCCAGGGCGCAGGCGACGTCCACGGCGCCCGCCCCGAGCGCGAGGATCCGCTCCGGCGATCGCGGGACCCCGACCTGGTCCGGTCCCGCGACCCCGGACGGGACCCGGCGCTCCCCGCCTCCGGGGAACTCGACCGGTGCCGGCTCGGGCGCGCACGACTCGTCCGGCTCGGCGGATCTCTGGAGTTCCTCGCCGGCCATCCGGGAGGGCGTCGTGGTGATCGGCTGGTCGACCATGTCGACGGGGGAGGGGCCGCAGGCGGCCAGCACCAGACCGGCGACGAGAGGCGCCGCGGCCCGTGCCGGCCGACTCAGGTACCCCCGGTCGGGGCGACGGGGTCGGATCGGGGCGGAAACGGTCATGGGGAGAGCCTAGGAGATCGCCGCCCGGGCCCCGTCCCCGTGCCGGTGGCGGCGGGTATGGACGTCGTTCGCGGCCCGACGCGGCGGGCCGCGATTCCCGGGGGTCGGCACCCGTGACGAGTTCGGCGGGGTGGGTGGTGCACTGTCTCAGCGGAGGGTTAGGATTGCGCTCACGCACTATTCCTATGCGTTCGACGTGGGGTCGGTGGTTCGGCCCACGGCGTCGGGTGAGGCGTTCAGGAGGACCCTTATGACCGCAGTGGCCCCCAAGCCGGTCCACGATCTCGACCACCCACCGGGCGAACCCACGGGTAACGCCCGCAAGGGGTCGTTCGTGTGGAAGATGCTGACGACGACCGATCACAAGATGCTCGGCATCATGTACATCGTCTCGTGCTTCATCTTCTTCTTCATCGGCGGCCTCATGGCGCTGCTCATCCGTGCGGAGCTCTTCTTCCCGGGCATGCAGTTCCTGTCGAACGAGCAGTTCAACCAGCTCTTCACCATGCACGGCACGGTGATGCTGCTGCTGTACGGCACCCCGATCGTCGTCGGATTCGCGAACTACATCATGCCGCTCCAGATCGGCGCCCCGGACGTCGCGTTCCCGCGTCTCAACGCCTTCGGGTTCTGGCTGTTCACCGTGGGTGGCATCACCATGCTCTCGGGATTTCTCACCCCCGGCGGTGCGGCGGCCTTCGGCTGGACCATGTACATGCCCCTGGCCGACAAGATCCACTCCCCGGCCGTCGGCGCGGATCTCTGGATCCTCGGCGTGGGCCTCGGCGGCATCGGCACCATCCTCGGCGCGGTCAACTTCGTCACCACGATCATCTGCCTCCGTGCGCCGGGCATGACCATGTTCCGCATGCCCATCTTCACGTGGAACATCCTCGTGGCCTCGGTCCTCATCCTCCTGATCTTCCCGCTGCTCACCGCCGCCGCCCTCGGCGTCTTCTACGACCGCCAGTTCGGCGGGCGGATCTACGATCCGGGCAACGGTGGCGCCATCCTGTGGCAGCACCTGTTCTGGTTCTTCGG
>DIAZ01000109.1:28593-28846 GCA_002415925.1 Dietzia sp. UBA5065 | reverse complement strand
CTGGTTCTTCGGTCACCCCGAGGTGTACGTCCTCGCGCTGCCGTTCTTCGGCATCGTCTCCGAGGTCTTCCCGGTGTTCTCGCGCAAGCCGCTCTTCGGTTACGCCGGCCTGGTCTTTGCGACCCTCGCCATCGCCGCGCTGTCCATGGCGGTGTGGGCGCACCACATGTTCGTCACCGGCGCCGTGCTGCTGCCGTTCTTCTCCTTCATGACGTTCCTCATCGCGGTTCCCACCGGGGTGAAGTTCTTCAAC
>DIAZ01000109.1:17233-28415 GCA_002415925.1 Dietzia sp. UBA5065 | reverse complement strand
GAAGTTCTTCAACTGGATCGGGACCATGTGGCGCGGGAAGATGACCTTCGAGACGCCGATGGTGTTCGCGCTCGGCTTCATCGTCACCTTCCTCTTCGGCGGCCTGACGGGCATCATGATGGCCTCGGCGCCGATCGACTTCCACATCTCGGACACGTACTTCATCGTGGCCCACTTCCACTACACGCTCTTCGGCACGATCGTGTTCGCCACGTTCGCCGGCGTGTACTTCTGGTTCCCCAAGATGACGGGCCGGATGCTCGACGAGAAGCTGGGGCACTGGCACTTCTGGCTGATGTTCATCGGCTTCCACACCACGTTCCTCGTCCAGCACTGGCTGGGTAACCAGGGCATGGCCCGCCGCTACGCGGACTACCTGCCCTCGGACAACTTCACGGTCCTCAACCAGATCTCCACCATCGGGTCGTTCATCCTCGGCATCGCGATGCTGCCGTTCATCTGGAACGTCATCAAGAGCTGGCGCTACGGCGAGATCGTCACGGTCGACGACCCGTGGGGCGCCGGCAACTCCCTCGAGTGGGCGACCTCGTGCCCGCCGCCGCGCCACAACTTCGTGACGCTGCCGCGGATCCGCTCCGAGCGCCCGGCGTTCGAGCTGCACTACCCGCACATGAGTGAGCGGATGCGGGCGGAGGCCCACGTGGGCGGCCGCGCCAAGGCCACGGACCCGGATTCCGCGAAGGACGTGGCCGAGCGCGGCCCGTCCCCGCAGAAGGCCTGACACCCCCGCCCGTTCTCACCCGCGGGCGCAGGCCCGGAGAACCCCGTCGGTAGGCTCGTCCACCGGCGGGGTTCCCGCGTGTCGGCCCCTCGGCGCGGCCGACCATCCCCACCCAGACCGTTCGTCAGGAGCACCCGTGAGCACCCCCGGCACCCCGGCCCTTCTCACCGTCACCGGTCCCGACAGGCCCGGTGTCACCGCGAGGGTGATGTCCGTCCTCGCCTCCCACCACGCCGATCTCGTGGACGTGGAGCAGGTGGTGGTCAACGGTCACCTCTCCCTGGGACTGATGGTCCGGGTGGGCGCGGACGTCGACGCTGTCACGGTGGTGCGGGAACTCACCGACCAGGTCGATGACCTGGGAATGCAGCTCGACGTCCAGTTCGACGACATCGCGCCCGCCGCCCCACCGTCCACCCACGCTGTGGTGATCCTCGGCAGCCCCGTCACGGCGTCCGCGTTCTCCGCGGTGTCGGGGTCGCTGGCCTCCATCGGGGCGAACATCGACGCGATCCGGGGCATCGCCGACTACCCGGTCACCGGCCTGGAGTTGCACGTGTCGACGGCCGGGCGCGATGCCGCCGACGACGCCCGGCTGCGCGAGACGCTCGCCCCGCTCTCGGACGCCCACGGTGTCGATATCTCGGTGGACCGGGCGGGCCTGGGGCGGCGCTCCAAGCGCCTCGTGGTGTTCGATGTCGACTCCACCCTCGTCCAGGGCGAGGTGATCGAGATGCTCGCCGCGCACGCGGGCAAGGAGGAGGAGGTCCGCGCCGTCACCGAGCGCGCGATGCGGGGCGAGTTGGACTTCGCGCAATCCCTGCACGAGCGGGTGGCGACCCTGGAGGGGCTGCCGGCGACCGTCCTCGACGAGGTCGCCGCGAGCATCGTCCTCACACCGGGCGCCCGGACCACCATCCGGACGCTGAAGCGGCTCGGGATCCGGTGCGGCGTGGTCTCCGGCGGGTTCATCCAGGTGATCTCCGGGCTCGTCGAGGACCTGGGGCTGGATTTCGCCCGCGCCAACACGCTGGAGGTGGTGGACGGCGTCCTCACCGGACGGGTGGTCGGCGATGTGGTGGATCGTCAGGCCAAGGCCGCGTTCCTGCGCGAGTTCGCCGACGACCTCGGCATCTCGCTGAGCCAGACGGTCGCGGTGGGGGACGGGGCCAACGACATCGACATGCTCACCACCGCCGGGCTGGGCATCGCGTTCTGCGCCAAGCCGGCCCTGCGGGAGGTCGCGGACGCCTCGCTGTCCAAGCCGTTCCTCGACACGGTCCTGTTCGTGCTCGGCATCACGCGGGACGAGATCGAGGCCGCCGACAGCGCCGCCGGCACCTACCGCCGCGTGCCGCTGGCGTGATCGCATCGGGGGCCGCGCTCGACTGGTGCCATGCCCGGCTCCGCGAGGGCTCGGCCGGCGCGGAGGATCCCGACGACCGCACCACGATCCGGTCGATGCCGATCGTCCTGCACCTGCCCAGGGCGGAGCCGCCTGGTCGCACCCCGCTGCTGGAGGCGGTGGCGGGCGCCGTGGCCGCGCTGTGCCTGGACGAGCGTGTGGCCCCGGGCGGTCCGTGGCACCCGGCCTACGCCGCGTGGTTGGACGCCCGGATGCGCAAGATCGCCCGGCGTGCCCGGGGCGCCCAGTGGCAGGCCGCGCTCGAGGTTCCCGGGGTGACGCGCGAGGTGGCGGGATGCGTCGCGAGGGCGTTCGTCCCGGGCCCGGTCGACGAGGTCGACCCCCGGCTGGGGCGGCTGCAGATCGGCGGCACGGACCTCGATCGCGACCGCCCCGGTCCGCCTCCCGCAGGCGTCCCGGTGATCTGGATCGACGGGGCCCTCGCGATGACCGTGGGCAAGGCCGCAGCGCAGGTCGGCCACGGCGTGATGCTGTCGGCGGCGAGCATGGACCGCGCCCGGCTCGACGCGTGGATCGCCGGCGGTCTGCCCGTGGCCGTGCGCGAGGCCGACCCGGGCCGGTGGGGTGAGCTCTCCGGGGCCGTGGCCGCGCGGGTCCCCGGGGTGGTCGGGGTGGTCGACGCCGGGTACACGGAGGTCGCCCCGGGATCGGTGACGGTGATCGCCGAGGACGGCGGCCGGGCGGCGTCAGGCGTCGCGGAGCCGCTCGAGGGCCCCGATCACCACGTCGCGGTCGGTGGTCTGCCAGAACGGCGGCAGTGAGGCCCGGAGATACCCGCCGTAGCGGGCGGTGACCAGTCGGGAGTCCAGCACGGCCACCACGCCACGGTCGTCGGTGCGTCGGAGGAGGCGGCCGACGCCCTGCGCCAGGAGGAGGGCGGCGTGGTTGCCGGCGACGGCGAGGAAGCCGTTGCCGCCGCGGGCCCCCACCGCCCGCTGTCTCGCCGAGAGCAGGGGGTCGTCGGGTCGGGGGAACGGGATGCGGTCGATCACCACCAGGGAGAGCGACCGCCCGGGGACATCGACGCCCTGCCAGAGGGAGAGCGTGCCGACGAGGGTGGTCTCCTCGTCCGCGGCGAACTGCGCGACGAGGTTGGCCGTCGAGTCCTCGCCCTGGCACAGCACGGGGGTGTCGAGGCGGTCCCGCAGCAGTTCCGCGGCCGCCTTGGCCCCGCGCATCGAGGAGAACAGCCCGAGGGTGCGCCCGCCCGCGGCCGTGACGAGGTCGACCAGCTCGTCACCCGCCTCCGGGGAGCCGCCGTCCCGCCCGGGCGCGGGAAGGTGCGCCGCCACGTAGAGGATGCCGTTGCGGCGGTAGTCGAAGGGCGAACCGGCGTCCAGCCCGGTCCATCGCAGGCTGCTCTCGTCGTCGTCGGATGGTGGTTCGAGCGCCACGGCGCTCGCCGGGTCGGGGCGGGCGGAGGAGGCCGGGGGCAGCCCCCAGGTGGCGGCGAGGCCGTCGAACCGCCCGCCCGTGGTGAGGGTGGCGGAGGTGAGGATGACGGTGGATTCGGCGAACAGCCGGGCGCGGAGGAGCCCCGCCACCGAGAGGGGGGCCACGCGGAGGATCCGCCCGCGGCGGTCCTCCTCGGTCATCCAGACGATCTCCAGACGGTCGGTGACGGCGCGCTCGAACGAGGAGAGCATCCGATCGGCGGCGTCGGCGACCTCGTCGAGCGCGGCGAGGGTCTTCTGCCGGTCGGACGCCCCCTGGGGGTCCCCCGCCGCCTCCCCGGGTTTGGGGCCCGGGACGGCGCTCCGGCAGTTCTCCGCGGTCTGGCGGACCGCCGCGAGCGCGAGGTCGGCGCCCTCGGGCAGGAGGTCCCACCGACCCTCGGGACACAGGTCCAGCAGCCCGGCCAGGCCCTCGCCGGCGGCCACCATGCGGTCGGCGGTCTGCTGGTCGACGAGTTTGGCCGCGCGCCGGGCGGCCTGGATCACGGCGGCGCCGGTGAGCTCCGCCGTCGTCACGCCCGTCACGCGGTCGGAGAGCTCGTGCGCCTCGTCGATCACCACCGCGTCGTGCTCGGGCAGGACGGACACGTCGGTCATCGCGTCGATCGCGAGCAGGGCGTGGTTGGTCACCACGATGTCGGCGCGTCCCGCCTCCTGGCGGGCGAGTTCGGCAAAGCACTCGGTGAACTCGGGGCACAGCTGGCCCAGGCACTCCCGGCTGGTCACCGACACCTGGCGCCAGGCGGCGTCGGACACGCCGCGGGGCAGGTCGTCCCTGTCACCGGTCTCGGTGTCCTGCGCCCAGTCGTGGAGCCTGGCGATCTCGCGACCCAGCCAGGAGTTCGGGCCGGTGTCCCGGGGCGAGGACCCGGCGGGGGCGCGCGCGGCGGTGGACTCGCCGCCGATCGGCAGGTCGAAGAGCTCCTCGGTCACCATCTCGTCGGGGTCGACCTGGTCCACCGGGCCGGAACCGACGCGGTGCAGGCACAGGTAGTTCCCGCGGCCCTTGAGGATCGCGTGGGAGGGGGTCACGCCGAGTTCGGGGCGGAGCGCGGCCGCCAGGCGGGGAAGGTCCCGGTCCACCAGCTGGTTCTGCAGGGCGATCGTGGCGGTGGAGACCACGACCGTGCCGCCGGTGGCGACGGCGTGCCGCAGCGCCGGCACGAGGTAGGCCAGCGACTTGCCGGTGCCGGTGCCCGCCTGGACCGCCAGGTGCTCGCCCGTGGCCAGCGCGTTGCCGACCGCCTCGGCCATCAGCATCTGGCCCTGCCGCTCGCTCCCGCCCAGGCTCTCGACCGCGGTGGCGAGCAGGTCGGAGACGGAGGGGAGCGAGTCGGTCACGCGGTAACCCTAGCGGCCCGGTCGGACGGCGCGGCGGACGATCAGACCGCGAGGGCGGTGAAGGGGGAAACCGGCAGGTTCCGGATGATCGCCCAGACCGCGACGACCACCCCGACTGCTACCGGCGACCACCGCCACGTCTCCCACCGCCGGATCCGTCTCCCGGTGATCGTCCGCGTCGACCACGCGACGTAGGTCCACACGACCAGCACGAGGGCGACCAGGCCCACGGCGTTGTACGCCGCCGCGGCGCGGAGGTCGCCGTGCAGGACCGAGTACAGCATCCGCGCGGAGCCGCACCCGGGGCACACGATCCCGAACAGCGCCTTGGTGGGGCAGGGCGGGCTCATCCCGCCCGGCGTGGTGGGGTCGGTCAACGCGACCAGGGCGCAGACCCCGGCGGCGCCGGCGAGCGTCGCCACCGGGCCGGCGAGGCGGGTCCACCGACCGGTCACCGCCGGGCCCGTCGTCGCGGGGGTCGTCGCGTGCACGGGTGTTCCTCAGGAACGGGGGAGGGGCTCAGTATCCCGAGGACGCGACGCCCATCACCACGGCGAAGATGGCGTAGGCCACCGCCACGACCACCCCGGCGATCGCGCCCCAGACGGCGAACTTCTTGGCGTCCTCGGCGGCCTTCTGCGCTTCCGGGTACCGACCCTGGGCCCACAGGGAGTTGACGCTGGTCGACTTGACGATCGACACGATGCCCAGCGGGAGGCAGCAGAGGAGGGTGGAGAGGATCGCCCAGACCAGGTTGTTGTCCGGCGCGGGCCCGGGGGCTCCGTAGGGCTGGCCACCGCCGAACTGCTGGCCGGCTCCGTAGGGCTGGCCACCGCCGAACTGCTGGCCCCCGCCGAACTGCTGCCCTGACCCGAACTGCTGGCCCGAGCCGTACGGCTGGCCGCCGCCGTAGGGCTGGTCGCCACCGTAGTGGGGCTCGCCGCCGAACTGGCCGCCCTGGCCCTGGTCGCCGGACTGGTCGTCTCCGGAATTCGGATAGCTCATCTGGTGCTCCCGTTCGCGAGGGGACCGGTCGATCTGGCCCGGCCGGTCCCGGCCGACCCCGCCGGCCACAGTGGACGGCGCGCTGCCGAGTGGTTGAAAACTTATCCCACCTCAGGAGGTGGGGGACCGGTTCGAGTCGATCCCGCGTCAGCGTCCGGACGTCGGCGGCGGGACGACGCGGACCGGGACCGCGGGGTCGCCCTCGCTCAGTGCGAGCCCCTCCCAGGGCAGGGTCACCATCGCGGCCGCGTGCAGCTCCCGCGACTCGGCCAGCGACGGCAGGCCCGGCACCGGGTCGCCGTCGCGCACGAGGGGGACCATCAGGTCCCGCTGCCGCAGACCGGGCTCGTCGGGCGCCGCGCCGCCCCACGGCAGGAGCACCTCCTCGACCGCGGTCCCCGAGGGCCGGTGCAGTCGGATCGCCCGCTTGGCGCCCGGCAGGGATTCCTTGTGGGCGGAGCGCTTGGCCACGGGGATGCCGTCCACCTCGACCAGCTTGTAGACCATCCCGGCCGTGGGGGCCCCGGACCCGGTGACCAGGCGGGTTCCCACCCCGTAGACGTCGACGGGCTCGGCGCGCAGGGCCGCGATCGCGTACTCGTCGAGGTCGCCGGAGACGACGATCCTGGTGGCGTGGGCACCCAGCGAATCGAGCTGGGTGCGGACCTGCTGGGCCAGTACGCCCAGGTCGCCGGAGTCGATGCGGACCCCGCCGAGCTCCGGTCCGGCCACCTCGATCGCGGTGGCCACCCCGCGGGTGATGTCGTAGGTGTCCACCAGGAGGGTGGTGTCCACCCCGAGGGTGGCGACCTGCGAGCGGAACGCGGCCGCCTCGTCGGGTCCGCCCGGTCCGGTGTGCAGGAGGGTGAACGCGTGCGCGGACGTGCCCGCGGAGGGGACGCCGTGCCGCCGGGTGGCCTCGACGTTGGAGGTCGAGGCGAAGCCGGTGAGGTACGCGGCGCGGGCCGCGGCCACCGCCGCCTCCTCGTGGGTGCGGCGTGACCCCATCTCGATGATGGGACGACCGCCGGCGGCGGACGTCATCCGCGCGGCGGCGGAGGCGATGGCGCTGTCGTGGTTGAGCACGGACAGCACCAGCGTCTCGAGCACCACGCACTCGGCGAACCCGCCGCGGATGCTCAGCACCGGCGACCCGGGGAAGAACAACTCGCCCTCCGGGTACCCGTCGATCCGGCCGGAGAAGCGGAACCCCCGGAGCCACTCGGTGGTCCGCTCGTCCAGCGAGTCGGCCACGACCTCGATCTCCTCGTCGCCGAAGCGGAAATCCGCCAGCCGCTCGAGGAGCCGGCCGGTGCCGGCGACGACGCCGTACCGGCGGCCGGCGGGCAGGCGTCGGGTGAACACCTCGAAGACGCAGGGACGGTCGGCGGTTCCGTCGGCCAGCGCGGCGCGGATCATCGTGAGCTCGTACTTGTCGGTGAGCAGCGCGGTGGACGGGCGGCCCGCCGGGCGAGGGGAGTGCGGGGGCGGCGTCGAGGTCACCTGCACGACTCTACGGCGTGGCCGACCCGCCGGATATCCGTATCCTTGGCCCTATGTACACCGTGACCACGCCTCTCGCGGCCGACCGGGACGTCGTCCCCGTGATGGCGATGCCGTCGGCGGCGCCCGTGGAGTCCACGGAGGCGGAGCTGGACGGTGGGGTGGACAACCCCTGGCTCACCGTGGTCTGGGACGACCCGGTCAATCTCATGAGCTACGTGACGTTCGTCTTCCAGCGGGTGTTCGGCTACAGCCGCGAGAAGGCGCACGATCTCATGCTCAAGGTCCACAACGACGGTCGGGCGGTGGTGTCCTCCGGCAGCCGGGAGAAGGTGGAGAACGACGTCCGCAAGCTGCAGGAGGCCGGGCTGTGGGCCACGATGCAGCGGGAGGCGTGACGCGGTGAAGGCGTGGCAGCGCAAGGGCTCGCTCGGCGGCCCCCGCATCAAGGCGGTGATGGAGGCGCACGAGGTGCAGATCCTCCACGCCCTGGTCTCCAACATCGTGGACATGCTGGAGCAGCGACGCGACTCCGCGCCCAGGGATGACCTGGCCGAGCTCACCGGGATGCGCAGCGGCCACTCGGCCCTGCCCGACCAGGCGCCGCTCGCCCGGTTGCTGCCGGATTTCCACCGGCCCGAGCCCGGCAAGGACCACGACCCGGACGCCCTCGCGGTGACCCGCGCCCACAATTCGGGGATGCGCATGATCCACGAGCCGGAGATCATCGACGCCAAGCTCTCCACCGCCGTCGTCGTCCTGCGGTCCCTGCCGGCGCGCGGCGGGACGGTGTCCCTCACCCCCGAGCAGGCCCAGGCGTGGATGGGGTGCCTCAATGACGTCCGGTTGGGACTCGGGGCGCTGCTCCTCGACGCCGGGTCCGTGGACGGCGTCCCGGCCACCGACATCCCCGAATTCGTTCCGGAGGACGACCCGCGGTCGGCGCATCTCGACGTCTACCACTGGCTGACCTTCATGCAGGATTCCCTGTGCACCGCCCTGATGGGGCAGTGAGGACAGCGCCAGTGAGGAGAGAATCGTGAACCCAGACCCGCGGGCCTACGGGGCCGGGGCCGCCAGAGCGGCCGGGCCCACGCCGAAGGATCCCCGCCGCTGGCCGGCCCTGATCCTGCTCTTCTCCTTTGTCGCCCTGATGTGGGTGGTCGAGGCGGCGGACCAGGTCATCCAGGCTGCGGTGGGGTCACCGGGCCTGGACGACGACGGGGTCCGCCCGCTCACGACGGACGGGCTCCTCGGGATCCTCTTCCAGCCGTTCCTCCACGGCGGATGGGGTCACCTGATCGGCAACTCGATCGCCCTGTTGATCCTGGGTTCCATCATCGCGCTCTCGGGCCTGGCCCCGCTCATCCGGGTCACGCTCGTCTCGTGGGTGGCCTCGGGCGTGGTGTCGTGGCTGCTCGGCGGCGTCGGCACCGTTCACATCGGGGCCTCCGGGATCGTGTTCGGCTACATCTTCTACGTGATCGTCAGGGGCCTGTTCACCCGCAGCTTCCTCCACCTGATCATCGGTGTGCTGATCGGCTTCTACTACGGGCTCGGGGCGCTCGCCGGGCTGTCCCCCCTGCAGGACGGCGTCTCCTGGCAGGGGCACCTCGGTGGTGCGATCGGAGGCGTGGTGGCGGCGTACGGCCACAAGCGTGACAGGAAGCCCCGGGCCGTCACCGCCGGGCAGGTGCGGTGGACCGCCGGACCGCCGAGGTGACGGCGCCCGATCCGCAGGCCCCGATCGGGGTGTTCGACTCGGGCGCGGGTGGCCTCACCGTGGCCCGCGCGATCATGGACCAGCTCCCGGACGAGTCACTGGTGTACGTCGGCGACACGGCCAACGGTCCGTACGGTCCGCTGCCCCTGGCGGAGGTCCGGCGCCACGCGCTGGCGGTGGCGGATTCCCTGGTGGGCCGGGGGGTCAAGGCGCTGGTGATCGCCTGCAACACGGCGTCGGCGGCGATGCTGCGCGACGCCCGCGAGCGCTACCCCGTCCCGGTGATCGAGGTGATCCAGCCGGCGGCGCGGCGCGCGGTGGCCACCACCCGCTCGGGCCGGATCGGGGTGATCGCCACCCGCGCGACAGTGGCGTCCCGGGCCTACGACGACGCGGTGGCCGCCGCCTACGGGGTGGACCTGACCTCGGTGGCGTGCCCCAAGTTCGTGGAGTTCGTCGAGCGCGGGATCACCAGCGGGCGCCAGGTGTTGGGACTGGCGGAGGCCTACCTGGCCCCGATCCGGGACGCCGACGTGGACACCCTCGTCCTGGGCTGCACCCACTATCCGCTGCTGTCCGGGGTGGTGCAGCTGGCCGTCGGCGACCACGTGACGCTGGTGTCCAGCGCGGAGGAGACGGCCAAGGACGTGCTGCGCGTCCTCACGACGGAGGACCTGCTGCGCCCCCACGACCCGTCCGTGCCGGCCACCCGCGAGTTCCTCGTCACCGGCGACCCCGACAGCTTCCGGCGGGTGGCGTCGAGGTTCCTCGGTCCGGGACTGGTCGCGGTCGGCCGCGTGGACGGCTCGTGACGCTCCGGTCGCGCCGTACCGCGGTCCGCCGACAGGGGCACCGTCCGGACGGTGCCGGTGCCGCCGTGGCACGATGGTCCCCATGTTTCTGACTGTCCTCGGGTGCTCGGGAAGTATCGGCGGACCCACCTCGCCGGCGTCCGGGTACCTCGTGGAGGTCGACGGGGTGGCCCCGGTCGTGATCGACATGGGGCCCGGGGTGCTCGGGGCGCTGCAGCGCTTCGTCTCGCCGGAGGACGCCACGGTCCTGCTGTCCCACCTGCACGCCGACCACTGCCTCGACGTCCCGGGGCTGCTGGTGCTGCGGCGCTACGGGCCGGAGGCCGAACGGGCGCGGCGGGTCCCGCTCATCGGGCCGTCCGGCACCGCGTACCGGATCGGGGTGGCCTCCGCGGAGGAGCCCGGGGCGGTGGACGACCTGTCGGACACCTTCGACGTCGGGTCGTGGGACGTCACTCCCGAGGTGGAGATGAGGGGCCACGACGGCGAGGTGGGCCTCCACGTGCGGGCCGGTCGGGTGGATCACCCGCCGGAGTCCTACGGGATGCGCCTGACCTCGGTGTCCGGTCGCGTCCTGGTCTACAGCGGTGACACCGCCTACTGCGACGCGCTGGTCGACCTCGCGGCCGGCGCGGACGTCCTGCTCTGCGAGGCGTCGTGGACGCACGAGGAGGGCCGGCCGCCGGGGATCCACATGTCGGGGGCCGAGGCCGGTCGCACCGCCCGGCGGGCCGGGGTCGGGCGGCTGGTGTTGACCCACATCCCGCCGTGGACCGACCGCGAGCGTGTCCGCGCGGAGGCCGCCGTCGAGTTCAGCGGCGAGGTCCTGCTGGCCGAGCCGGATCTGCGGATCGACGTGTAGCACCGGGTCCCCGGGCGTGGTGACCAGCTAGGATCGGCGGTCGTGACCTCATCTTCTGACGGCAGAGTAGACGGACGCGCCGACGGCGACCTCCGTGACGTGACCATCACGCGGGGCTTCACCTCGCACCCGGCGGGGTCGGTCCTCGTCACCTTCGGGCAGACCCGGGTCATGTGCACGGCCAGCGTCACCGAGGGCGTGCCCCGGTGGCGCAGGGGCTCGGGGCTGGGCTGGTTGACGGCCGAGTACGCGATGCTCCCGGCGGCGACCCACGAGCGCTCGGGCCGCGAGTCGGTGCGCGGCAAGGTGGGCGG
>DIAZ01000109.1:1375-16975 GCA_002415925.1 Dietzia sp. UBA5065 | reverse complement strand
GAGGAGGACTCGCGAGCCGGGGTGGACATGAACGTCGTCTGCACCGATGCCGGGGAGCTCGTCGAGGTCCAGGGGACCGCCGAGGGCGCCGCGTTCGGTCGGGACACCCTCGACGCGATGCTCGATTCCGCGCAGGCCGGCTGCGAGCGGCTGTTCGCCCTGCAGCGCGAGGCGCTGGCGGCCCCCTACCCGGGTGCGCTCCCGACGCCCGCGCTCGCGCGGTCCCAGGGGCGGTAGCGGTGACCGTGCGGCTGCTCGTGGCCAGCCGGAACGCCAAGAAGCTGGCCGAGCTGCGCCGCGTGCTGGAGGCGGAGGGGATCGTCGGGATCGAGCCGATCGGCCTGGACGAGGTGCCCGGGTTCCCGGAGGAGCCGGAGGACGGCGCCACCTTCGCCGAGAACGCGCTCATCAAGGCCCGGTCGGGAGCCCGGGCGACCGGGCTGCCGTGCCTGGCCGACGACTCGGGGCTCGCGGTGGACGCCCTGAACGGGATGCCCGGCGTGCTCTCCGCGCGCTGGGCCGGCCGGCACGGCGACGACGCGGCGAACAACGCGCTCCTGCTGGCGCAGCTCGCCGACGTCCCCGACGACCGCCGCGGCGCGGCGTTCGTGTCCGCCTGCGCGCTGGTCGGCCCGGGTGTGCCCGGCACGGCGACTGGTCGGGCGCCCGGCCCGGCGCCCGGCCCGGCGCCCGGCCCGGCGCCCAGCCCGGCGGACGGGGTGGCCCACGGCGAGACGGTCGCTGAGGGGCGCTGGCCGGGCAGCGTGTTGCGCGGGCCCCGCGGGAAGGGCGGGTTCGGCTACGACCCGGTCTTCCTCCCCGACGGCACGGACCGCGCGGCCGCCGAGCTCACGCCGGGGGAGAAGGACGCGGCGTCCCACCGCGGCCGCGCACTGCGCGCGCTCGTGCCGGCGTTGCGGGAGCTCGCCGCCCTCGGCTGACGTCAGACCGCGTACTGCGCCCGGACGTCCCGGGTCCGGATGTGCTCGAACCAGAACGACAGGAACGGGATGGTCCCCGCCAGCGCGGTGAGCAGGGTCCGCACCGCGGGCCAGCGGGCCTTGATGGCCAGGTCGAGGGTCATGAACAGGTAGAGGATGTAGAAGACGCCGTGGGCCTGCCCGATGTAGGTGAACCAGTCGGGGGCGTCGGACGAGCTGTCCAGGATCAGGTACTTGTAGACCATCTCGGCGGTGAGGACCAGGAGCCACACGCCGGTGATCCAGGCCAGGACCCGGTACCGGGTGAGGGCCCCGCGGATCCTTCCGTCGGGATCCGGCGTGCGGTCGTCGGTGTGCGTGGTGGCTGCGGCGGTCATGTGGCGGGCTTCTCCTGGTGGGTGCCGTCGGCCCGGTCCTTCCGGGCGAGCTCGGCGAGATATGCGTTGTAGGCGTCCAGGCCCTCGTCCCGGGCCCCCTCGTCGCGGGCGGGCCGACGAGTCGGCAGCAGGTCGGAGGGGATCTCCGTCACGACGGGACCGCGGCGCCGGCCGGTTTGGTTCGTCCCGGCGGTCGGCGCGGTTCCGGACGGGCGGTCGACCTCGTCGTCGTCGTCCCGCTCCTCGCCCCGGACCCGCGCGGCATGGCCACCCACGGCGCCGTCCGTGGCGGAGATGCGGTCGGCCTCCTCGGCCTCCATGCGCACGTACTTCACGTAGGCGTAGACGAGGAACCCGGCGAGGAACGGCCACATGAACGTGTACCCGAGGTTCTGCACGGTCCCCGTGGCCTCCCGGTACCGGGCGAGCTGCCACAGCCCCATCCCCAGGCAGAAGATCGCGCCCAGGGTGACGAACGCGATCCACGCGGGGCGATGCCTGACCCTGGTCGACGCCGACTCGCCGGACGCGGTGGCGCTTCCGGTCGCGGGGGAACCCAGGGTGTCGGACACGCCTCCACGGTACCGCCGACCTCCGGGTAAACTCACCTCGCCCGGTACCCCCGGGTGACGCGCCCGTGGCGGAATTGGCAGACGCGCTGGATTTAGGTTCCAGTGTCTACGGACGTGGGAGTTCAAGTCTCCCCGGGCGCACCCCTGTCGTATGCGTGGTGCATCCTTCGCGGTGGGATATCCGATCTCTACGCGGTGGGGAGGCCAGCGATGGGCGAGGTGGTAGCCGTCGTCTCGAGAGCACAGGCGGAGAGGGGTCGTACGGAACCCCTGAATCGGGAGAGTCAGTTCATCGCTGTCCGCTCGCTGCCTGAGAACGAGGACGTCATCAGGCACATGTTCGGTGACCTGGTTGTCACGGGCGGGGACGCCGACCCGTACGACCGACGGATCCTGCCTCACGTCAACAAGGCCTGGTACCCCCCCGCGTTCAGGTTCGGCGCGTACAAGGGGCTTGTCCAACAGAACGTGAAGCGGGGCGACTGGATGATTCTCTCCCCACTCGGTCTGATCCACCGTTACAGCCCCGAGCAGTTCGAGGTCGAGTGGTTCATCACGGGCACCGTCTCCGAGCCTCGTGTTTCCGGCGCCATCAACCGCGACCACCTGCCCCCGAGGTCGAAGTGGCAGAAGCCGGAGATCGACAACCTCCCTCCGAAGTCCGAGTGGCCGAGGACCTACTGGAGGGAAGACGGGTAGTCGACGTCCGGGTGCGCCGGGCGGGATCTAGAGCTCGCGCGGCAGTGAGGGGGGAGCGCCGTCCTCGGCGTCCGGGTTGGCGACGTAGTGCATGATGCTGGCGACGAGTCCGCCCCAGATCACGAGCAGGAACAGCACCATCATGATGAGCGCGGGAGCGTCCATGACTCAGGCCTCCTTCGGGGAGCGGGTGGGTGCCGGGGTCGCGGCGGGTCGGGTGAGGCCCTCTTCGTAGGTGTAGTCGCTCGGATCGTCGTCGACGGAGGGAGGGCCGTCGAGTTGCCGGGATCCGCGCCACGGCAGTGCGGACAGGATCACCGAGAGAACGAGGACGGTGGCGAGCATGCCCCACCCCCAGACCCCGAGCACGGCGGCGTCGTAGCCCTCGTAGGGCTCGTTGATGAGCTCGATGATGGTCGTGATGAGCGCGTACGCCAGGACGATCGGGGTGAGGACGGCCAGGCAGAAGAGCCAGAACGTCCCGACCTTCCAGGAGGAGACCGAGTTGAGGTGGTCGCGCAGCTGCGGCCCGAGTCGCAGGACGAACATCACCGAGCACAGGGCGATGAGCGCGATGCCGACGATCCCGAGGTTGTTGGAGAACTTGTCCATGATGTCGAGGTTCTGCAGGCCCTGCTCGGTGGGCATGAGCACGAGCGAGATCACGGCCATCGGGACGCCGATCGCCAGGGTCGCGACGGTGCGCGAGCCGCCGATCTTGTCCTGGAAGGAGGAGATCACCACCTCGACGATCGAGATGAGCGAGGTGAGGCCGGCCAGGATGAGGCAGATGAAGAAGACCACGCCCCAGATCGGCCCGCCGGGCATCTGCGAGATGAGGGCGGGGAAGGCGATGAACGCCAGCCCCGGACCGCCGCCGACGTCATCCCATCCGGCGCCGGCCGAGGTGGAGACGAGGAAGCCCAGGGTGGCGAACACGCCGATGCCGGCCAGGACCTCGAACGCGGAATTGGAGAAGCCGACCACCAGGCCGGAGCTGGTGAGGTTGGTCTTGCGCTTGAGATACGAGGAGTAGGTGAGCATGATGCCGAAGCCGACGGAGAGCGAGAAGAAGATCTGCCCGTAGGCGGCGATCCACACGCTCGGCTCGGTGAGCACGGCCCAGTTCGGGGTGAAGAACTTGTTGAGCCCCTCCATCGCGCCGTCGAGGAACAGCGAGCGGATGACGAGCGCCGCGAAGAGCACGACGAGCAGGGGCACGAACACCAGCGCGGTGCCGCCGATCCCCTTCTGGACGCCGGCGAGCAGGACGCCGAGCGTGATCACCCAGACCGCGACGAGCACGATGGCGATCATCGGGACGAAGTCCACCCCGAAGCCGCTGCCCATCTTGAGGAAGTCCTCGAGGAAGAAGGTCGCGGACTCCTCGTACGTCTGGCCCCAGCGCTGGTCCAGCGAGAACCAGGCGTAGCACGCCGCCCAGCCGATGATCACCGCGTAGTAGACGGCGATCACAAAGGCGACGAGGACCTGGATCCATCCGATCGGCTCGGCGAACCGGTTCATCCGCCGGAAGCTCAGCGGTGCGGACCCGCGGAAGCGGTGGCCGATGGCGTAGTCGAAGAACAACAGCGGTAGACCCGCCGTGAGCAGCGCCACCAGGTAGGGGATGAGGAACGCGCCGCCCCCGTTGTCGTAGGCGACAAACGGGAAGCGCCAGATGTTGCCGAGGCCGACGGCGGAACCGATGGCGGCAAAGACGAAGACGGACCGTCGGGAGAAGGTCTCCCGTGGTCGCGTCCCGGCCTTGGCGGCGGGTGTGGTCATGACGTCCTCCTAGAGGGGGAGACTCAGTGCTCCGGGCAGCCGATCTACTACTTGTAGTCGGCCAGTTGCCGTTTGGTGACCGATTCGACGCAAGTACTGTATCGCGCGGTGTGACTGGTGGGGCTAGGTTGAATTCATGAGAACAGGTGGCGCGGGTCGGGGGATCGTGCGGGGGGCGCTGGCGACCGCTCTCGCCGTGATGATGGCGGGGGCCGCGACGGTCGTCGCGGTGCCGACGGGGGCCGCCCCGGCGGTGACCGGCCCCGCGGTCCCCACCCCGGCGGAGGTGGTGCGCGAGACCGGCTCGTGGATCTCGCACGGATACACGCTCGAGTTGCGGCCCGACGGGACGGGCGAGTTCGCGGCGTGGGTCGGCGCGTACGACGGCACGGCGATCCGGCTGCGGCTCATCCCCGCCCCGGGCCCCGCGACGGTCGCCGAGGTGACCGCGGTCGAGACGATCGGCGAGGGCGGCTTGGCTACGGACGAGGTCCCGGGGGTCGGCGGTCTGGTGACGCTCGCGTTCGGCGACGCGGTGCGCACGGCGCACGTCGAATGGTCGTCCGGGCCGCGGAGGCTGACCGCCGATCTCTGTCCCGCCGGGGGGCTCGACGCCGCCCAGATGGCCGCGCTCCGCTGCGGCGCGTGACGGCGGGGGCCGGGCGCGACACGCCGGGGCCGGCGCCGATTCCCCTGGGCATCGTATAACGATTGGATAACGGCCCCGCCTGGCAAACCTGAGGCCCCCCTCACCTGTGAAGATGAGGAGGCCATCATGTCCTGTTGTGATGAGCGTCACGCCTCGCGGCCCGGGCGCGACCCCGAACAGGTCGGTCGTACCCCATCAAGCTGAGGACTCCCTCAAGTTTCTGTGGCAGTCTGTGCGCTGCGCCGGACCAGTCACTGGTTCGGCACAGATGTCCCTGACGCAAGTGCCAAGGAGTTCCCCACGTGACGATCGACGACCGCGACCTCACCCCCCGCCCGCTCGAGACCGGAGATGCGGCCCGCCGCCGGACCAGCCCTCTCGCGGACGAACTCCGTGAGGGCACCGCCTACGCGCTGGCCTTCGGTGGCCAGGGGATCGCGTGGCGTGACGCGTTGAGCGACCTGATCGACGGAACGGGGATCGGCCCCGAACTCCAGGACCTCGTCGACTCCTCCGTCGCGCTCACGGAGCCGGTCCACGACGAGATCGCGGTGGTCCGGACCCACGGCTTCCGGCCCATCGAGTGGGCCAACACCACCACGGGCGAGGACGAGGATCACGGCCATCTCCCGGACGACGCCTCGCTCTCCTCCGCGGCGGTCTCGCTACCGGCGGTTCTCCTCACCCAGATCGGTGCGATCCGCGCGCTGGCGGCGGAGGGTTTCGACGTCAACGACACCGCCCCCGCCGCCGTCGTGGGTCACTCGCAGGGGATCCTGGCCGTCGAGTCGGTCCAGACCTTCGGCTCGATCGACGACCGGCTCCTCGCGGTGGCCGAGCTCATCGGTGCGGCCGCCACCCTGGTCGGGCGCCGGGTCGGCCTCTTCCGCCGCGGCGAGTCCAGCCCCATGGTGGGCGTGTCGGGGATCGACGGCGAGGAGTTGCGGGCCCTGGTCGAGGAGTTGTTTTCCGGGGTCGACCCCTCCCTCCGGCCCTCGGTCTCCATCCGCAACGCCCAGCGCCGCCACGTCGTGGTGGGCCGGCCGACCGACCTCGAGGACCTGCGGAGTCACTGCGCCGACCTCGAGGCGGAGTCGCGCCGTCGGCGCGAGGCCAAACTCACCGGCGGCGAGATCTTCGCCCCCGTATTCGATCCGCTGGACGTGGAGGTGGGCTTCCACCATCCGGCCATGGCGCCGGCCGTGGACGTCGTCTACCACTGGGCCGGCCGCTGCGGCCTCGACGCCGAGCGCGCGGCCTCGCTGGCCCGCGAGGTCTTCACCGAACCGGTCGACTGGGTCGAGGAGATGGCGGAGACGCTTCACGCCGGCGCCGACTGGATCCTCGACATGGGGCCGGGCGAGGCCCTGACCCGCCTCAACCGCTCCGTGGTCCGCGGACAGGGCGTCGGCGTGGTGGCCGCGGCCACCCGCGGCGGGCTGCGGAACCTCTTCACCCCGGGCGCGACGCCGGAGATCGAGCGTCCGTGGACGGCCTATCAGCCGCAGCTGATCTCCCTCCCCGACGGCAGCGTCCACGTGGAGACCTCGTTCACGCGCCTCACCGGCTGCTCCCCGATCCTGCTGGCCGGGATGACCCCGACCACCGTCGACCCCGAGATCGTCGCCGCCGCGGCCAACGCGGGCCACTGGGCGGAACTCGCAGGCGGCGGCCAGGTCACCGAGGCGATCTTCGCCGAGAACACCCGGCGCCTGGCCGAGCTCCTCGAGCCCGGTCGCAGCGCCCAGTTCAACTCGCTCTTCCTCGACCCGTACCTGTGGAAGCTCCAGGTGGGTGGCAAGCGCCTCGTGCAGCGGGCCCGCGCCGCGGGTATCCCGTTCGACGGCGTGATCGTCACCGCCGGCATCCCCGAGCTGGACGAGTCCGTGGCCCTCATCTCCGAGCTAACCGAGGCCGGGCTGCGCCACGTCAGCTTCAAGCCGGGCACCGTCGCGCAGATCCGCCAGGTCGTGCGGATCGCCGCCGAGGTTCCGCACATGCCGGTGATCGTCCAGGTTGAGGGCGGCCGCGCGGGTGGCCACCACTCGTGGGAGGACCTCGACGACCTCCTGCTGGCCACCTACCCTATGCTGCGCGACCGGCCCAACGTGGTCCTGTGCGTGGGCGGCGGGATCGGCACCCCGGAGCGGGCCGCCGACTACCTCACCGGCTCGTGGGCCAACGCCCACGGCTACCCGGCCATGCCCGTCGACGGCATCCTCGTGGGCACCGCCGCCATGGCCACCCTCGAGGCCACCACCAGCCCCCAGGTCAAGCAGCTCCTGGTGGACACCGTGGGCGTGGACCACTGGGTCGGCGCGGGCCACGCCGAGGGCGGCATGGCCTCCGGCCGCAGCCAGCTCGGCGCCGACATCCACGAGATCGACAACACCGCCGCCCGCACCGGTCGGCTGCTGGACGAGGTCGCCGGTGACGCCGACGCTGTGGCCGCGCGCCGCGACGAGATCATCGCCGCGATCAACGGCACCGCCAAGCCCTACTTCGGTGACCTCGAGTCCATGACCTACGAGCAGTGGCTGCGCCGCTTCGCCGAGCTCTCGGCCGCGCCCGACTCGGCGCCCGACTCCGCCGCCTCCGTGTGGCTCGATCCCACCATCCGCGACCGCTTCCACCGCATGGTGCAGCGCACCGAGGCCCGCCTCGATTCCGTCGACACCGGGCGCATCCTCTCGGCCTTCCCGCGCGTCGAGGCGATGGAGCGCCCGGCCGAGGTCGTCCGGACCCTCGCCGCCCGCTACCCCGAGCTGGCCACGGCCACGCTGCACCCCGCCGACGCGATCGAGTTCCTCGACATCTGCCGGCTGCCCGGCAAGCCCGTGCCGTTCGTGCCGGTCATCGACGGGGACGTGCGCCGCTGGTGGCGCTCGGACTCCCTGTGGCAGGCCCACGACGCCCGCTACGACGCCGACGCCGTGTGCGTCATCCCCGGCACGACCGCGGTCGCCGGGATCACCCGCGTCGACGAGCCGGTCGGCGAGCTGCTCGACCGCTTCGAGAGCGCCACGGCCGACCGCGTCCGCGGCTACCTGCCCTCCACCGAGGCCGTCAGCGGTCGCCGCCGGGGCACCGTGACCACCGCACAGGGCCCGGTCGCGGACGTCCTCAACGCCCCCGACGTCTCGTGGGCGGGCCGGCTCGTGGTGAGCCCGGTCCACCGCCTGGGCGTGCTCCACGCCTGGGAGATCGATGCCGAGGGCGTCGGCCGCCACCCGGTCACCGGCGCCGTGCTCACCCCGGCCGCCGACGGCCGGACCGTCGACCTGACGCTGCCGATCGGCCCGTCCGAGATGACCATCACCATCGCCCTCGGCCAGTCCGTGGCCACCGGCGCCGCGCCGGTCGTGACCGACGAGGCCGCCGAGTCGGCCATGCGCACCCTGCTCGCCACCGCGGCGGGGGTCGGGCGCAGCGGCGCCGGCGGCGCCGTGATCGACTCGCTTCCCGAGGTCGACGGCGGGGTCGCGACCGCCCGCTTCACGTTTGATCCCACCCTCGCCTCCGACCACACCGGCGTCACGGCCGGCAGCCTGCCCACCTCGCTCATCGCCTCGGACGGCGTGCCGGACGCCCTCGTGGGCGCCGCGTGGCCGGCCGTGTTCGCGGTGCTCGGCCAGGCCCGCCGCCCGGGCGGCGCCGGGACCGTGGTCGAGGGGCTGCTCGACCTGGTCCACCTGGACCACGGTGTCCGCATGCACGCGGCGCTGCCGCAGTCCACGACCGACCTCGCCGTCGTCGCCCGGTCGGGCGGGGTCCGCGACACCGACCTCGGCCGCGTGGTGGAGGTGTCCGTCGAGGTCGCCACGGTCGCCGCGGACGGCGCCCGCGCCCCGCTGTGCACCCTGTCCGAGCGGTTCGCCATCCGCGGCCGCACCGGCCGCGCCGAGGTGGGGGACCCCCGCCCGGCCGGCGGGGCGCTCGTCACCCCGTCGGGAGGGGCCGTCGAGCCCGCCGGGACGTCGCGCCAGCTGCGGGTGTCCACCACGCTCACCGCGCCGCACGACATGACCGCCTTCGCGCTGGTCTCCGGCGACCACAACCCGATCCACGTCTCCGACACCGCGGCCGACCTGGCAGGGCTGGGCGGCGTGATCGTCCACGGCATGTGGCTCTCGGCAGCCGCCCAGCACGCGGTCCAGTCCTCGGACGGCAAGACCCCCGCCCTGCGGATCGCCGGCTGGACCGCCCGCATGCTCGCCCCGGTCCGCCCCGGCGACCACATCACGGTCCGCGCCGTCCAGACCGGCCGCCACTCAGGCGGCCAGGTCCTCGAGGTCACGTGCACGGTCGACGGCGCCACCGTCATGGCGGCCACCGCCCTGACCGAGGCCCCGCGCACCGTCTACGCCTTCCCGGGCCAGGGCATCCAGGCCAAGGGGATGGGCATGGAGGGCCGCACCCGCTGCCCGGCCGCCCGTGAGGTCTGGGACCGCGCCGACACGCACACCCGCGAGGCCCTCGGCTTCTCGATCCTGGCGCTCGTCCGGGAGAACCCCACCGAGGTGACCGTCCGCGGCACCGTCCACCGGCACCCCGACGGCGTGCTCTACCTCACGCAGTTCACCCAGGTCGCCATGGCGTGCCTTGCGGTGGCGCAGCGCGCCGAGCTCGAGGCCGACGGCCTGTTCTCGGCCGACGCCTACTTCGCCGGCCACTCGATCGGGGAGTACGACGCCCTGGCCGCCATCTCCGGCGTGCTCGAGCTCGAGCCGCTCCTGGAGATCGTCTTCCAGCGCGGATCGACCATGCACCAGCTGGTCCCGCGTGACGCGCAGGGGCGCTCCGACTACCGCATGGCCGCGATCCGCCCCTCGCAGATGGGGATCTCGGACGACGAGGTGGTGGACTGGGTCGCCCGGGTGGCGCGCGAGTCCGGCGAGTTCATCGAGATCGTCAACTACAACCTCGCCGGCTCCCAGTACGCGCTCGCCGGCACCGTCGCCGGCTGCGACGCGCTGGAGAAGGCCGTGACGCGCGAGCTCGAGGTCTCGGGCGGCAAGAACGCCTTCATCCTGGTGCCGGGCATCGACGTCCCGTTCCACTCCACCGTCCTGCGCGGCGGGGTCCCGGACTTCCGGGCCACCCTCGACGCGCTGATCCCGCACGACATCGACATCTCGGTGCTCGTGGGCCGGTACATCCCCAACCTCGTGCCGCGACTGTTCAGCCTCGAGCGGGACTTCGTGCAGGAGATCGCCGACCTCGTGCCCGCCGAGGCGCTGGCCGACGTGCTGGCCAACTGGGACGCCTGGTCGGCCACGCCCGTGCGCCTCGGACGGCTGCTGCTCGTGGAGCTGCTGGCCTGGCAGTTCGCCAGCCCGGTCCGCTGGATCGAGACCCAGGAGCTGCTCTTTACGCCCGTAGAGCGCGGTGGACTCGGCATCGAGTGCTTCATCGAGGTCGGCGTGGCCAACGCCCCGACCGTGGCGAACCTCGCCTCCAAGACCCTCGACCTGCCCACGCACCGGGGCCCCCGCGCCCAGGTGATCAACGTCGAGCGCGACTCCGCGACGTTGTACGGCACCCTGCCGCCCAGCGTGGAGGTCGACGACGACGACTCGGTGGACGCCACCGGGTCCTCCACCCCGGCCGCCGACTCGGCGGCCCCCACAGACCCCGCACCGGCCGTCAACACCCCCGGCACGGCCGGTGCGGACCGATCAGAAAGCGCGGCTCCGGCCGCGACCGCCGCCCCCGGCGCGCCCCGCCCGGACGACCTGACCTTCGGCGCCCCCGCGGCCACCCGCATGCTGGTGGCCCTGCGTACCAAGGTCCGTCCCGAGCAGATCGCGGCGGGCGACTCCATCGAGACGCTGTGCGACGGCGTCTCCTCGCGCCGCAACCAGCTGCTGCTGGACCTGGGCACCGAACTGAGCCTGGGCGCCATCGACGGCGCGGCGGAGGCGGACTTCCCGACCCTGGCGGACCAGGTCTCGCGACTGGCCCGCGGGTACGCCCCCTTCGGACCCGTCCTGTCCGACGCGGTCGGCGAGGCGCTGCGCGCGGTCCTCGGCCGGACCGGCAAGCGGGCCGCCTACATCACCGAGCGGGTGACCGGCCCCTGGGAGCTCGGCACCGGCTGGGCGCAGCACGTCACCGCCGAGATCGCCCTCGGCACCCGTGACGGGGCCTCGGTCCGGGGCGGCGACCTGGCCACCCTCGACGCCGCCGGCGTCAAGGACGCGTCCGGTCTGGACGCGCTCATCGACGCGGCCGTCCGGTCCGTCGGCGCGGCCAACGGCGTGGCCGTGGCCATGCCGTCCTCGGGAGCCGGCGGCGGCGGGGTCGTGGACTCCGCGGCGCTGACCGAGCTCGCCGACGGCCTCACCGGCCCGGACGGTGTCCTCGCGGAGGCCGCCCGCGGCCTGCTCACCCGCCTCGGGCACCTCGAGCCGGACGCGGTCGACCTGCTGGCCGAGGCCGACCCCGACTCCGAGCTCGCCGACCTCGTGGCCGCCGAGCTCGGCACCGACTGGCGCCGCGTGGTGGCACCGGCCTTCGACGCCGCCCGCGCCGTCCTCATGGACGACCGCTGGGCCTCGGCGCGGGAGGACCTGGCCCGCCTGTGGACGCGAACCGACGTCCCGACCGACTCCGCGGAGTCCTTCCGCGGCGCCGGCGAGATCGTCGCCGAGCAGGCGCGCTGGTGGGCGGCCCGGGCGACCGGCGCCCGCCGCGACGCCCTGGCGAGCGCCTACCGGGAGATCTCCGAGGTCGCCGCCGAGGAGTTCGTCGGCGAGTACGCGGGCGACGTCGCCGTCGTCACCGGCGCCGGCAAGGGCTCCATCGCCGCCGCCGTCACCGCGCGCCTCCTGGCGGGCGGGGCCACCGTGGTGGCCACCACCTCCACCCTGGACCAGGCCAAGCTGGCCTTCTTCAAGGACCTCTACCGCTCCCACGCCCGCGGCGGCGCCGCGCTGTGGGTCCTGCCGGCCAACCTCACCTCGTACTCGGACGTCGACGCTCTCGTGGAGTGGGTCGGATCCGAGCACGCCGAGTCGGCCGGTGGCCAGACCACCGTGCTCAAGCCGGCGCTCACCCCGACGCTGCTCTTCCCGTTTGCCGCACCCCGGGTCCAGGGCTCGATGGCCGACGCCGGCCCGCGGGCCGAGACCGAGATGCGTGTCCTGCTGTGGGGCGTGGAGAAGCTCGTCGCCGGGCTCGGCGCGATCGGCGCCGACACCGACGTCGACTCCCGACTGCACGTGGTCCTGCCGGGCTCGCCCAACCGGGGCATCTTCGGCGGCGACGGCGCGTACGGCGAGGCCAAGGCCGCGCTCGACGCCGTGATGGCCAAGTGGGGCTCCGAGAAGTCCTGGTCCGAGCGCGTGACGTTCGTCCACGCGATCATCGGCTGGGTCCGGGGCACCGGGCTCATGGGCCACAACGACCCGCTCGTCGAGGCCGTCGAGGCCGCGGGCGTGACCACCTGGTCCACCGCCGGGATCGCCGCCGAGTTGCTGCACTCGTGCACGCCGTCCGTCCGGAAGGCCGCCGGTGACGCCCCCGTCACCGTCGACCTCACCGGCGGGCTCGGCACCGCGAACCTGGACATGGCCGCCCTCGCGGCGGACCGGCCGGCCGCGTCGACCGAGACCGGTACAGAGGACGCCGACGGGACCATCGCCGCGCTGCCGTCGCTGCAGACCGTCACCGCGGACGAGCGCCCGGAGTGGGGCGAGGTCACGCAGGACCTCGAGGACATGGTCGTGATCGTCGGCGCCGGCGAGGTCGGCCCCTACGGCAGCGCCCGCACCCGCTTCGAGGTGGAGACCACCGGCGAGCTCAGCGCCGCCGGAGTGGTCGAGCTGGCCTGGTCGACCGGGCTCATCGAGTGGGAGGACTCGCCGCGCGCCGGCTGGGTGGTCGCCGGGACCGGTGACCCGATCGACGAGGCCGACATCGCGGAGCGCTTCGGAGACGAGGTCCTGGCCCGGGTGGGCGTGCGCACGTACGCCGACGACGCCCGCGCCGAGATGATCGGCAACACCGCTCCGCAGCTCACCTCGGTGTTCCTGCCGGAGGACCTGTCCTTCGTGGTGGACGACGAGGCCCAGGCTCGCGGCTACCTCGCGGACGACCCGGAGAACACCGTGGTCACCCGGAGCGACGACGGCGAGTGGACCGTCACCCGCAAGGCCGGCACCGAGATCCGGGTGCCGCGCCGCGCCGCGCTCACCCGCGTGGTCGGTGGGCAGATCCCCACCGGCTTCGACCCGACCGCGTGGGGCATCCCCGCGGACATGGTCTCCGGGATCGACAGGGTGGCGGCGTGGAACCTCGTGGCCACCGTCGACGCGTTCATCTCCTCCGGATTCACCCCGGCCGAGCTGCTGGCCCACGTGCACCCGGCCGACGTCGCCAACACGCAGGGCACCGGCATGGGCGGCATGACCAGCATGAGGTCGCTGTACATCGACGGCATCCTCGGCCGCAGCCGCGCCAACGACACGCTGCAGGAGGCCCTGCCCAACGTGGTGGCCGCGCATGTCATGCAGTCCTACGTCGGCGGTTACGGCTCGATGGTCCACCCGGTGGCGGCCTGCGCCACCACCGCGGTGAGCGTCGAGGAGGGCTTCGACAAGATCCGCGCCGGCAAGGCCGAGTTCGTGGTGGCCGGCGGGTTCGACGATCTGTCCACGGAGGGCATCCAGGGCTTCGCCGACATGTCCGCCACGGCCGACTCCGCGGCGATGGCGGCCAAGGGGATCGACGAGCGGCACTACAGCCGGGCCAACGACCGGCGGCGCGGCGGGTTCGTCGAGTCGCAGGGCGGCGGCACCATCCTGCTGGCCCGCGGCGACGTCGCGGCCCGCATGGGGCTGCCGGTCCACGGCGTGGTGGCCTGGGCGGGCTCGTACGCCGACGGCGCGCACACCTCCATCCCCGCACCGGGGCTCGGCGCGCTCGGGGCCGGCCGCGGCGGCAGGCGGTCGCCGCTGGCCCGCGGCCTGGCCGAGCTCGGGCTGACGGCCGACGACCTGGCCGTGGTGAGCAAGCACGACACCTCGACCAAGGCCAACGACCCCAACGAGTCGGACCTGCACGAGCGGCTCGCGGCGGCCATCGGCCGCTCGGACGGCAACCCGCTGTTCGTGGTGTCGCAGAAGTCGCTCACCGGGCACGCGAAGGGCGGGGCGGCCGCGTTCCAGCTCATCGGCCTCACCCAGATGCTGCGCTCGGGGACCCTGCCCCCGAACCGGGCCCTGGACTGCGTCGACGACGTCCTCGACCGGCACCGCCACCTGGTGTGGCTGCGGGAGGCGCTGCAGCTGGGCGGGGAGTTCCCGCTCAGGGCAGGCCTGCTCACCTCGCTCGGCTTCGGCCACGTGTCCGGCCTCATCGCCGTGACGCACCCAGAGGCGTTCCACCGCGCGGTAGCGGCGTCCCTCGGCGAACAGGAGTCGGAGCGGATCCGCCTGGCCGCGGTCGAGCGGGAGCGGGCGGGCACCCGCCTCCGGACCAGCGGCATCTACGGCGGCGAGTCCCTCTACAGCCGTCCGGAGTCGCGCCGGCTGGGCGAGGGGTCGGCCGATGAGGTCAAGGAGCGCGAGGCCGCGGTGCTGCTGGACCCGGCCGCGCGGATCGACGCCGACGGCGTGCTTGCGGCCGCCGCGACCGCGGAGAACGCCGGGCGGTGACGTCCGGGGTGCGGGGCGTCGGGGTCGACACTGTCGACCTCGGCGCCTTCGCCGCATCCCTGGCCGAGCCGGGGACCCGGATGGCCAGGGCGTTCTCGGCCACCGAGCGGAGGCAGTGCCGCGAACGCGCCGAGGCCCGCGGGGCGTCGGCGACCCCCGCCGTCCCCGACGACAGGTTGTCCCGTCACCTGGCCGGGCGGTGGGCCGTCAAGGAGGCCGTGGTCAAGGCGTGGTCGGCCGCCCTGTACGGGTCGCCGCCTCCGATCCCGCCCGACCTGCTGCGCTGGGCCGAGATCGAGACCGTCTGCGACGCGTGGGGCCGGCCATCGGTGCGACTCGGCGGAGAGGTGGCCCGCCAGGTCGCCGCCACGGTGGGGCCCGACGCCCGCTGGCACGTCTCGCTCAGCCACGACGGCGGCTCGGCGGTGGCGTTCGTGGTGCTCGAGACCCCGGCCGGCGGCGGGCCCGAGGAGATCAGCCTGCCTGGGCTTCCTTCTCCGCGAGCCACAGATACGCGGTGAGCATGCGCTTGAGCTCGGTGACGGTGGCGTCGTGGATGTCCTCGCCGACGGCGGATCCCGCACTCACCGTGCCCCCAGCGACCGTGCCTGCAGCGATCGTGCCTGCACCGGCGGAGGCCGAGGTGGCGTTGCCCGTACTGACGGAGAAGTTGAGCATCGAGTAGGCCACGTGCACCAGCACCTCGGCCATGAACGCGCGGCGCTCCCGCTCGGTGGCGGGCATGAGGGGGGCGAGCACGCTGGCGATCATCCGGGCGATCTCACGCTCGTTCACCGCGGCCGTGGCCCGGGTGGCCGGGGTGGCCTGCGTCGCCAGCCACACCGCGCGCCTCGACGGGTCGCGCAACCACAGGTCGGCCAAGTGGTCGAGGAAGTCGTTGAGCAACTCCGGCCA
>DIAZ01000109.1:0-1273 GCA_002415925.1 Dietzia sp. UBA5065 | reverse complement strand
GCGAAGAACTGGTACAGCGTGCCGATGGGGACCCCCGCGCGGGAGGCGACCTCCTCGCACGTGAAGGAATCGAAGCCCACCTCGACGAGCACCTCGCGGGCCGAGGACAGCAGGGCCTGGAACTTCCGGCGGCTGCGTTCCTGGATCGGACGGCGACGGGGGACCAGGATGTTGAGCTCGTCCTGGACGGCGTCGTCCGCGGGAACCCGGGTCGGGTCCGGCGTGCGATCGGAGGGGTCGACGCTCATGTGTGGACTCAGCCCTCCACGGGCTCGGGCTCGGGCAACTCCACGCCGAGGAGACCGGCGACCATCGCCACGTGCCCCTTTGCCCGGACGTTGTACCGGGCGAGGGAGAGCGTTCCGTCGTGCTCCACCACGAACGTGGAGCGGATCACTCCCATGACGGTCTTGCCGTAGTTCTTCTTCTCCCCGAACGCGCCCCACTCCGTGAGCATGGTCTTGTCCTGATCGGACAGCAGAGGGAAGGTGATCTGGTGCTTGTCACGGAAGCGCGTCAGCTTGGCCGGGGGATCGGGGGAGACGCCGACGACGCCGATCCCGGCCTCCTGCAGCGCGTGGAGCGCGGTCTCGAAGTCCACGGTCTCCGTGGTGCAGCCCGGCGTCAGTGCGGCGGGATAGACGTAGACCAGAACGCGGCCGTGCGTGCCGAGCAGGTCCGCAAGCGACGTCGGAGTCCCGTCGGCGTCGGGGAGCGTGAAGTCGGGGGCGGTCTGGCCCACCTCGAGCCGTGGTGTACTCACCGGTGCTCCTGGAGTCGGGGTCGGGGCGTCTGACCCTCCCAACCTATCCGATGCGTCGGCGCGCGGGCGCGGATCGTCGCCGGGTGCAGTAGCGTGGGCGGAGTCCAGAACCCGCGGCACGCCGCGTGACGAGCGATCGACGGAGGTCTCGTGTCCAGGAGTTACGACAGCATCGAAGGCGACATCGCCAAGGCGCGTGACGATCTCGCGACCACGTTGGACGAGATCATCGACCGGGTCAATCCCAAGAACCTCGCCGCCGAGGGCAAGGAGAAGGCCACGGCCGCGCTGAGGGACCCTCGCGTCCTGGCTGTTCTCGGGGGGATCGCCGCCCTGGTCGTCGGCGGCATCACCGTCTCGGTGGTCAACAAGCGCAAGGAACGCCAGCGCATCGAGGCCTACCTGGCGGCCCGGGGGGCCTGAGCCCCGGCCCGGACCCCTCTGACGACGAGAGGCCCTCCCCGCGGGGGAGGGCCTCTCGTTGTCTTGTGCGCCATCAGGGACTCGAAC
>DIAZ01000011.1:13769-14574 GCA_002415925.1 Dietzia sp. UBA5065 | reverse complement strand
CGGGTGTGCCTCGGGTCCCGGACGAGGTCGGCCAGACTCTCGCGCACCACGGTCACCGGCCTCATCGGCAGGCCCCCGAGTTGCGGTACCCGAACAGGCTCGTCTCCCAGTGGTCCCACTTCACCGTGAAGTTACACATGTAGAGCGCCAGGAAGCCGCCCTTCTGCGCCTGGGCGTTGACCTTCCGCGCGAACACCGGCGCCCTGCCCAGGGCGGTCTCGAACGCCGGGGTGTTGGGGATCCACCCGTCGGTGGCGGTCCGGGCGGAGTCGACGCTCGCCCGCAGGTCGGGTTCGGTCTCGCGGAGCATCGAGGCGAGGGTGGCCGTGGAGGCGTCGCCGCGCTCGATGAGCAGGGCGAGCTCGCCGCCGTCGCCCTCCGCGAGCGCACCCGAGACCTCGTCGAGGCCCCGGACGAGCTCGTGGAGGTCCGCCCCCCGCCCGGTGAGGGTGGTGTTGAGCGCGGTGATGTTGTCCGCGAGGCGGCTGTACACGTCCTGGCGGTCCACCACGTCCCGGCTGAGCAGGGCCAGTCGGGCGAGGAGGGTGTCCATGGCACCCGGCTCCCCCTGGAAGGCCGCGACCACGGTGGCGGACAGCGCGTTGACCTCCTCCGGGCGCACCGCCTCGAACAGGGGCTTGAACCCGTTGACCAGCGCGGTGAGGTCCACGGGGTCGGTGGTGGACTCCAGCGGGATCCGCGCGCCCTCGGGGAGCCGGGGGGTGCCGCCGACCGCGGGCCGGCCGTCCTCGGTGGGGTCCAGGGAGAGGTACCGGATGCCGAGCATGTCGCCGTAGCGGACCGA
>DIAZ01000011.1:12580-13505 GCA_002415925.1 Dietzia sp. UBA5065 | reverse complement strand
CCCGGGCGCCCCAGCCGATCGGCACCCGCAGCGTGTTGACCACGAGGACCGTGCACAACACCCCGAGCAGGCAGTAGGCGAAGAGCGCGAGGGCCGGCCGCAGGCCACGACGACTGGTCATCGGATCGTCACCTCGGTACCGCGCACGAGCGGGCCGAGCATGGTCCAGGCCGCGGTGTCGGGCCCGGCCGCGGGGTCGGCGGGCGGCGGCACCGGTGACCCGGGTTCCCCCGCGGCGGCGGCCTGGAGTTGCAGGATCACCTCCCGCTCGGACGCGGCGGCGACGGTGAGCCCGGCGTCGCGGTCGGGGGCGGGGGCGCCCGAGCAGGTGGACCCCGCCAGATCGGGGTAACGGGGGCAGTCCTGCGGGCCGTAGGGCATCGGGTCGGCGAACGAGGGCACCGCGGTGATGGCGAACCGCCCGGTGGAGAAGGCCGCCGCCCCGGCCTCGCCCATGGGGCGCATGGCGTAGAGGGTCCGGATGACCCCGTGGGGGTTCCGGGCGGTGCGGTCGAACACCACCCCCGTGTCGTGGACCACCCGGATCGCCCCGTCGACGGTGCGGTCGGCCATGACCGCCCCGGACCCGGTCACCGCCAGCCCCGCGTCCAGGAGCCGGCCGAGCGAGTCCGGCCGGTCGAGGACGATCTGCGACAGCCGCGTGGCCTCCTGCAGGGTCTCGAGGATCTCCGGGGTCGCCTCGGCGAGGTCCGCGGCGAGGTAGGCGATGCCGGCGGAGGCGTCGGCGGTGTCCTCGAGCGCGGGCGAGAGGTGCCGGCCCGCCCGGTCCGCGTCCTCGATCACCCGGCCCAGCGTCCCGCCCCGGCCGTCGAGGGCGCGATCCAGCGCGGTGAGCGTGACCTGCAGCCGATCGGGTTCGATCGACACGAGCAGGTCGCTGGCGCGGGTGAACACGTCGTAGAGC
>DIAZ01000011.1:614-12459 GCA_002415925.1 Dietzia sp. UBA5065 | reverse complement strand
CGGCTCACCAGGTCCAGGCGGACGTCGCCGAACAGCGTCCGCGGGACGGCCCGGACCACGACGCCCGAGGGGATGCGCGAGGCGTGCTCCGGGTCGATGAGCATCTCGATCCGGGTGCCCGGCTCGTCGTCGTCGCCCGACACGCCCGACACCGACGACCGCACCTCCCCCACCTTGACGCCGAGGTGGTGGACGGGGGCGTGGACGGGGACCCGACCCGCCTGGGCGGGCAGCACCGCGGTCACCGTGGCCCCCGCGTCGAGCAGACCCGCGCCCCGGGCGACGAGGACCACCGCCACCACCACGGCCACGAGCGCGGCCACCGCGCCCCGGACCGCCAGGGTCCGCTCGGGGGTGGGACCCGCCACCCGCCGCCTCACGTGATCCCCAGCGCCGGCACCTCGGGCACCAGGCCCCAGAGCGCGAAGGTGAGCACGATGTCGATGAACCCGATCAGGAGGATGCTGGTGCGCAGCGCGCGGCCGGCCGCACGCCCGACGCCCTCCGGGCCGCCGGTGGCGTGGTAGCCGTAGCTGCAGTGGACCAGCACGATCACCAGGGCGAACACCACCGCCTTGATCAGCGAGTAGAGGACGTCCTCCGGCCCCAGGGTGATGTGGAAGAAGTGGTCGTACGTCCCCGCGGACCCGCCGTTGACGTGCACCACCACCACGCGGGTGGCGATGTACGTCGCCACCAGCCCGACCGCGTACAGCGGCACGATGCAGATCATCGTGGCGATCACCCGGGTGCCCGCCAGGTAGGGGACGGTCGGGACGGACATCGCGTCCAGGGCGTCGATCTCGTCGGAGATCCGCATCGACCCCAGGCGCGCGGTGAAGCCGGTGCCCACCTTGGCCGCCAGGGCGATGGACGCGACGACCGGGGCGAGCTCGCGGGTGTTGGCCATGGCGGAGAGCATCCCGGACAGGGTCGTCATGCCGATGAGGTCGAGCCCGCGGTAGGTCTCGACGCCCACCATGATCGCCGCGACCGCCGACATCGCCAGGACGATCCCGATGGTGCCGCCGCCGGCGATGAGGGAGGTGGAGCCGAAGCCCACGTCGACGACCTCCTTGACCACCTGCCTGCGGTAGCGCACCAGCGCGGTGGGCAGCGTCGCCAGCACCCTGCCCGCGAACGTCACGTGGCGTCCGACCTCCGCCAGACCGGTGGTCGCCCGGAGAGAGGTCTCCCGGAGCGAGATCACCTCAGAACTTCCCGACCGAGGGCACGACCAGCCCGTAGACCGCCGACAGCGCGGTGTTGATCACGAACACGGTGACGAACGCCAGGACGACCGTCTCGTTGACCGCGTCCGCCACGCCGCTCGACCCGCCGCTGGCGTGCAGGCCCTTGAACGTGGCGATCAGCGCGGAGACCACGGCGAACGCGACCGACTTGAGCATCGCCATCCACAGGTCCGACGGCCGGCCGTAGGCGCTGAGGGTGGACAGGAACGCGCCGGCCGACTCCCCCTGCCCGTACACCTGATAGAGCAGGCAGGCCGCGACGCCCATCGCCGTGACCAGCGCGCACATCACCAGGGAGACGAGCACCGTGGCGATCACGCGGGGCACCACGAGCCGCTCGATCACGTCGAGCCCCATGACCTCCATGGCCTCGACCTCCTCGCGGATCGTGCGGGAGCCCAGGTCGGCGCAGATGGCCGACCCGCCCACCCCGGCCAGCATCAGGGCGCAGACCAGCGCGGACGCCTGCCCCACCACGACGAACGCCACCACCGCGCCCGCGTAGCCGGCGGCGCCCAGCCGGCCCGCCAACTCCCCGACGGACACCGCGACGAGCACCCCGACCGGCAGCATGAGCAGCAGCGCCGGAATCGAGCACACCCGGGCCACGAAGAGGGCCTGGTCGCGGGTCTCCGCGAGCGAGAGCCTGCCCGTGACCACGGTCCGCACGCAGCTCACGAGGGTGAACACCGAGTAGCCGACCAGCGAGCCGACCTGGCCCGCCAGGTCGACGACCGGGCCGCGGCCCGCGGGGAGATGGAAGACCATCGGGCCTCCGGTCAGACGCCCGTCGAGCCGTGTTCCGAGCGGAGCGCGCCCTTGACCACCTTGCCGCTGGCGTTGCGCGGCAACTCCTCCACGTGCACCAGGTGCTTGGGCAGCTTGAAGCCGGCAAGCTTGTCGCGCAGCCACCCGCTGAGCTCGTCGAGGGAGAGGTCGGCGACCCCCTCCTCCTCGTGCTGGGCGACCACCGCGACGGGAACCTCGCCCCACTGCTCGTCCCGGCGACCGATCACGGCGACCTCGCGGATCCGCGGGTGCCCGGCGATCACGTTCTCCACCTCGGCGCAGTAGATGTTCTCGCCGCCGGAGATGATCATGTCCTTCTTGCGGTCCACCACGTACACGAAGCCCTCGTCGTCCATCCGGACCAGGTCGCCGGAGTGGAACCAGCCGCCCTCGAACGCCTCCGCGGTCTCGGCGGGCTTGTTCCAGTACCCGGACATGGTGGTGGGGCCGCGGTAGACGATCTCGCCGACCTCGCCCGGCCCGACCGGCTCGCCGAAGGCATCGATCACGCGGGCCTGGAGGGTGGGGATGACCCGGCCGACCGAGCCGAGCTTGCGAACCGCGTCGTCGCCGTCGAGCGCGCAAGTGATGGGGCTCATCTCGGTCTGGCCGAACACCGCGCAGTTCAGGGCGTCAGGGAAGGTCTCCGACATGGCGCGCAGGATCGTGTCCGTGGACGGGGCCGCACCCCAGGAGATGTTGCGCAGGACCAGGTTCCGCGGGCGGGCCTGCTGCTCCGCGCAGACGGCCTGCCACTGCACGGGGACCAGGAAGACGCTGGTGATCTTCTCCGCCTCGAGGGTGTCGAGCACGGCCGCGGGATCGAAGGCCTGCAGCGGGTGGACCACGGTCACGCCGCCGAGCTGCAGGCTCGGGGCGATCGAGCCGAGCGCCGCGATGTGGAACATCGGGGCGGCGCACAGGGCGCGCCCCTCCTCGTCGAACAGGCGGAAGACCCGGATGCAGGTCAGGGACTGGGCGGTGAGGTTCTCGTAGGAGAGCATCGCGCCCTTGGGGCGGCCCGTGGTGCCCGAGGTGTACATGATCAGCGCGGTGGAATCCTCGGGGACGTCGACCGGCTCGTGCGGCGCGCCCTCCTCGGCGAGCGCGTCGGCGTAGGTCGTCTGGCCCTCCGTCCCGCTCTCGCCGCCGATCACGATGTGCTCGCCCGGCTCCTCGCCCTGGGCCCGGATGGCGCCGACGAGCGGGGCGAGCATCGCGTCGGTGACGACGACCTTGGGCGTGCAGTCGCTCACGAGGTAGGCCAGCTCGCCCGGGGTGAGCCGGAAGTTCACCGGCACCGCGATCGCGCCGAGCCGGTTGATGCCCAGCACCGCCTCGATGAACTCGGCGTTGTTGAGCGTGATGAGCATGACCCGGTCACCCGTGCCGACCCCGCGACGGGCGAGCGCGTCGGCGAAGCGCCCGCTGCGTTCGTGGAGCTGGGACCAGCTGGTCGACCGGCCGAGGTACCGCAGCGCCTCGCCGTCGGGGTTCATCTCGGCGTGGGTGGCCACCCACGTGTTCCAGTGGTTGCGCCGGGCGGCGTGGAGGTCGGCGATGGGATCGTGGGTGGCGGTGGTCATGACTGGCCTTTCGTCGGGGCGGTCAGGAGAAGTTGGGGCGGCGCTTCTCGAGGATCGAGGAGACGCCTTCGGCGAAATCGGGGGAGACCAACAGCTCGCACTGCCCCTCGTGCTCGCGGGCGAGCGCGGCGTCGAGCTCGGCGAGGGTGGCACCGGTGACGGCTCGCTTGGTCAACTCCAGCGCCCGGCGGGGCCCGCGGGCGAGCCTGCGGGCGAGCTTGGCGGCCGCGGCGCGGAGCTCCGAGGGGGGCAGGACCTCGAGGACCAGCCCGACGTCCAGGGCCTCCGCCGCCGACACGGCGTCCCCGCGCAGCAGCATCCGGGAGGCGATCGATCGTCCCACCGACGCCGGCAGCAGCACGCTGGCGCCGCCGTCGGGCATGAGCCCGATGTTGGTGAAGGCGAACAGCAGGTAGGCGTCCTCCGCCATGAGCACGAGGTCCGAGGCCAGCGCCAGCGAGACGCCGACCCCGGCCGCCGGCCCGTTGACCGCGGCGATCACCGGCACCGGCGCGGTGAGCACCGATCGGACGAGCGCGGCGGCGTTGTCCATGGTGACGTCGGGGCTGGGGGCGTCGCCGCCCGACTCCCCGATGGCCTGCAGGTCCGCACCGGTGGTGAAGGCGCCGCCCTCGCCGGCGAGCACGATGACCCGCGTCGCGGGGTCGCCGCCGTGCTCGGTGATGAGCTCGGTCAGCGCCGTCACGGTCGCATGGTCGAGCGCGTTCATCCGCTCGGGCCGGTTGATGCTGATCGTGGCCACGCCCAGGTCGTCGCGCTCGACCCTGACGGCGTCCCGCCCGGAGGCGGTCACCGGACCGACTCCGCGGCCGCGACCATCCCGGCGAGCCGGTCGGTGATGATCGCCTCCGCCTCGGACATCATGCGGTCGATCAGCTCGGCCACCGTGGGGACGTCGTCGATCAGCCCCTGGCACTGGCCGGCGGACCAGATTCCCGCGTCGAGGTCGCCGTCCTCGAAGACCTTTCGGCCCCGCGCGCCGGCGACGAGGTGCTGGATGTCCGAGAACTCGGCACCCTCGGCCTCCTTGGCCACCACCTCCGCCGAGATCGCGTTGGCGGCGACCCGGGCGGTGTTGTGGAGCGTGCGGAAGATGAGCGTGGTGTCGAGCTCGGAGTTCGCCACGATCTGCTGCTTGACCGCCTCCGCGACCGGTGACTCCGCCGTGCACATGAACCGGGTCCCCATGTTGGCCCCGTCCGCCCCCAGTGCCAGCGCGGCCACCAGGCCGCGGGCGTCGGCGATCCCGCCGGACGCCAAGATCGGGATCGTCAGCCGCGCGGCCGCGGCGGGGATCAGCACCAGCCCCGGGACGTCGTCCTCCCCCGGATGACCCGCGCACTCGAAGCCGTCGATGGACACGGCGTCCACGCCCAGCTGCTCGGCCTTGAGCGCGTGCCGCACCGAGGTGCACTTGTGGATCACCTTGATGCCCGCGGCGTGGAACACCGGGAGGTGGTCCTTGGGGTTGGACCCCGCGGTCTCGACGATCTTCACGCCCGACTCCACGATCGCCTGGCGGTACTCCGCGTAGGGCGGCGGGGTGATGGACGGCAGGATCGTGAGGTTGACCCCGAACGGCTGGTCGGTGAGCTCCCGGCAGCGGGCGATCTCGGCGACCAGGTCCTCGGGCGTCGGCTGGGTGAGCCCGGTGATGATGCCCAGCGCCCCGGTCTCGGACACGGCCGCGGCGAGCTCGGCCCGGCCGACCCACATCATGCCGCCCTGAACGATCGGGTGCCGGACCCCGAACTCCTCGGTGAACCTGGTCCGGATCACGGCTGGACCTCCTCGTAGGTGCCGCCCGACGCGGCCTTCTCGCGCAGCGAGGCCGGCGGGGTGAAGCGCTCGCCGTACGTCGCCGCGAGCTCGTCGGCGCGGGCCACGAACCCGGGCAGACCGCCGGGGTACTGGTCCATGTAGCGGGCGACGCCGCCCGTCCAGCCGGGGAAGCCGATGCCGAGGATCGAGCCGACGTTGGCGTCGGTCGTGGTCTCCAGCACGCCCTCGTCCAGGCATTTGACGGTCTCGAGCGCCTCGGCGAAGAGCATCCGGTCGATCGCGTCCTGCAGCGGGATCTCGGTGGCGGGGCCGAACGCGTCGGCGAGCCCCGGCCACAGCCGGGTCCGCTTGCCCGTCTCGGCGTCGTACTCGTAGAACCCGGCGCCGGTCGAGCGGCCCTTGCGGTCGTACTCGTCGATCATGCGGTCGAGCACGGCGTTGCCCGGGTGGTCGGGAAGGTCGCGGCCCTCGGCCCTGGCGGCCTCGCGCGTCTCGTCCCGGATCTTCCGCGGCAGGGTGAGCGTGAGCTCGTCCATGAGCGCGAGCACCGACGCCGGGTAGCCCGCCTGCGCCGAGGCCTGCTCGACGGTCGAGGCGGGGACGCCCTCCGCGAGCATGGCCATGCCCTCGCTGGTGAACGTGCCGATCACGCGGGAGGTGAAGAACCCGCGGGAGTCGTTGACGACGATGGGGGTCTTGCCGATCCGCGAGACCAGCGCCAGGGCGCGCCCCAGGGCGTCCTCCGAGGTCTTGCCACCCTTGATGATCTCCACCAGCGGCATCTTGTCTACGGGTGAGAAGAAGTGCAGCCCGATGAAGTCGGCCGGCCGGTCCACGCCGCCTGCGAGCATGGTGATGGGCAGGGTGGAGGTGTTGGAGCACAGCAGGGCGTCGGGGGCGATGTGCGGCGCGATCTCCGCGAACACGGCCTCCTTGACCTTCGGGTCCTCGAACACGGCCTCGATCACGGCCTGCGCCCCCGCGGCGGCCGCGGGGTCGGTGGTCGGGGTGATCCGGGCCAGCAGCGCATCGCCCTTGGACTGCGCGGCGTCCCGGGCCTCACCCTCGGCGGCCCGCGCGACGGTCTTGGCCACGAGCTTCTCGGAGTACCCCTTGCCCCGCTCGGCGGCGGCCTGGTCGATGTCCTTGAGGACCACCTCCATGCCGGACTTGGCGCACACGAAGGCGATCGCCGCGCCCATCATGCCGGCGCCCAGGACCACGACCTTGGTGATCGGCTCGCGGTCGGCGGACCCGTGGGCCTTGGCCAGCCCGTTGGCCGTCTGGAGGTCGAAGAAGAAGGCGCGGATCATGTTCTTGGCGGTCTGGCCCGTGGCGAGCCCGGCGAAGTAGCGGGCCTCGATCTTCTCGGCCGCGGCGAAGTCGACCCCCGCACCCTCGACGGCCGCCGACATGATCGCCACCGGCGCGGGGTACGGGGCGCCCTTGAGCTGCTTGCGCAGCATGGCGGGGAACGCCGGGAGGTTGGCGCCGAGCGACGGGCTCGACGGGGTGCCTCCGGGCATGCGGTAACCCTTGCGGTCCCACGGCTGCGCGGCCTCGGGATTGGCGGCGATCCACGCCTTGGCCGCCGGCAGCAGCTCGTCGGGGCTCGAGACCAACTCGTCGATCAGGCCCATCTCCAACGCGGCCGCCGGGCGCATGCGCTTGCCCTCGAGCAGGACACCCATGAGCGCGGTGGCCACGCCGAGCATGCGCACGGTGCGGACGATCCCGCCGCCGCCGGGCAGCAGACCGAGGCTCACCTCGGGCAGGCCCAGCTGGACGGCCGGCGAGTCCACCACCACGCGGTGGTGGGTGGCCAGGGCGATCTCGAGTCCGCCGCCGAGCGCGGCGCCGGCGATCGCGGCGACGACCGGCTTGCCCAGGGTCTCGAGCCGCCGCAGCGGCCCCTTGACGCGCTCGACGGTCTCCACGGCCAGGTCCGCGCCGTCCGAGGGGATGGACAGGATGTCGCCGAGGTCCCCGCCGGCGAAGAAGGTCTTCTTGGCGGAGGTGAGGACGACGCCGGTGATCTCTCCGGACTCGGACTCGAGCCGGTCGACCGCCGCCTCCATCGAGTGGAGGTAGTCGGCGTTCATGGTGTTGGCGCTCTGGTTGGGGTCGTCCATCGTGAGGACAACCACGCCGTCGGCATCGCGCTCGTAGTGGATGGTGTTGGTGAATTCGCTGCTCATAGGAGGTCTTCTCGTCCTTGAAGGGGGTCCGGCCGGGCGCGTGACTAGAGGCGTTCGATGATGGTGGCGATGCCCATTCCGGCACCCACGCAGAGGGTGGCCAGGGCGTAGCGGGCGTCGCGGCGTTCCAACTCGTCCAGGGCGGTGCCCAGGATCATCGCGCCGGTGGCGCCGAGCGGGTGTCCCATGGCGATCGAGCCACCGTTGACGTTGATCTTCTCCATCGGCACCTCGAGGTCCTTGGCGAACTTCATGGGCACCGCGGCGAACGCCTCGTTGACCTCGAACAGGTCGATGTCCTCAATCGTGAGGCCGGCCTTGGCGAGAGCCTTCCGCGCGGCCGGGGTCGGTCCGGTGAGCATGATCGTGGGCTCGGACCCCACGACGGCGGCGGAGACGATGCGGGCGCGTGGCGTGAGCCCGTTGCGCTCCCCGGCCGCGGCGTTGCCGATGAGCATCGCGGTGGCGCCGTCGACGATCCCGGAGGAGTTCCCGGCGTGGTGGACGTGCTCGATCCTCTCCACCCAGTGGTATTTCTGCAGGGCCACGGCGTCGAACCCGGCCTGCTCGCCGAGCGCGGCGAACGAGGGCCGGAGGGCGGCGAGGTCGTCGGCGGTCGTGCCGCGGCGGATGTGCTCGTCGTGGTCGAGGACGACGCGTCCGGCGAGGTCCACCACCGGGACCACCGAGCGCGCGAAGCGCCCGTCGTCCCAGGCCGCGGAGGCGAGCTCCTGCGACCGCGCGGCGAACTCGTCCACGTCCCGCCGGGAGAAGCCCTCCATCGTGGCGATGAGGTCGGCGCCGATGCCCTGGGGCACGAACGAGGTCTCGTAGTTCACCCGCGGGTTCTGCGCCCACGCGCCGCCGTCGGACCCCATCGGGACGCGCGACATGGACTCCACGCCGCCCGCCACGACCAGGTCCTCCCAGCCGGCGCGAACCTTCTGCGCGGCGAGGTTGACGGCCTCCAGGCCCGAGGCGCAGAACCGGTTCTCCTGCACGCCGGCCACCGTCTCGGGCAGACCGGCGGCGATCGCCGCGATCCGGGGCAGGACCGCGCCCTGCTCCCCGACCGGACCGACGATGCCCATCACCACGTCCTCGATCTGCGCGGGATCGAGGCCGCTGTTGCGCTCGACGATCGACCGGAGGACGCCGACGGCGAGGTCGATCGGGGCGACGCTGTACAGCGAGCCGCTGGACTTCCCCCGTCCGCGGGGCGTGCGCACCGCGTCGTAGATGTAGGCCTCGGGCACTGACATGGGTGGGTGTTCCCTTCCGCCCCACGCCGGGGTGCTCGACCGCCGGCCTGCGACATTCACGTGGATTCGATCACATATATCTGTGAATTCAGGTTTACTATCGCCACTGTATCCGCTGTTGTCAAGATCACACCCCGATCCGCCGCTCCCGAGAGCAGAAACCCCGTGCCCTCCCCTCCCGCACCACCCGCGCCGCGCCCGGAGGCCCCCCCTCCGGGGTCCCGACGTGCGGAGATCGCGCTCATCGCCGCCGAGGAGTTCACCCGCCGGGGCTATCACGCGACGCGCGTCGAGCACATCGCCGAGCGCCTCGCGGTGACGCCCGGGGCGCTCTACCGCCACGTCCCCGGCAAGTACGAGATCTTCCGCGACGCCGTCGCGATCCTCATGTCGGACCTCGACTCCGCCGCCGCGGGCCCCGTCGACCTGGACCACCTGGTCGACTCGATCACCAGGACCACGCTCGCGCACCGCTCCCGCGCGGCGCTCTACCGGTGGCAGGTCCGGTACCTCACCGCGGAGGATCGCGCCGCGGTGGTCGCCGCGGACACCCGCATGCGCCGCCGGCTCGCCGAGGCCGTCCGGGGACGACGACGAGGTGGTCCCGACGCGGGCGCCGAGTCCGCCGCGGGCGCGATCCTGTCGTGCATCGCCTCCCTCGGCTACCACCGGATCGAGATCTCCGCGGACGACGCCGTGTCGCTGATGACGTCGATCGCGGCCGACCTCGCGACGTCCACCCCGGAGACGCAGGGAGCCGCGGGGGCGACCAACCTCGCGCCGCCGGTGATCCCGGCCCGGGCCCCGCGCCTGCGCGGGGGTGCCGCCACCCGCGAGGGCGCGATCGAGGCGGCCATCGCGCGGATCCACACCTCCGGGTACGACGACGTGACGATGGAGGCGATCGGCGCCGACGTGGGCGTGGCGGCGTCCGCGCTCTACCGCCACTTCCCGGGCAAGTCCGCGCTGCTCACCGCCGCGGTGGATCGCACGGCCACCCTGGTCGAGGAGCTGTTGGACCGGCACGCCGCGCTGCACAGCCCCGGCTCCGATCCGGCCGAGGCGCTGGTCGACCTGCTCGACCAGTACGTCGAGATCGCGTTCTCGCACGGCCCCGAACTCATGCTGTACCACTCCGAACTCGGCACCCTGGACGCCGACGACCGTCGACGACTCCGGCGGGCGCAGCGCGGCCAGCTCGACCGGTGGGCGGGGCTGGTCCTCGAGGCCGCCCGGGCGCGGGGCGGCCCGGAGCCCGACGAGGCCACCGCCCGCCTCCGTGTCCACGCGGCACTGGCGGTGGTGCTCGACGGCGGGCAGGGCACGGGGTTCCACCCCGCCGCCGCTGCCAGGTTCGCCCGACTCGCGCGGATCCCGCTCCTGCCCGGCTGACGGCCGGGCCGGAGGTTCAGGCCACCGGTTCGGGCCCCTGGCCGGCGCGGTCGCGGGGCTGGATGGGACACGCGCCCAGGTCCGCGGGGCGATAGCCGGTCGGATACCCGGGGTAGGTCCGGTTCTCCGTCCCCCGCGTCCCCACCTCCCGGCGACGCACCGGGAGCCACCGCACCACGGCGGACCGGGCCCGCAGCGCCGCATACGCGGCCCGACGCCGGGACGGCGGCTGCCACGGGAACCCGAATGCGCGGGACATGTCCTGGTCGACGAGCGACAGGACCGCCCGGCGTACGGCCGGCCGCAGCGCCCGGGGGTACCAGGAACACATGAGGTCCAGGGTGTACGTCCCGATGAGCTCGTTGTTCCGGTCGTAGCGGAACGTCCGGGCCTCGTAGTCGTCCCGCCACCGCCGGAACTCGCCCATGTCCTCGGGGATCTCCGCGATCTTCATCCGTTGGCCCACCGCGCGGTAGAAGGTGAACGCCGCCAGGCGCTCGTGGGGGTGCAGCCGCCGCCAGCCCACCGCGTCGACCCACTCGAGCGGCTCGAAGATGAACGTCGACAGCACGTACAGCATGTCGTCGTTGGTGATGTCATAGCGGGCGTGCTGGCGGTTGATGACCCGCAGCGCCTCCTTGCCGCGCGGCGAGTCGTAACCGTGCTCCACCAGTTCCACCATGAGCAGCGCGGTGTCGTCGTAGCGCTTCTGCGGGTGATCGCGGAACTGGCCGGCCTGCTCCAGCACCGCCGAGACCGACGGGACGCAGTACGTCCGGTACAGCGCCAGCTCCAGCGACCGCTGGTAGTCCCAGGGGAACTCGTAGGCGGAGGTGATGCGGTGGATCTCGGCCGCGTCGGCCACCGGGTCCAGACTCGCGATGAGGTCGCGCCAGTACCAGCGTCCGGGCTTGAGCGGGACATCGGCGGTGAGCGGGTGCTCCGTGTCGGCGTCGACGACGAGGTCGGACGGGATCGGTCCGAACACCCCGGGCAGGGTCCGCCGCCCGGCATCGGCCGGCCTCGTCGTCGTCGTGTCCCGGGTCGTCCCGGGAGCGGTCGCGGTCATCTCACCTCACATCCTCGCCTGGACGTTGGCGAGCATCCACTTGACGATCCTCACGTCGCGCGGCTTGCGGGTCATGGTCATGAGGTTGAGCGGGGCCGTGAACTTCTGCGCGGTGATGGCCTTGGGCCGGGCGAACTCGCGGAGCCCGTCCGCGCCGTGGATCCGGCCGAAGCCCGAGTCTCCCGACCCCCCGAACGGCAGGGCGGGGATGCCGGCGAAGGCGAGGAACGCGTTGACCGACACCATGCCCACGTCGAGCTTCTCCGCCAGGGCCAGGCCGCGCTTGCGGTTGCCGGTGAAGATGGCGCCGCCGAGGCCGTAGCTGCTGGCGTTGGCCTTCTCGACGGCCTCCTCCAGATCGACGACCGAGTTGATCACGACGGTCGGGCCGAACGTCTCCTCGGTGATCGCCGTGGAGTCCTCGGGGACGTCGACCAGGACGATCGGCTCGACCACGCTGTCCCCGACCGACTCCTCGCCACCGACGACCGCC
>DIAZ01000011.1:0-337 GCA_002415925.1 Dietzia sp. UBA5065 | reverse complement strand
CGCGTCCAGGTTCGCGTCCTTGTCGACGAGCAGTGCGTCCTTGCCGCCGCCCTCGATCACGACCGGGGTCAGCGTCTCGGCGCAGGCGGCCATGACCTTGCGGCCCGTCGCGGCCGAGCCGGTGAACGCGAGCTTGTCCACGTCGGCCCTGCACAGGGCGTTGCCCGTCGACCCGTCACCGGTGATGGTCTGGATGAGCGGCTGCGAGGCGCCGAGCGAGTCCCAGACCTCCGCGAGCCAGACGCCGACCCCGGGCGTGAGCTCACTGGGCTTGAACACGACCGCGTTGCCGGCCGCCATCGCGTAGGACAGCGTGCCCATCGGCGTGAAGACGGGG
>DIAZ01000124.1:3659-11353 GCA_002415925.1 Dietzia sp. UBA5065 | reverse complement strand
ACGACCGTCTTCTCGAACGCTCGCCACTGGTCAAGCACCCTGGTGGTCGTCGCGTCCACCTTGGGGTGTCGGGCTCTGATCTGGCCGCCGCTGTCAAGGATCGCGGTCTCGATCTGTCGCCGGTACCACGCCGATTCGTCGACGGGATCGTTCGCATCGATATCGGCTCCGCCGCCGCGCTCCTCGTCGTCGGAGTCCCGGTCGCCGTCACCCTCACCGATCCTCAGAAACGCAGCGAACGAGGAGGCGATCCCGTACGCGAAGTAGGGTCGGCCCGCACCGCGTTCCGAGAGTGACTGGGCCCGCGCGGCAAGCAGGAACGGCAGGCTCAACTCGTCCGGAACCTCGATGCCCCGACAGTGCGTGCCACCGGGCCGGATGGCGTCGCCCTCGATCACCAGTCGGTTCCTTGGCCGCTCGTGCCGGATGACCCACCTCGCCAGCTCAGCGTGCATCGCCTGCCGCTTGGTCACCGACAGAGTGGCAGCCGCCCAGGCGGCGGCCGCAGAGGCGGAGAGTGTGTCCGGGGGATCGATCGGCTCCCAGGCTGCCAACTCCCGGCCCGCGCCGTCATCGAGTCGGGACCAGGTGTCGTCGAACATCCGAGCCGCTGTCTGCGCCTCGGACATCACCGTGTCGAGCCGGGTGAGCAGGGTCTCGAGGCTCTCCGTCCGCTCGATGCCGTGCGCGCTCGCTGCCGTCATCCGGCGGAGAACGCGGACGAACTCATCGTTCCCGAGCGCGAACGGAGTCGCGGTCAGGAGCAGCATGCGGTCCGCGACGCCGTGGAGGATCCCCCGCCCTGTCTGGGACTCCGGCGAACCGAAGAGCTGGGCGAGCCTGGTCCAGTCGTTCTTGGCGGCGTGTGCCTCATCGAGGATCAGCAGGGGGAACCGTGCGCTCGTCCCCTCGAGCACCTCTCGGATGAAGTCGGTCGTGATCTTGGCCAACTCTGCCCGAGAGGCGACCAGCCGGTCCCCCAAGTGGCGCGTGTCGGCCACGCGGCGCCGAGGAATACCGTCCAGGCAATCCAGCACGTCCGAGAAGTCGTACCCCGCCAGCGTCTTGATGACGTCGTCCGGAACCGGGTCGTCGCCGAGGTCGATGCCCGTGAGGTTCCGCCACACGTCCTGCCACGTCCCGGGGCTGTGCGACAGGAGTTCGAGGACCCTGTCCGTCGAGTAACTCCTGTCCTCGATGAGGCCGCGGTGTTCGCCGCACCACTTCGCGTAGATGCGCCGGAAATACAGGTCGTTCTCGGTGGGATGTGATCCGCCGGTCGCGGCCCACACCAGTGCGAGCTGGATGTGATGGTTCACCGTGAGCCTGGACAGGGCGGTGTGGGTCACCACCAGCACGTCTGCCCGTCGGGAGTCCGGGTCGTCGATCGCCTTGAGAAAGTCGTCCGCTTTGGTGATGGGCGCCCTAGGACCGCGCAGACCCACCTCCGGGCCGAGATAGGTCTCGTGAAACCTGGCCCACTCCCCCACCCACTTGTCGGCGACGTTCGGTGGCACCACGATTGCAACCTGACGCTTGCGAAGGGGGGTCCACGGAGGCGGACTGAGCAGCACCGACGCCGCCACGGCACACGCGACGTAGGTCTTTCCCATCCCCACCTGGTCTGCCAGAACCACGCCTTCCTGCTGGCATAGGCGGTTCAGGATCTCGTCCGCCGTTTTCAGCTGTCGCCGCCAGCTGTCCTGGAACTGCGGCGAGGGGGCATCCCTACGAATGCCCTGCGTTACGTGGCGATACATGCTTCAGCCCTCTCGAATGCTCGCGATTGGTAGTCCCTGAAGCTCTCGGGCAGGCGCGCCAGGATGCTGGCGGAGGCTCGCATTTCCCTCAATGCGTCCGCGAGCACTCCCCACGTCTCGGTGTCGTCCTCATTGATCAGGTCGCCCCACGGGACGCGGCTGCAGACGAGCGCGATCTCCGCGATGGTGAATGCGGCTTCGGGCACCGGGACGACACCGCCCTCCACGTCCCGCAACAGGTGGCAGATCAATCCGATGGGCCCGAGGGTGGAGAAGAGACGACGCCGGAGATGGTCCGGATCATTGATGCGGAAGAGGGGTGCGGACAGCCTCTTCTCCAGGCCGTCCAAGGCCGTCGCCAGTGCTCTGCCCCGACGGAGGAGATAGCTGGGGTCGTCATGGAGCGCCAGAAGATCGATCCGCTGCGGTTCACCTGCGGCGGTTTCGTTCTCCGCCAGGATTTCTGCCACGGCCTCGGACAGCGAACGGCCCCGGCTGAGCGCAGAGAAGAGGACGGAAGCAGGTAGTAGCGAAACGTCGGGCGACGGGGGCAGCGTCGAGAGGTCATCGACGACGACGGCCCATACCGCGGAGGAGGCCCCGTCTGACTTTTCACCGGAGTCGGGTCGACTCTCCCACTCCACGTCGACTGCGGTCGGCAGGTCCGACGATTCGAGAGACACCTCCCAGTCCCCCGGCTGGCCCGCATCCCGCCACTGCCGCGCGTCGTAACGGATCACTCCACGCACGCGGATAGTCCAGGCGTGTAGTCGGTCGATGAGAGCGGGGTCGACCTGGAATCGGAGGACCCAGCTGCCGGCGGACTCCGAGGTGCGGAGCGCGCGGCAGATCTCGAACCCGGTGGGGAGAGGAACAGCAGCGTCCTCGTCCTCGTCGCGCAGCTGCTCCGCGGTGCAGGACTCCACTTCGGGTCCGAGCGCCTCGCCGCCTCGGACCAGCGCGAGCAGCAACCGGGATTCGCGGGACCCCGCCGGCGCACAGACCCAGACGTTCATCTCCCTGTGGCCAGGGGATTTCGTCGTGGCACCGATGCCCAGTCCCTTCGCGGTGTGATTGGAACTGCCCACCAGGACGGCTACCCCGTCGCGCCCCTCTGCAACCAGGGCTTTGGCATGAAGTCTCCTCTCGATGTCGGTGACATTCAGGAGGCGCGTGCCGGCACGGTCGCGGAGGTGGCGCGGGACCGGGATGTTCCCCGAGTGATCGAGAAGGGTGAGGACCTCGTGGGTGCACGAGCGGCGACCTCGCCTGGGCAGAATAGCCTCGACGATCGCTTGCGTGGCCCTCTCGTCGTCCATGTCGAAGTACGGCGAGACCTGGCTGAGGCGGTTGGGGCGCGCAAAGGATTTCCACACGTCCTCGAACCGTTCCAGGGGACGCCGCGGCGAGCGGCCGACATCGCTGCCCAGAGGGGACGAAGGGGCAAGGATCGTCCGGAGCCGCCGACGTCCGAACGCCAATGGCACCTCCGCCACCCTGTCCCGGAACAGCTCGAGCGAAGCGTGCGCCCGGTCCCAGGCGGGCAGCCCGGGCCCGTACCCCGGAATGAGATCCAGATAGGACCTGAGTTCGTCGGCGAGTTCGATGAGGTCCGTTCGGGATAGCAGACACTCGGGACCGAGGTCGATCGATAGCATCATCTCCACCTGCTTGCGGTAGCCGGCTGAGGTGAGGTTCGCGGATCCGATCAGGACCCGGGTCGAGTGCTCCCACATCAGCACCGCCACCTTCGAGTGCAGGAGTCCATTGGGTACCGAGCACGGGAGCAGATCCCAGCGCAGGGTGGATCGGGCTTGGACCGAACTCCGGTCGGCGAGCACCGACACCGTCACCCCTCCCAGGAGGTCCTCGAGTTCGATGCGCGCCACGATGTCGTCGACGGTCCGCGATGTCCCGCCGTCGGTCGATTCGTCCACTCCGGTGACCGACAGGAACCTGGAAAGGCAGTCTCTGTCAACGAAGTCCGCCTCGAGAGCGAACGTCGCCGCGAATACAGCGATGGGCGCCCCGGCTCCGGGCGGTGGCTGCCAGCGATCGAGCAGTACCTTTTCCTCCACCGGCTTCATCGGGTTCCCTCGACAAAGGAGTACAGCGTCGACAACCGGTACGGATGCATCCACGCGTCGACATCGCGCGGCTCGGGTTGTTCCCGGTATATCTGGCGGGGCACCCAGCCTTCCTCGATGTCCGTGATCCACGGGGACTTCCCCTTGGTCTGCTGAACGGCCAGGTGCCTATTGACGAGCCCGTCGAAGAACTCGACCGGCCCCGGCGCCTCGCGCACGGGAGCGACGAGCTCGGCCACGCGTTCACTGAGTTCAGTACCGAGCTGGTCGATGGCGGCGACCGACGCGATCGCCTCGTCGGCATATCTCCGGATCGACGACGCCCCTGCCGCCAGCAGCCCGTCCTCCCCGATCGCCTCGGGCGTGATCAACCGGAACGTCGACAGTGTGGATCGGAAACAGTTGTCCATCGTCACGGCAAGCCGCTCGAACCGGGTCACAGCGTCGAGCACGCGGGCGAGTTCGTCGCTGGCCCCGGGCCGTATGGCCTCGGCTACGCCTCTGTCGTCCGCGAGATCAATCGCGATGGGGGGCCGGTCGATCAGCTCCACCACTTCCTTCCTCAAGACGTGGCTGGTCTCGAACAGTTGCGTCCGGAGGAGTGCTCGGACGCGTGGTCCTTCCCCCACCTTCAGGATGATCTCCGCAAGTTCCTTCGCTTTGACAGTGTGCTTCTCGACGCGGGACTCCCCTGCTCGCAGGCTCGCCTCGACCGAGTTGGCGATCCATCTGCGCAGTAGACCCCCTTCTGTCGAGAGGTCGTAGTTCAGGAATCCCTCCAGACCTCGGTCTTTTTCCCATGCCTCCACCAGTTCCCGCGCCGCTTCGCCGGGTCTGCCGTGGGCGTCGAGCACCCCGGTATCCACGCAGTACGGGCGGTACACACCGGTGAAGCCGAAGACGCGCGGGCCCCGGAGGTAAGTCGCCGGAGACAGTCGGCCATCGCCCGCCAGTGCACGCGAAGCCTTTGAACTACCGGGGAACGGGATCGACAGAAGCTTGTCCCGTTGGTGACGGACCATCGACTCCAGCACGTTCCACTCCAGCGCTATGTCCGCCCTCGTGGTCCCGTCTGTGCTCCGCAGATGGCTGTACTCCTGGACGACGACGGCGGAGAGCGCGATGCGTGCCACGAAGTGCGGATCCCTCATCCGGGCTCGGACGCCCGGCGCCAGATGGTCAGCGATCCGGTCCGCTATCGACCCCATCCCCAACGGATCGAGGCTTCCCTCACCGGTGGTCTCGGGATCCCATTTGGACAGGGCCGGTAGTTGGTCGAGCACACTCACGTTGGAGCCACCGTTCGGGTCATTCGCTGCGTTCGCTTTGTCTTGACTTGAGGGGATCTGCCTGTGCCCCACTACGCCAAATGCCGAAATCTGGGTCCGGCTCAATATTCTTCGTCGCCCCACGGAGCGGCGGGCCCGCCAGACCGACCGCCGACTATTCGATCTCGACGCCGTCCTCGTGGCCGGGGACCGCAGCGCTCTCCAGGGCAGCGAACTTCGCCGTCATCGTCGGGTTCCCGCGGGTGAGCTTCTTGATGGTCATGTTGCTGGCCTTGTCGTTCGCCAACCGCAGGTTCCGCTCGGACCCGAGAAGGTCCTCTTTCACCTTGTGGAGGCGCGCTATGGCCTTGTCGATCTCGTCGATCGCACTGTGGAATCTCCGACTCGCGAGATCGTAGTTCTTCCCGAATGCGGTCTTGAACGTCTCGAGCTTCTCCTCGAAACCGGTGATGTCGACATTCTGGGACTTGACCAGCTCGAGTTGCGACTTGTACTCCAGGGCGTTCATGGACACGTTCCGCAGGAGCGTGATGATCTGGAGGAAGAACTGCGGACGGACCACGTACATCTTCGGGTAGCGGTGGGAGACGTCCACGATTCCGACGTTGTACAGCTCACTGTCCGGCTCGAGCATCGAGACGAGTACCGCGTACTCGCACCCCTTGTCGTTCCGGTCCTTGTCGAGCTTTTTAAAGAAGTCCTCGTTCTTCTGCCTCGTGGCGGAGGTGTCGGACTCGTTCTTCATCTCGAACATGATCGACACCACCTCGATTCCGTTCTCGTCGGTGTCGCGGAATACAAAGTCGCCCTTGGTCCCGTAACTGGTGTCGTTGTCCTTCTCGAAGTACGCCCGGGGAAAGGCCGCTGCGCGGATCTGGTTGAACTCGGTCTCGCAGTGCTGTTCCAGGGTCTCGCCGAGCATCTTGGTGGACAGGCGGGCCTTGAGGTCCCGCAGTCTCTCGATCGCATCGTCACGATCCTTGATCTGCGTCTCGTACTTCTCCTTCAGCGATCTCTCGACCAGCTCCTTCTCCAAGGTGGCCCGCTCGAGATCGTGCCTGAGGGTGTCGCGCTCCTTCTCCACCTGCCCCACGGCGTGGGCCACCGCGAGTTCCTTTGCGACTCCGTCCGCCTCGAGCTTCGCCTTGAGTTTCTGGATCTCCGCCTCCTTGGCCGCGACCGACTGCTGCAAAGCGGCCGCAGCCTTGGATTCGGCCAGCTCCAGCTCAGCCTTCTTGGCTGCCGCCACCGTCTCGAGCTGGCCCTCCAACGAGTCGCGTTCCTTCTCGACCACGGCGAGCGCCTCTCGTACGGCGAGTTGCCGGGCCACCTCCTCGGCCTTCAGCTTGGCCTGGAGATCGTGGATCTCGGCGTCCTTGGCCGCGGCGGCCTTCTGCAGCTCCCCCGCGGCTCGAGCCTCAGCGAGCTCGACCGCCCTATCCTTCTCCGCCGCGGCGAGCGCGAGACGCTCGTGGAGCTCGTTGTCGAATTCCTCGGTACGGACCTGACGGACGATCTCGGCATATCCCGCCTCGTCGACAGTGAATGCCTTGGCGCAGTGGGGGCACACGATCTCATGCACGGCGGAACTCCTCGAAGGCAGAACAGGTGGGGCGGCGGTTGACCCCGTCATCATGACCGTGAGATCAGACACCGGAGAGAATCTCCGCCAGATTGCCTCACGCCCGTCACCACTGCCCGTCCGCCACCACATCCCCACCATCGCCCTTGAGCCGGATGACCGTGGCCGGATCGACGGGGGTGTGCGGCCCGGAGTCGTCGCCGAGCAGGTCGCCCACGGTCTTGACCTTGCCCAGTGTGTCGCTCGGGGCCAGGTCCTCGTGGTCGGCGTCGTAGTACTCGAACCACGGCAGCCCGTGCCTGACATAGGTCTCGCGGTCGACCGGGGAGGCGGGCGGCACCTCACCTGTGATCGCCGACCACTGCGCCGCCGAGCAGAGATGGACAAACACGCGACCGGACCGCTTCTCGTCGTAGTCGGACAGCGCGCGCTCGTCGGCGTAGACCTCCTGCCGCATGCGCCCGCCCGCACCCAAGCCCATGTCGGGCGGGGCGCAGAACGGGATAACGGGGTCGGCGCTGTAGACCATGTCGCACTCGACCTGCCCCTGCGCGTCCTCCCACTTGCGCAGAGCCTGGTCGGTCAGGCCGACCGCGCGCAGCTGCACTCCCCCGTGGTCCTCCGATCCGGTCACCTGCGCCTCGACGGTCGCCCCCAGCCCGAGGGGCACGGCCACGAACTGCCGGATGTAACCCTCACCGGCGTTGATGCCGTCGAGCCACGGCTGGTCCGGGAGGGCCGCGTAGTTCTGCGGGTCCTTCGACAGGGACTCGTCCCACGTCTCGCCGCTGATGGCGCACACCCTGCCCACGCCGACCTGCAATGCGGCGGGCTCCTCGCTGTGGAACACCATCCACATGGCCTCCCGTTGATACAGCGGCATCATCACCCCGCCGCGGGCGAGCCACTCCGCGGGCGCCGTGTCGGGGTAATCCGACACGCGGCGGAGCGGGAACCGTCCGAGCCCGGGCGGGAG
>DIAZ01000124.1:0-3441 GCA_002415925.1 Dietzia sp. UBA5065 | reverse complement strand
CACCTTGATCGTCAATGCCGTGGTCATGCGGCCTCCTTCGTCACCACAGTCGTACCCCCCGGGTCCGACACGACCCCCGCCAGTTCCCCGTTCCCCCAGCCCACGCGGCATCCGCTCTCTACCCTCCCCCTATGAGCCGAGGCGCATCCCTGCTGCGAGTGACCATCGTGTACGTCGTCGCCGTGGCGGCGGGCCTGGCGTGGCTGCTCTGGGGGCCCGCCACCGACCACCTGTGGCTGGACGGCCTGATCGCCGACCTCCTCGCCACCCTGGTCGTCTTTGCCGGCAGCCGGATCTTCCGCAACTCCAGCGTCTATGACCCGTATTGGTCGGTCATCCCGCCGCTGCTCGCCTTCTACTGGTGGGTCACCGCAGACGCCGGTGTCAACGACGTCCGCTGGTGGCTGATGATGGCCGTGCTCCTGGCGTGGGCCGTCCGCCTCACCGCCAACTGGGTCCGCACCTTCCCCGGCATGCACCACGAGGACTGGCGCTACCCGATGGTCCGCGACCGCGCCGGCCGCTTCGGCATGGTCGCCGACCTCATGGGCATCCACGTGTTCCCCACGCTGGTGGTGTTCGCGGGCCTCATCCCCGTCTACGTGGTGGCCACCCGCGCCGGCGAGCCGCTGGGCTGGCTCGACTTCCTCGCCTTTGCCGTCGGCCTGGCCGCGCTGGCCCTCGAGACCGTCGCCGACGCGCAGATGCACCGCTTCCTCGCCACCCGCACGCCGGGCCAGGTCATGGACTCCGGCGTGTGGTCGTGGTCCCGGCACCCGAACTACGTGGGCGAGTGCGGCATCTGGCTCTCCATGGGCCTGTTCGGCCTGGCCGCCTGGCCCGGCGCCTGGTGGGTCCTGGCCGGCGCGGTGGCCATGGTGACGATGTTCCAGGTGGTGAGCATCCCGATGATGGAGGGCCGTAGCCTCGAGCGCCGCCCCGGATACCACCTCGTGGTCCGGCGGGTGTCCCGCTTCCTCCCGCGGCCGCCCAGGAAGGACGCGGGATGACGACGACGACGTGGCCCGCCCCCCGGCCGGGCCGGCGGGGTCCCGCCCTCACACCACCTTCACCCGGACGTGCGACCGGGACAGCTCGTAGGTCTTGACCATCCAGAAGGCTCCCAACGCGAAGAGCGCGCCGGTCTCCACCAGGAGCAGCGCCGTGGTGGAGTCCATCAGCCACGCGATGAGCAGGGCGGCGGCCGGGAAGAGCAGGACCAGCGCCACCAGGATCCGGTAACCCGTGCGGTACCTGCCCCGCAGCCCCGGATCCGGGATGGACCCGAGGGTCTGCTGCCCGTAGAAGAAGATCGACAGCGCGGCCAGGACGAAGAAGGCCGCGGCGGCCACGGCGTGGACGACGCTCACCGGGGTCGCCCCGGGCGATGCCGGGTCCTCCGTCGGGCACAGGGCGGCCACCATCGCCAGCGTCCCCGCCGCGTTGAGCAGCCGGTTCTCGCCGCGCGTGTATCCGCGATACGCCACCAGCGCGACCCCGATCGCCACCAGGGTGCCCACGAAGAGCCCGCGGGCCGGCGTGTAGTAGAACGCGCTGAGCGAGGTCACGGCGGCCGCCGGCTCGGGATCGACGGCCGCCCACCCGACCAGCGCCACGGGCAGCCCGATCGCGCCGACCGCGATCACCATCCGGAGGACGAAGTAGGTCTCCACGATGTACGCCGCCGGCGCCTCGCAGAAGGTCGTGGGATCGCGCTGGGGCTGGGTCACGCTCACACCTCCGTCTTGCGCCGACCCTACTGAACCGTCCCGACGCGGCGTCGCACGTCAGCCGCACTGGACAGCGGGGGGATACTTGTGGCGGGCGTCACTCGTCCGGTGCGCCCTCCGGCCAGACTGAGGAGTGCAGTAATGAAGGCGGTCGTTTTCCAGGGGTTCAAGACCTCCCCCGTACTCAAGGATGTGGACAGGCCCACCCCGGGCCCCGGCGAGGTCCTGCTCAAGGTCGCCGGCTCGGGGGCCTGCCACTCCGACGTGGGCCTGTTCCACGACTACCCGGGAGACCCCACGGGCTTCCTCACCCCGCCGTTCACGCTCGGCCACGAGGTCTCGGGTTGGATCGAGGAGGTGGGCCCCGGCGTCACCGGGTTCACCAAGGGCGACGCGTACCTGGTCTACGGCCCGATCGGCTGCGGGCGCTGCAAGCCGTGCTCCCGCGGACAGGACACGTACTGCCAGGACGTGCCGTCGGTCGGCTACCTGGCCACCGGGCTGGGCCGCGACGGCGGCATGGCCGAGTACATGACGACGTACGCCCGCAACCTCGTGCCGCTGGGCGATGCCGATCCCGTGGCCGCGGCCCCGCTCGCCGACGCCGGCCTGACCCCGTACCACGCCATCAAGCGCGCGATGCCCCACCTCACCGCTCCCGGGGCGACCGCCCTGTGCATCGGGCTGGGTGGGCTCGGCCTGGTGGGGGTGCAGATCATCAAGGCCCTCACCGGCGCCACCGTCTACGCCACCGACACCAAGCCCGGCGCGATCGCCGCCGCGGAGGCCGACGGCGCGATCGGCATCCCCAGCGAGGGCGCCGCCGAGAAGGTCAGGGAACTCACCGGCGGGCTGGGCGTCAACGCGGTGTTCGACTTCGTCGGCGCCGGCCCGACCCTCCAACTGGCCGCGGCGTCCGTCGCGCAGCAGGGCTCGCTCACCGTGGTGGGGCTGGCCGGCGACGACTTCACCTGGAACGCCTTCGGGCTGCCCTACGAGGTGGACTTCTCCTCCACCTACTGGGGCACCCTGGAGGACCTCTACGAGGTGGTGGAGCTCTACCGGGCGGGCAAGATCAACCCTGAGGTGCACGTGTATCCGCTGGATCAGGCGCTGGAGATGTACCAGAAGCTCGTCGACGGCCAGATCAGCGGACGGGCGGTGGTGGCGCCGCACGGGCGCTAGCCGGACCAGGAGGATTGGGGCCCCATCCGAGGGGCATCGCCGGCAGCCGCGAAGGGGGGACGACGCGGCTGCCGGCGACTCGCGTCACGGACGCAGAAATCCGCGGCCTTGCGGCCTGCAGGAAACGCTGCGCCCCGACGTGGTCGGCAGCCCATGGAGGGGGGTCCACGGCTGCACCGACCTCGCAAACCATAAGACGCCCGTCCAGGAGATTCCAAGTCCTACCCCACCCAGACCCCCCTTAATCAACGCTTCTTAATCTGATCTCCATTAACACCGCTCCCGCGGAAAGCGCCCTCGTGGCGGGCTCGCGCATCGCCGCGAGACATGAGAGTCGGCTTATGTGAGCCTGGGTGACATCCGGCTTCGGCGGCCCCGCCGGGGCCGGGATGCCCGCCCCGCCTCCCCGCCGCGGCGCCCCGGACCCCCTCGGCGCCTATCGCGTGAGTCGATGCTTACCTATTTCCGACCCGAGTAGGCCCTGCGTCCACCCGTGCCTGCCGCCCGCGACGCGCCCCGCGCCCCG
>DIAZ01000155.1:19401-19592 GCA_002415925.1 Dietzia sp. UBA5065 | reverse complement strand
CCCACCCCCCGGCCCGCCCGGATCTCGGCGGTGATCGCCCGGGACGCCACGTCCCGGGGGACCAGGTTGCCGAACGCCGGGTAGCGGCGCTCGAGGAAGAAGTCGCGTTCGGCGTCCGGGATGTCGACGGGCGGCCGATCGTCGCCCTCGCGCAGCGGCACCCACACGCGGCCGTCGTTGCGCAGCGACTC
>DIAZ01000155.1:6277-19211 GCA_002415925.1 Dietzia sp. UBA5065 | reverse complement strand
TTGCGCAGCGACTCGCTCATGAGGATCGTCTTGGCCTGCCAGTGGTTGTCCTTGGGCAGGGCGGTGGGATGGAACTGGACGAACGAGGGCGAGGCGAACAGGGCGCCCCGCTGGTGGGCGCGCCACACCGCCGACGCGTTGGAGTTCATCGCGAGGGTGGAGTCGTGGAACACCGTGCCGTACCCGCCCGTGGCCAGCACCACGGCGTGCGCTGTCTCGGCGCGGATGTGGCCGGAGACGAGGTCCCTGACCACCACCCCGTGGCACCCGGAGTCGTCGACGACCAGGTCGAGCATCTCGTGGCGGGTGTGCAGACGCACGGTGCCCGCCCGGATCTGTCGCTGCAGGGCCTGGGAGCCGGCGATCTGGAGCTGTTGCCCGGTCTGACCCCGGGAGTAGTAGGTGCGGGAGACCTGGACGCCGCCGAACGACCGGGTGGCCAGGACGCCGCCGTACTCGCGCGCGAAGGGGGTGCCGATGGCGGAGAAGTGGTCGATCACCCGGACGGACTCCTCGCCCAGGCGGAACGCCTCGGCCTCGCGCCCGCGGAAGTCCCCGCCCTTGACGGTGTCGGAGACGAAGCGGGCCAGGGAGTCCCCGTCGACCCGGCGGGCGCGCGCCGCGTTGATCCCGCCCTGCGCCGCCACGGAGTGGGCGCGACGGGGGGCGTCGTGGTAGGTGAACGCCGTGACCTGGTACCCGAGCTCGCCGAGCGCGGCGGCCGCGCCCGCACCGGCCAGACCGGTCCCCACCACCACCACACGGAATCGCCGCCGGTTGCCGGGTGAGACGAGGGGGTAGGCGTCGCGCCGGCGGGCCCACGCCGTGGCGGGGTCGCCGTCGGGCGTCCCGGGGGAGAGCACGTCCCCGGCGCGGGCGCCGGGGACGGTGACCGGCGGCGGCGTGAACGTCACGAGAGCCACCCGGCCTGCACGGCCAGCGGGATGGTGGCGTTGCCCACCAGGACGGCCACCGCGGCGACCCCGCCCACCACGGCCGCGACCGCGCGGCCCTTGATGCCGGTCACGCCGAGATCGCCCGCCGCGGTGCGGACGCCGTGCGCGATGTGCACGGCGAGCAGCAGCATGGTCACGCCGTAGAACGCGGCCACCCATGGCCGCGAGAAGCTCGCCACGAGGTTGGCGTACGCCGAGCCGGACTCGTAGGAGTCCGTCGCGACGGGTGCCGTCCCGGTGGTCATGTCGAGCACGTGGAAGACCACGAAGAGCAGCATCACCACCCCGGTGAGCAGCATCGACCTGGCGCCGAACGAGCTGGCGGTGAGGCCGGTGCGGCGCCGGTGCGGTCCGGCGGAGGCCCGCGACCGGCGCACGAGCAGCACCGAGCACCAGACGTGCGCCACCAGGCTCACCACCAGCACCACCCGGAGGGCCCACAGGACGCCCTCGGGCGGGACGAGCGGCTCGAGCAGGGTGCGCAGCCAGGCCGCGTACCCGTCGAAATACGCGGCGCCGCTGAACACCTTGAGGTTGCCGACCATGTGCACCACGACGAAGGAGGTGAAGACCAGCCCCGTCACCGCCATGACGGCCTTGGCGATCCAGGTGGGGAGCAGCGGGGCACGCCGGATCCGCGGTTCGGCGGGGACGGGCGGGGCGGCGACCTCGGCCACGCGCGGACACCTCCTCAGGTAACGGGCGCCAGTCTAGGTGTGTCCCCGGCCCACGGGACCGGGATCTCCCCGGCGGTCGTCGGCCATACTGGGCACCGTGAACACCACCTGGATCATCGTCGCCGTCGTCGCCGTCCTCCTGCTGGCCCTCCTCGCGCTGGTCCTGGGGCTGCAGCTGCGCAGGAAACGGCGGATCTCCCTGAGCAAGCCGGCGGAGCGCAGGGAACTCACCCGCGAGGAGCGGTCGGGTGACTACCAGGCCGGCACGGGATTCTCCTTCACCGAGGGGGGCGGGACCGCGACGGCGGCACCCCCGAAGGAGCCCCTCCCGCGGGTGGCGCCGACGGAACCCCCGACCCCGCCGGTCGCGCTTCCCGAACCCGTCGCCGTTCCCGAACCGGTCGCCGTTCCCGAGCCCGTCACCGCTCCCGAACCCGAGCCGGCGCCGGGACCCGGCGAGGACACGGTGGTCGCCCCGCCCGCCCCGGTCAAGCCCGCCGAGCGGATCGACCCGTCGGCCGGTCGCCTCGATCGCCTGCGCGGACGGCTCGCGCGCTCCCAGAGCACCGTGGGCCAGGGCCTGCTCGGACTGCTCGGGGCCGGCGACCTGGACGAGGAGGCGTGGGAGGAGATCGAGGACACGCTGATCATGGCGGACCTCGGCTCCACCGTCACCCAGCGCGTGGTCGACCGGTTGCGGGAGGACATCGCCACCCGCCAGGTCCGCACCGAGGCCGAGGTGCGGGACCTGCTCCGGCAGGTCCTCGTGGACAACCTCCACCCGGAATACGATCGCTCGCTGCGCGCGCTGCCGAGCGACGGGACGCCGGCGGTCCTCCTCGTCGTCGGCGTCAACGGGACGGGCAAGACCACCACCACCGGCAAGCTCGCCCGCGTCCTGGTGGCCGACGGGCGCCGGATCCTCCTGGGCGCCGCGGACACCTTCCGCGCCGCGGCCGCGGACCAGCTGCAGACCTGGGGCGAACGGGTGGGCGCGGAGGTGGTCCGCGGCAAGGAGGGCGCGGACCCCGCTTCGGTGGCGTTCGACGCGGTGGCCCGGGGCGTCGCCACCGGAGTCGACGCGGTGCTGGTGGACACCGCCGGCCGACTGCACACCAAGACCGGGCTGATGGACGAGCTGGGCAAGGTCAAGCGGGTCGTGGAGAAGAAGACCCCCGTCGACGAGGTGCTGCTGGTGATCGACGCGACCACCGGACAGAACGGACTCATGCAGGCCCGCGTGTTCAAGGAGGTCGTCGACATCACCGGCGTGGTGCTCACCAAACTCGACGGCACCGCCAAGGGCGGCATCGTCTTCCAGGTCCAACACGAACTCGGAGTGCCGGTCAAGCTCGTCGGACTGGGGGAGGGGGCGGACGACCTGGCGCCGTTCACCCCGGAGGCGTTCGTCGACGCGCTGCTCGGGGTCTAGGACACACGACCGGAACCTGTGACAGCGCCGCGTTACCTCCCCGAAACACCGCCGCACCTCGGAGGCAACAGCGGAACGGAAATCTCTTGTCCCGAGGGTGAGTGAGAGTCGCTCACCACGGACGACGAGGAGGACCTCACCGTGATAGGTGACAGTGTCACGTTGCTCGCCCAGGAGGCGACCACGGATATCAATGCGGGAGACACGGCCTGGATGCTCATGGCTGCGTCGCTGGTCCTGCTCATGACGCCCGCGCTGGCGTTATTCTACGGCGGCATGTCCCGCCAGAAGTCCGTCCTCAACATGATGATGATGTCGTTCGGCGCCATGGGTGTCATCGGCGTCGTCTACCTGCTGTGGGGATGGTCGATGTCCTACGGGAGCGAGTCGGTCCTCGGACTGTTCGCGAACCCCTTCGAGCTGTTCGGCCTGTCCGGCGTGATCGGGGACGCCGACAACTGGGTGACCTCCGGGTTGGGCGCGTACCCGCAGGTCGTCGACGTGGCCTTCCAGGTGACGTTCGCGATCATCACCGTCGCGCTGATCTCGGGTGCGATCGCCGAGCGCGTGCGGTTCGGGACCTGGTTGGCGTTCTCGGGCGTCTGGGTGACCCTGGCGTTCTTCCCGCTCGCCCACATGGTGTGGGGCGGCGGGCTGCTGTCCGCCTCGGAGAACGGGCTGTCCGCGAAGATCTTCGGGACCGTCGACGACGGTGAGGGCGGGTTGGTCGCAGCCGTCGCCCCCGTCGACTTCGCCGGCGGCACCGTGGTCCACATCAACGCCGGCATGGCCGCGCTGGTCCTGGTCCTGCTCGTGGGCAAGCGCCTCGACTTCGGCCGGACCGCCTACCGCCCGCACAACCTGCCGCTGGTCATGCTGGGCGCGGCCCTGCTGTGGTTCGGCTGGTTCGGGTTCAACGCGGGCTCGGCCTTCGGGGCGAACGGCTCGGCGGGCCTGGCCTGGGTCAACACGACGGCCGCCGCCGCCGCGGCGATGCTCGGATGGCTCCTGACGGAGCGGATCCGTGACGGCCACGGCACCAGCCTCGGCGCGGCCTCCGGCATCGTCGCGGGTCTGGTCGCCATCACCCCGGCCGCCGGGTCGGTCCATCCCCTCGGCGCCCTGGTCCTGGGAGCCGTGGCGGGTGTCCTGTCGGCACTGGCCGTGGGGCTCAAGCACCGCTTCGGCTACGACGACTCGCTCGACGTGGTGGGCGTCCACCTGGTCTCCGGGCTGTGGGGGACCATCGCCATCGGCTTGCTCGCCACCGGCACCTTCGGGACCGATGCGGGCCTGTTCTACTCGGCCGACGGATGGCGACTGCTGGTGGTCCAGATCGTCATCGCGGTGGTGGCCCTGGTGTTCACCGCCATCATGACGGCCGTCGCGTGGGCGATCTGCCGCCCGCTGGGCTGGCGGATCAGCAAGACCGACGAGCAGGTCGGGATCGACGCGGCCCAGCACGCGGAATCCGCGTACGAGGCCTCCACCAACGCGCTCATCCGCTGAGCCGACACCCCTGAAAGGAACTCCAGACATGAAGCTCGTCACAGCGATCGTCAAGCCGTTCACGCTCGACGACGTCAAGGCAGCCCTCGAACAGGCGGGTATCCACGGACTGACCATCAGCGAGGTCCAGGGCTACGGCCGCCAGAAGGGCCACACCGAGGTCTACCGCGGTGCGGAGTACGCCGTGGACTTCGTTCCCAAGATCCGGGTGGAGGTGGTGGTCGACGACGACACCGTGGACACCGTGGTCCAGCTGGTCGTCGACGCCGCCCGCACGGGGAAGATCGGCGACGGCAAGGTGTGGGTGACCCCGGTCGAGAGCATCGTCCGAGTGCGCACGGGCGAGGAGGGCGAGGCGGCGATCTGAGCCACCGGACGCCACTGCGCGGTCGATCCCCGGACACCGGGGGGCGGCCGCGCAGTCGCATGCGCGGGCCCGTTCACAGAGACGAAACACGGTGGCACCGTGGAGGTGACACAGCCCGGGCAGGCTGAGGGCACACCGACGACCAGGGCGCCGAGTCAGGGGCCGGACAAGGGGAGGTCATGACCGCGACAGCAGACGACCGCCGCTCCTGCGCGTTGCGGGACGGGCGCGACCACATCCTCTCCGCCACGCGGACGCAGCTGCCGGCGGCGGCCCTGCGGGAGGCGCTGTGCGAGCTCTACGAGATCGAACTGGGGCGCCTCGCGGAGGAGGTCGGGGTGAGCCCGGGGTCGGGATTCGCGCTGGTGGCGTTCGGGGGACTCGGCCGTCGCGAGATGCTGCCGTACTCCGATCTCGACCTGGTCCTGGTCCACGAACGGCGACCGGACCGTGACGTCCGCGAACTTGCCGACGCGCTGTGGTACCCGCTGTGGGACTCGGGTGTGGGTCTGGACCACAGCGTGCGCACCGTGGACCAGTGCCTGGCGGTGGCGTCGGCGGACGTCTCCGTGGCGATGAGCCTGCTGGACGCCCGGGTGATCGCCGGGGACGCGGATCTCGGGGCGCTCGTCGTCGACGGGGCCCGACGTCAGTGGCGGGACCAGATCGCCGCACGATTCGACGACCTCGTCACCGCGGCGGTCGCGCGCCGTCACCGGTCGGGGGTCATCGCCCACCGGACGGAGCCCGATCTCAAGAACGGCGTCGGCGGCCTCCGGGACGCGCAGCTCGTCTCCGCGCTGTCGATGGCGCACCTCAGCGACGGGCGACCGGTCGTCCCCGGTGCCATGGCGTCCGCGCACCGCCTCGTGCTGGACGCACGGACCGAGCTCCACCGGGTGAGCGGTCGGGGTCGAGAGGTCCTCCACGCGGAGTACGGCGACGAGGTGGCTCGGGCCCTGGGACTGGGGGACCGGTTCGACCTCGCACGCGCCCTCAGCGACGCCTCCCGCACCATCGCGTTCACGGCCGACCAGGCCATCCGTGCCTCCTGCGCGAGCCTGTCCTCCCGGGGCCTGACGGGCCTGCTGCGCAGGTCGCCGATCCGCCGCCCCCTGGACGACGGCGTGGTGGAGCACTCCGGGGAGGTGGCACTGGCGAGGAACGCGCGGATCGCCGAGGACCCCTGGCTGCCGTTGCGGGTGGCGGCGGCCGCCGCACGCTTCGGCCTGCCGGTGGCGGGCTCGACGCTCGGGGTGCTGGTGGAGCGGTCCCCGACCCCGCAGGGGCGCTGGCCGGCGGAGGCGCTGTCCGATCTCCTCGTCCTCCTGGGGTCGGGCGAGGCCCAGGTGCCGGTGCTCGAGGCCCTCGACCGGACGGGGCTGTGGGAGCGCATCCTGCCCGAGTGGTCGGAGGTCCGTGACCTGCCCCCGAGGGACCGGGCCCACGTCTACACGGTGGACCGGCACCTCGTCCAGACCGCGGTGGAGGCCTCCCGGCTCACCACGTCGGTGGCGCGGGCGGACCTGCTGCTCCTGGCAGCGCTGCTGCACGACCTGGGCAAGAGCCGGGAGGGCGACCACAGCGAGGTCGGAGCCGAACTCGTGGCCCCGATCGCGCGGCGGATGGGACTCGGCGCGAGCGACGTGGACTCCCTGGTGCGCATCGTGAGGCACCATCTGTTGCTGCCGGCCACCGCGACCCGACTCGATCCGTCGGACCCCGCGACGGCGGACGCCGTGGTGGCAGCCCTCGACGGGGACGCGATCGCGCTCGACGTCCTGGCCGCGCTCACCGAGGCCGACTCCCTGGCCACCGGGCCGACCGTGTGGACGCAGGGACGAGCCAGGGCGCACGCGGCCCTGGTCGACGCGTGCCGGGCGCGGATCGGCGGCCGGCGTCGGCCGGCGGAGGCGCCGACCGTCGACGCCACCCGTCCGCACGGGCCCCCCGATGTGGTGGTGGACCTGCGTCCCGCGGACACCGGGACGACTCACGTGGTGACCCTCGTCGTGCCGGGAGGGGGGAGGTCGCTCGCCGTCACGGCGGAGGTCCTCGCCGCGCACCGGCTCGAGATCGTCGACGCGGACATCGACCTCCGTCCCCCCGGGGGGATGCGGGCGAGGATGACCGTCTCCACGCGCTACGGCGATCCGGTGGACCCCAGGATCCTCCGACAGGACCTGCGGCGGGCGGTCGACTCGGGGTTGCCGGGACCACTCCGGGCCGCGCTCGAACGCAGCGCCTCCCATCCCGTCGGCCCCCCGCTGGCCAGGTCGTCGGTGCTGGTCGACCGCCGGGCGGATGCGGACGGGATCCTGCTCGAGGTGCGAGCCGAGGACAGGCCGGGGCTCTTCGCGACCGTCGTCGCGGCGATCCTGGGCACGGGCGCGAGGATCGACTGGGTGCTGGTGCGCACCCGCGGGGCCGCGGTCGAGGACGTGTTCGCGTTGTCCGGTCCGGGAGCGGTCCTCAGCACGGCCTCCGAGGTGGAGGCCCTGCTGCCGCAGCGCGATCCCGCGGCGCCCATCGGAGGTCGTGCCGATACCCTGTGAGGAGTCGTCGACGACGACGCCGGGATCTCGCGTTCCCGGCCCGCGACCCAGGGAGCTGTCACCGTGTTCGATTCCTTGTCCGATCGCCTGACAGGTGCGCTCAAGGACCTGCGCGGAAAGGGTCGGCTCAGCGATGCCGACATCGACGCGACGGCCCGGGAGATCCGACTGGCGCTGCTCGAGGCGGATGTCGCGCTTCCCGTCGTCCGGACCTTCATCGCGCGGGTCAAGGAGCGGGCCAAGAGTTCGGAGGTCTCCGAGGCCCTGAACCCCGCCCAGCAGGTCGTCAAGATCGTCGACGCGGAGCTCACGGCCATCCTCGGCGGCCAGGCTCGGCGCATCGAGTTCGCGAAGCAGCCCCCGACGGTCATCATGCTCGCGGGCCTCCAGGGCGCGGGCAAGACGACCCTCGCGGGCAAGCTCGCGTACTGGCTCCGGGGCCAGGGTCACACCCCCCTCCTGGTGGCGTGTGATCTCCAGCGACCGGGTGCCGTCGACCAGCTCCGGATCGTCGGCGAGCGCGCCGGCGTCCAGGTGTTCGCCCCCCACCCCGGGACGTCGGTCGGCGGGGACGGGGAGGTCGTCGGCGTGCAGGAGCCGGTCTCCGTGGCCCAGCGCGGACTCGCGCACGCGCGCGCCAAGATGCACGACGTGGTGATCGTCGACACCGCCGGCCGGTTGGGCATCGACGACGAGCTCATGGCCCAGGCCCGGGGCATCCGCGACGCCGTGCGGCCGAACGAGACCTTCTTCGTCCTGGACGCGATGGTCGGTCAGGACGCGGTCGTCACGGCGGAGGCCTTCCGCGAGGGCGTCGGCTTCACCGGTGTCGTGCTGACCAAGCTCGACGGTGACGCGCGCGGCGGAGCCGCGCTGAGCGTCCGCGAGCTGACCGGGACGCCGATCATGTTCGCCTCCGACGGCGAGAAGCTCGAGGACTTCGACGTCTTCCACCCCGACCGCATGGCCAGCCGGATCCTCGGCATGGGCGACGTCCTCTCGCTCATCGAGCAGGCGGAGACGGTCTTCGACGCGAAGGAGGCCGAGAAGACCGCCGCGAAGATCGGGTCGGGCGAGCTGTCCCTCGAGGACTTCCTCGAGCAGATGCTCATGATCCGCAAGATGGGGCCCATCGGGAACCTGCTGGGCATGCTGCCCGGAGGCAAGGAGATGAAGGCGGCCGTCGGCGACATCGACGAGAAATACCTGGACCGCATCCAGGCGATCATCCGGGGCATGACGCCCGCGGAGCGTGCCGATCCCAAGATCATCAACGGTTCTCGACGCCAGCGGATCGCCAAGGGGTCCGGCGTCACCGTGACCGAGGTGAACCAGCTGGTGGACCGGTTCTTCGAGGCGCGCAAGATGATGAGCCGGATGGCCGGCCAGATGGGCATGCCCGGGGCCGGGCGCAAGAACCAGCGCAAGGGGAAGAAGGGCAAGGGCAAGGGGCGGGGCCCCACGCAGTCCAAGAACCGGGCGATGCTGCCCGGTGGCATGCCGGGAATGCCCCCGGGCATGCCGGATCTGTCGCAGATGCCGCCCGGGCTCGACCGGCTCCCGCCCGGGTTGGAAGGCATCGACCTCAACGACCTGAAGTTCCCCAAGCGCTGACCTCCGGTCCCGGCGAGCCGATTGGTACCAGGGGTGGCGGGGCGTTTAGACTGATCCGCTGGACGCCGTCACCGGTAGGACCCGCTGCGCCAGGCGCGTGTCGGGCCCCGCGCCGAACGGCGGTCACCCGGAAGGCGAAACCGGGCCCCGCTACACGTGCGGGAGCCGCTGAATCGCCACGTGACCCGCAACAGAAAGCGAGACGCCTCATGGCCGTCAAGATCAAGCTCACCCGCCTCGGCAAGATCCGCAACCCGCAGTACCGCGTCGTCGTGGCCGACGCCCGCACCCGTCGTGACGGGCGTTCCATCGAGACCATCGGCCTCTACCGCCCGAAGGAGGAGCCGAGCTTCATCCAGATCAACTCCGAGCGTGCGCAGTACTGGCTCGGGGTGGGCGCCCAGCCGACCGAGGCCGTCGAGCAGCTGCTCAAGGTGACGGGCGACTGGCAGAAGTTCAAGGGCCTCGAGGGCACCGAGGGCACCCTGAGGGTCGCCGAGCCCAAGCCGAACAAGCTGGACCTGTTCAACAAGGCCCTCGAAGAGGCCCAGGGCGAGCCGTCCGCCGAGGCCATCACCGCCAAGCGCAAGGCCGAGAAGGCCAAGAAGGCCGACGAGGCCAAGCAGGCCGAGGATGCGGCCAAGAAGGCCGCCGAGGCCGACTCCGCCGAGGCCGCGCCGGCCGACGCCGAGACCACCGAGGCCTGAAACAGATGACTGACATGGTCGTCGACGCCGTCGACCACCTCGTGCGCGGCATCGTGTCGGATCCCGACGCGGTATCCGTGACGTCGAGTGGTGGGCGGCGCGGCACCGTGATCCGCGTGGCCGTGGCGCCCGACGACCTCGGTCGCGTCATCGGTCGCGGCGGACGCACCGCCTCCGCGATCAGGACGATCGTCTCCGCCGTCGGCGGACCCGACGTCCGGGTCGACGTGGTCGACACCGACCGCTAGACCCGTTCGGATCGCACTCGTACCTGGAGGATCGCCATGGAGCTCGTCGTGGGACGCGTCGTCAAGTCGCACGGGGTCCGCGGTGAGCTCGTGGTCGACGTGCGCACCGACTCCCCCCACGACCGGTTCGCGGCAGGCTCCCGGCTCGTCGGCCGGACCGGCAAGGGGAGCAGCGTCTCCGACCGCGAGGTCGTCATCGAGGCCGCCCGTGATCACTCCGGGCGGCTTCTCGTGCGCCTGGCCGGGGTGACGGACCGGGACTCGGCGGACGCGCTCCGCGGGATGCTTCTGCTCATCGACTCGGAGGCGCTGCCGGAGACCGGCGATCCCGACGAGTTCCACGACCACCAGTTGGTGGGGCTCCGGGTCGTCGACACCGGCGGGGTGGAGGTCGGTGAGGTCACCGAGGTCGTCCACACGCCGGCGGGTGAACTCCTCGCCGTCCGGCTCTCGGACGGCGGCGACGCGCTGGTGCCGTTCGTCGCCGCGATCGTTCCCGAGGTGGACCTCGGGGCGGGAATCTGCGTCATCGACCCGCCGGAGGGGCTGCTCGGCCTGGGGTCGGCGTGACCGATCCGTCGGTCGCGGATTCCGGTCCCCGGATGCGTCTCGACGTCGTCACCGTCTTTCCCGACTACCTGGCCCCGCTCCGCCTGGCGCTTCTCGGCCGCGCCATCGACCGGGGAATCCTGGACGTGGGTGTCCACGACCTCCGTGACTGGACCCACGACGTGCACCGGGCCGTCGACGACACCCCGTTCGGTGGTGGCCCCGGCATGGTCATGCGCCCCACCGTCTGGGGTGAGGCCCTCGACGCCCTGGTCCCGGAGTCGGCGGACGGCTCGGGCGAGCGCCCGCTGCTGATCGTCCCGACCCCCGCCGGCAGGCCGTTCACCCAGGCGGATGCCCACCGCTACGCCGCCCGACGGCACCTCGTCTTTGCCTGCGGCCGCTACGAGGGAATCGACCAGCGGGTCGTGGACGAGGCCTCCGAGCGGATGGACGTCGAGGAGGTGAGCATCGGCGACTACGTCCTCATCGGGGGCGAGGTGGCCGTGCTGGTGATGGCGGAGGCGGTGGTCCGGCTCCTGCCGGGCGTGCTCGGCAACCGGCGCAGCCACGAGGAGGACTCGTTCTCCGACGGTCTCCTCGAGGGGCCCAGCTACACGCGGCCCGAGGTGTGGCGGGATCGCCCGGTCCCGGCGGTGCTCCGGAGCGGCGATCACGCGCGGATCGACCGGTGGCGGCGCGACCAGTCACTGCTGCGCACGGCGGACCGACGCCCCGACCTCCTCGACCGGGTGGAACTCGGCGCCCGCGACCTCGAGACCCTCTCGGCGCACGGATGGGAGCCCGGCGAGGGATTTGGGTCGGGCGCACCGGGAGTGGCACACTAGCGAGGTTGACCATTCGGGCGCACGTCTGTGCCCGCGGACGGTCGCGCCGATCCGGGGCACGAACCGGTCGACCCGCCTCGCGGTGGGCGCCAGGGTCCTCTGTCCTCAATTCCTGACATCCGAGGAACATCATGAACACTCTCGACTTCATCGACAACAAGTCGCTCCGCGACGACATCCCGGCGTTCCGGGCCGGTGACACGCTCGACGTCCACGTCAAGGTCATCGAGGGCTCCAAGGAGCGCATCCAGGTCTTCAAGGGCGTCGTGATCCGTCGTCAGGGCGGCGGCGTCCGCGAGACCTTCACCGTCCGCAAGGTCTCGTTCGGCGTCGGTGTCGAGCGCACCTTCCCGGTGCACTCGCCGACCATCGACCACATCGACGTCCTGGTGCGCGGCGACGTCCGCCGCGCGAAGCTCTACTACCTCCGCAATCTCCGTGGCAAGGCCGCGAAGATCAAGGAGAAGCGCTGAGCGTCTAGAGCCGGTCCGACTCGGCCGCCGCGCGCGGTGACGGATCGACTACGCTCGTCCGGGTGAGCAGCACCGAAACACCTGGACAGAACCCCACCGAGCCGGGGCCCCATCACGACGGGGCCCCGGCTCGCGGCGTGCGCGGCGGCACGGGGGACGGCGGGGGCAAGGGTCAGCCCTGGTACATCGAGATACCGATGCTGATCGTGATCGCCCTGGTGCTGGTGTTCGTGTTCCAGACCTTCGTCGGTCGCGTCTACCAGATCCCGTCGGAATCGATGGAGCCGACGCTGCACGGTTGCGCCGGGTGTACGGGTGACCGCATCTTCGTGGACAAGATCACGTACCGGTTCGGAGATCCGCAACCCGGGGACGTGGTGGTGTTCGAGGGTCCGGACTCCTGGAACCAGGGCTACCAGTCGATCCGGTCGGACAACCCGGTCGTGCGCACGCTGCAGGACATCGGCGGGGTGATCGGCATCGTCCCGCCCGACCAGAACGACCTGGTCAAGCGGGTCATCGCGGTGGGTGGGCAGACGGTCGGCGGGTGTTCCCCGGAGGGGGACCTGCTGGTGGACGGTGAACCCCTCGTCGAGCCCTACCTCAACGCCGACCCCTCGACCGGCCGCAACCCCCTCGACTGCGCGTTCGGGCCCGTGACCGTTCCCGAGGGGAACTACTGGGTGATGGGGGACAACCGGGGCAACTCGGCCGACTCCCGGTTCCACATGGGGGACGAGTTCCAGGGCACGATCCCTGGGGAGAACATCATCGGGAAGGTCCAGGCGATCATCCTGCCGTTCGGTCGGATCGGAACGGTCTCCTCCCCGGACATCCACGCGGGGTGAACCGGGTCCGTCCGGGGCGGGTCCGCGTGACCCGGCGCGAGGGTCGCCTGGCCCTCGAGGCGGCGCTCGGCCGTCGGGGTCTGGGCCCGGTCGCCGGCGTCGACGAGGCCGGTCGCGGTTCCTGCGCGGGTCCGCTCGTCGTGGCGGCGTG
>DIAZ01000155.1:0-6121 GCA_002415925.1 Dietzia sp. UBA5065 | reverse complement strand
CACCCGCCACCCGGGAGAGGCTTCACGATCTCGTGCTGCGGCACGCGGTCGCGGCGTCCGTGGTGGTGATCGAACCCGACAGGATCGACGCCAGGGGGATCCACCGGTGCAACCTCGAGGGGATGCGGAGGGCGGTGGCGAGGCTGGACCCGACACCGGGATTCGTCCTCACCGACGGGTTCGCGGTGGACGGGCTGGGGTGCCAGTCCACCTCGGTGATCGGGGGTGACGCGGTGGTCGCATCCATCGCCGCCGCGAGTGTCCTCGCAAAGGTCACGCGCGATCGGATTATGGTGGACCTCGACTCGAGGTACCCGGGGTACGGGTTCGCAACGCACAAGGGGTACGGCACCTCGGGTCACGCCAGGGCGATCGAGCAGCTCGGTCCCAGCGACATCCACAGAATGTCGTACGCCAACGTCCGTCGCGCCGCGCAGGCGCACTCGAGGAGCAGCACTAGATGAGCGCCGAGGATCTGGAGAACTACGAGACCGAGATGGAGCTCTCGCTGTATCGCGAGTACCGCGACATCGTCGGCCAGTTCACCTATGTCGTCGAGACCGAGCGGCGTTTCTACCTCGCCAACGCGGTCGAGCTGATCCCGCGATCCGCCGACGGTGAGGTGTACTTCGACGTCCGGATGTCCGATGCGTGGGTGTGGGACATGTACCGGCCTGCGCGTTTCGTCAAATACGTTCGCGTCCTGACCTTCAAGGACGTCAACATCGAGGAGCTCGACAAGCCCGAACTCCGACTCCCCGATTAGAGCCCGTCGGCTCGTCCTCCACAGCCCCGTCCCCCTCCACAGGGCGGCACCGGCCCGGTCCGCAGCACGCGGATCGGGCCGCGGTCGTCGGGCAGGGTGATCCGCGGCGGCCCGGAGTGGCCGGGTCGCCGGGGAGGGGTTCGCGATGGCTGGGGACGGGGCGCGGTCGGTCGCCGGTGCGGGGGACGGGGACCGGCGCCGGCGGACGGGCGCGACGGGGGAGGCCCACGCGGCGGGGTTGATCGAAGCGCGGGGGGGCGTGGTGATCAGCCGGAACTGGCGGAGCCGGACCGGTGAGCTCGACCTGGTGGTCCTCGACGACCGCGGGCGGCTCCGGTTCGTCGAGGTCCGGACCCGGACGGGAACCGGATTCGGAACACCCGCGGAGTCCGTCACCGCGGCCAAGCGGCGGCGAGTGCGCACGCTGGCGGGCGAATGGCTGGCCGCGCACCCCGGTGTGTGGCGGCAGGTCTGCTTCGACGTGATCGGGGTCGACCTCGCGGACCCCTCCCGGCCGCGCCTCGAGCTGTTCGAGGACGTGATGTGACCGTGGCGCTCGGACGGACGTGGGCGGTCACGCTGCAAGGTGTCGGCGGCCAGATGGTCGAGGTGGAGGCGGACGTCGGGAGGGGGTTGCCGGGCGTCTCCATCGTGGGGATGGGCGACGGCGCGGTCATGCAGTCGCGGGAGCGGATGCGGGCGGCGGTGGTCAATTCGGGGTTGACCTGGCCGCCGGGGAAGGTGGTCCTCTCCCTCTCTCCCGCGGCGGTGCCCAAGAGGGGGTCAGGGTTCGATCTCCCGCTCGCGATCGGGACCCTCACGGCGTCCGGTGAACTACCGGCCGCCGGGTTCGAGGGGACCCTGCTGATGGGCGAGCTCGCGCTCGACGGCCGTGTGCGGCCGGTACGGGGGGTCCTGCCGGCGGTCCTGGCGGCACGAGACGCCGGCCTCACGCGGGCGATCGTGCCCGCGGCGAACCTGGCGGAGGCGAGGCTGGTCGGCGGGATCGACACCGCGGGAGCGGAGTCGCTACGCATGATCGCGGCGTGGGCGCGGCAGTCGGGGAGTCTGGTCGCCGAGGCCCCCCGCGCCGTGGGCGGTCGTGCCGACGACGGGACGGACCTGGCGGAGGTCCGCGGGCAGGAGGACTGCCGTCGTGCCGTGGAGGTCGCGGCCGCGGGTGGGCACGCGATGATCCTGCGGGGGGCGCCGGGAACGGGCAAGACGATGTTGGCCCGACGGTTGCCCGGGTTGCTTCCGGACCTGGGGGAGCAGGAAGCACTCGAGGCCACGGCCATCCATTCGGTGATGGGCCGACTCCTCGGGCCCGACCCCCTGCTGCGACGGCCCCCGTTCGTGGCGCCACACCATTCGGCCTCCGCCGCCTCCCTGGTCGGGGGCGGGAACAACGTCCCCCGGCCGGGGGCGGCGACGCTGGCCCATCGGGGGGTGTTGTTCCTCGACGAGTGCGCCGAGTTCTCGGGCAGGGTCCTGGACAGTCTGCGGACGCTGCTGGAGGACGGTGAGGTGCGGATCGCCCGGCGGGACGAGCTGTCGGTCTTCCCGACCCGCTTCCAGCTGGTGATGGCGGCCAACGACTGCCCGTGTGGGAGCGCCCGCCCGGTCGAGTGCTCGTGCACACCCGATGCCCGGCGCAGGTACGGCAGGGCGCTGACCGGGCCGCTCCGGGACCGGATCGACATCTCCGCGCGGACCCTGCCCCTCGGATCGGGGCTGTTCGCCGCCGACGAGGTGGAGGACAGCGCGACGGTGCGGGCGCGGGTGGCCGCGGCGAGAGCGGCGGCGGCGGCGAGGTGGGTCGCGTACCCCGACGCGGCCGGGGCGCGGGCCAACGCGGATGTCCCCGGTCGGGTGCTGAGGAGCGCGACCGGGTTGAGCCGGGACGCTCTGCGCCAGTTGAACCGTGCACTGACGCACGGGGTGTTGTCCCCGCGCGGCGTGGATCGCTGCCTGCGGATCGCGTGGACGATCGCCGACCTGGCGGGGGCGGAGGTGCCGGGTGAGCACCACGTGGCCGAAGCGATGGTCTTGAGGGGAGAGGACTGATGGACGGAACGGGCGAGCGGGACGTGGACCCGGAGGTGCGGCGGGCATACGCGTATCTCGGGGCGGTCACCGAGAGGCCGACCGCCGAACTGTGGGATCTCGTGGATGCGGTGGGTCCGGTCGAGGCGCGCGATCGCATCCGCGCCGGACGGGTCGACGACGCACTCGTCCGGCAGTCCGAGGCGCGTCGGGCTCGGGTAGACGGGGCGGCGCTCATGGACATCGCGGCGGACACCGGAGCCCGCCTTCTCGTCCCGGGTGACCCGGGGTGGCCCGGTGAGGCGCTCGAGCCGCTGGACCGCCCGAGGCGCCGCCGGCGCGGTGGCAGGGCGGGGGTGGATATCGCGCTCCGTCCCCTCGGGCTGTGGTGGCGCGGACCCGCGGATCCCGGCGGGTCGCTGGGCCGTTCGGTGGCCGTGGTGGGGACCCGGGCACCCACGGCGTACGGGCGCGCGGTGACGGCGGACCTGGGCGCGGGCGTCTCGGGTGAGGGGTTCACGGTGGTGTCCGGGGGTGCGTTCGGAATCGATGCGGCCGCCCACCGGGCCGTGCTCGGCGCGGGAGGGTGCACGATAGCCGTCCTCGCCGGAGGGGTGGACCGACTCTATCCGCGGGGCAACGACGGGCTTCTCCGAGCGGTGGCGGAGTCGGGGGCGGTGATCTCGGCGCAGGCACCGGGGACCGGGGTCACGCGGTACCGGTTCCTCGACAGGAACCGACTCATCGCGGCGCTCACCCGCGCGACCGTGGTGGTCGAGGCGGCCGCACGGAGCGGGGCGCTGAGCACCGCGGCGTGGGCCGCGGCGCTGGACCGCCCGGTCGGCGCCGTTCCCGGTCCGGTGACCTCGGTCGCGTCGGTGGGGTGCCATCTGCTGGTGCGGGACCGGGGTGCGGTGCTCGTCGCCCGGACCGCCGACGTGGTGGAACTGGCCGGGGACATGGGGGAGACGGCACCGCCTCCCACGGGGGAACCGACCTCGTGGGACGGGTTGGACGACGTGACCAGGCGCGTGCTGGAGGCGATGCCCACCGCCGGCGGGGCGGCACCGGCGGAGATAGCCGCCTCGGCCGGGATCGCCCCGTCCACCACGAGGGCGGTCCTCGGGCGACTGCTCTCGACCGGCGCGGTGATCCGGGGTCCGGAGGGGTGGCGGAGATCGGGGGATGCGGGGCTGCAGATGACCATTCCCGTGGTCTGATCGGCGGGGCCGGCCCCGACCGGCTTGCGCCGTCCGGTGACGCACGTGACAATCGGTACTCATGGGACAGACGGGGGCGCCGGTCGGCCGGGGGGGAGTGCTCCCGGCTCCCCTCGAGGCCGTGGTGGACGAGTACGTCGACGATCTCAGGACCGGGAGGTCGCGGTCCGAGGCGACCGCCCGCTCGTACCGCTCCGACGTCCGCGCGCTGCTGCTGCATCTCTGCGCCGACCGTGGCGGGCCCGCCACCGCCGCCGACCTCGCCGGCGCCCTCACGCTGCCCGCCCTCCGCGGCTGGTTGGCGTCGCAGGTGGGTGCGGGCGCGGCCCGGTCGACCGTCGCGCGCAGGGTGGCGGCCGCCCGGTCGTTCAGCACGTGGGCGGCGCGCAGGGGAGTCCTCCCGACCGATGTCGCCGCCCGGCTGGAGGCTCCGCGCGCCCGACGTCACCTGCCCGAGGTCCTCGACCGGGCCCAGGCGGCCGAGACCATCCGGACCACCGAACTCGGCGCGGCCGAGGGCGACCCGGTGGCGGTCCGTGACCGGCTGATCGTGGAACTGCTCTACTCGTGCGGAATCCGGGTGGCCGAACTGTGTGGGCTGGACGTGGACGACGTCGACGCCGAGCGGCGGCTCCTGCGCGTGGTGGGCAAGGGGGACAGGGAACGCGCGGTCCCGTACGGCGCCCCCGCCGTCCGCGCACTCCGCGCCTGGGTGGACGGGGGGCGGCCGGCACTGGCGACGACGGGATCCGGCCCGGCCCTGCTGCTCGGGGCCAGGGGAGGCAGGCTCGATCCCCGCACCGCCCGTCGGATCGTCAACGAGGTATCCGCCGCGACGCCCGGATCGCCGCGGGTGTCGCCCCACGCGCTGCGCCACAGCTCGGCCACGCACCTGCTCGAGGGCGGTGCGGACCTGCGGCACGTCCAGGAACTCCTGGGTCACTCGACGCCGGCGACGACCCAGATCTACACCCATGTCTCCGCGGAACGCCTCCGCGCCGCCTACCGGGGCGCCCACCCCAGGGCCTGACGGGGACCGCGGTCGGGGGATCAGCCGCCCCCGTCGCCGGGACGAGTGGGTTTGAGCCGGATCGCTCGCGCGTCGGTCGCGAGGAGGCCGAGGGGATCGAGGTACTCGTCGTCGTCGCCCCCCGGTCCCCCCGCGGCGAGGCGCGCGCCCCAGTGCAGGCACGCCACCGCGGGGCACCCGGGGTGACCCGCGACGAGATGCCCCACCAGGTCCCCGGCGCCGACGGCGTCCCCCGCGCGGACGGTGGCGCGCACCGGCTCGTACGTGGTGCGCAGGCCGTCACCGTGGTCGATCGACAGGACCCGGCGACCGCCGACCGCCCCGGCGAACAGCACGGTCCCGGCCGCGGGCGCCCGCACCTCCGCGACGGCGGCCGCCACGAGGTCGACCCCCCGGTGCCCCGCGAGCCAGCGTTGCGCCGGGGGTGAGAACGGCGTGGCCACCGACGGGGGACCGGAGAGCGGGACCCGTAGGTCCCGGCGCACAGGCGCGGGGGTCGCCGCGGGCGGAAGGACGAGGACGACGAGGGCGACCGCCGCGGAGGCCGCGATCGCGAGGCGACGCGCCATCGCTGTGGTCCGGCACGGGAACTGCATGACACGAGTACACCCCGCCGCGGTCGCGTCGGACATCCCCGCGGGGACCGCTGTGGAGGGGGAGGACGACCATCCACAGGCCCGGCACCCGTGTTGGCCGGCTGGCGCGGGCGGGCTATGATTGCCATGCGGTCGACTGACGTCGATTGACTTCGCGTGTTCTGCGCCACCCCCGGGCGGCGCATCCGGTCCCTGGGCTCACGCCCCGGCCTCCCGGACACCGGACCAGTAGGTGCCCCCGCCAGGCGGGGGTCGGGTCCGGTGCGGACACCAGGGCTCGAGGCCATCCGGCTGACGGCATAACCCGATACACATCAGAAAGCGAGGACGAGGGCCTCGCGGTCCGGCTGCTCCCAAGCCGGACGTGCCCTCAACAACCCATGGCAGTCATCTCCATGAAGCAGCTGCTCGACGCGGGCGCTCACTTCGGTCACCAGACCCGTCGCTGGAACCCCAAGATGCG
>DIAZ01000103.1 GCA_002415925.1 Dietzia sp. UBA5065 | reverse complement strand
AGATGTGTATAAGAGACAGCGGTAAGCCGCTCAAGTCGATCGTCCACCCGCTGCGCGAGGACGTGCCCATCTGGCTGGGCGCCGAGGGCCCCAAGAACGTGGCGCTCGCCGCCGAGATCGCCGACGGCTGGCTGGGCTTCCTCGCCTCGCCGCGCTCGGCCGACCAGTTCAACTCGTGGCTCGACGAGGGCTTCGCCCGCCCCGGCGCCCGCCGGACCCGCGAGGACTTCGAGGTTGCCTTCCTCTGCCAGCTCCACATCACCGACGACCGGCGCGCGGTGCTCGACGCCTACAAGCCGTTCACCGCCCTGTACGCCGGTGGGATGGGCGCGGAGGAGAAGAACTTCCACGCCGAGGCGTTCGCGCGCATGGGCTTCGCCGACGACGTCGCCCGCATCACCGAGCTGTTCCGCTCCGGGCGCAAGGACGAGGCCGCCGCCGCGGTGCCGGACGAGATGGTCGAGGCCACCGCGATCATCGGCGACGAGGCGTCGGTGCGCTCGCAGATCGCCGAGTGGGAGGCCGCGGGCATCACCATGCTCGTCGTGACGGCCCGGACGGTCGAGGAGATCGAGCAGATCGCCACGCTCATCGGGTGAGCCCCGCCCGGCCGCGCTCGCGGCGGGGGCGGGCGGGTCAGTTCGCGGGGAACATGCGCACCGGCTCGCCGAGGTGGTTGACCGTGAGGTAGCCACTCTGGTGGAACTCGTTTGACGCGTACACCGAGTAGAGGGGCATGCCGGCGTCGTCGGCGTCGATGATGACGTGCGTCGGCCGCCCGTCCGGGACTCCGAGGGTCTCAGGTGCGCCGGCGATGATGGGCGCGATCATCTCGGCGTCGAGGTCGGCCAGCCGGAACGACGGGTCGCCGGAGCTGGGGCCGTCCGTCGTCTCCGACCACCCGCCCCGATAGGACTTGGCGAGCTCGCGGCTGGGGTGCTCGGGGTCGGTCCAGGTCATGGACGCGTGCTCGGGATGCGCGATGATCCGGGTGGCGACCTCGGAGCCGGAGGCCCCGGCGGCGGTGGAGAAGACCCGTTGGAGGCCCGCGAGGGTCAGCGGTCCGGGGTTGTCCAGCACGCGGGCGTCGCCCGCCCCGCGGTCGACCGCCGCGCCGGTGTCGCCCGCGAGGGAGCCGGTCCACTGGTCGTCGAGGCGCTGGGAGACCACCAGGAGGGAGGCGAAGATCGCCACGCCCACCAGGGCGAACAGCGCGAGGAAGCCCCAGGGGTGGCGGGTGGTGATCCTCGGCCGGGTCCCCGACGAGGGGTCCGTCGAGGACGGGGACGACGACGACGAGGCGGGCCTCCTCCGGCCCGGCCCGCGGTCGCCGTGGAACCGCACGTCGACGCCCTGGAGGTCGGCCAGCAGCGGCCGGAGTTCCGAGACCCGGCGCGCGTGGGTGGCCACGCGGACCCGCTCATAGTGCTCGAACTGGTCGAGCTGGCCGCTGGCCAGGGCCGAGTCGAGCGCGGTGATCACCGCGGTGCGGTCGGTGTCGGTCGCCCGTGTCGCCCGGGTTCCGGAGGAGTCGGCGGACATGGGATGAGGATAGTCCTCCGCGTCAATCCCTGGACCTGGAATAGGAACACGTTCTAGTCTGGGGTCATGAGCGCACCCACCCCCACCGTCCCCGCCGACGCCGGAGTCCTGGATCCCCGGACCGGCGAGCACGTGACCAGCGTCTACCGGATCGCCGAGGCCGATCCGGACCGGGTCGCGGTGATCGAGTCCTCCGGCCGCCAGGCGTCCTTCGGCCAGCTCGCCGAGGCCGCCCACGGCTACGCCCGCGGCCTGCAGGAACTGGGACTCGAGACCGGTGAATGCATCGTGCTGCTGGCGCCCAACTCGATCGAGTTCCTCGAGGTCTACTACGCGGCCATCGAGATCGGGCTCTACGTGGCGCCCGCCAACTGGCACCTCACCGGCCCCGAGGTCGCCTACATCCTCGAGAACTCCGGCTCGACGGTGTTCATCGCGGACGAGCGGTTCGCCGACGTCGCGACCATCGCCGCCGGCGAGGCGGGGCTCGACCCGGCCCGCTGCTACGCCGTGGGCGACGTGCCCGGATTCCGTCCGCTGTCCGAGCTCACGGCCCCGCAGGCGGGGGAGAGCCCGTTGCCGTCGTCGCGGATCCTCGGCGCCCCGATGCTCTACACCAGTGGAACCACCGGCCGTCCCAAGGGCGTGCGCCGGCCCCTGACCGGCGCCTCGCCGGACCAGGTGACGGTCCCCAACTACTACTTCTTCGCCGGGTTCGGCATCCACGGCCCGGACAACGTCCACATCTGCGGCTCGCCGCTCTACCACACGGCCGTGCTCAACTTCGTCACCATTTCTCTCAACCTGGGCCAGGCCGTGGTGCTCATGGACAAGTGGACGCCCGAGGAGATGCTGCGGCTGATCGACGCCCACGGCGTCACCCAGTCGCACATGGTCCCCACCCAGTTCTCGCGGCTGCTCGAGCTGCCCGAGGACGTGCGCGCGAGGTACGACGTGTCGAGCCTGCGGACGATCGTCCACGGCGCCGCCCCGTGTCCCAAGCACGTCAAGCAGGCCATGCTCGACTGGTGGGGCCCGGTGCTCACCGAGTACTACGCCGGCACCGAGGGTGGCGGCTGCACCATCACCGGCGAGGAGTGGCTGCGCAAGCCCGGCAGCGTGGGGCGGCCGTGGAGGACCACGACGCTGAAGATCCTCGACGACAGCGGCAACGAGCTTCCCGTCGGCGAGACCGGCAACGTCTACCTGCAGATGCACGGGTCCAGGTTCGAGTACCACCAGGACGAGGAGAAAACAGCGAAGACGTATGTGGGCGAGCTGTTCACCATGGGCGACATCGGCTACGTGGACTCCGACGGCTACCTGTTCCTCTGCGACCGCAAGAACGACATGATCATTTCCGGCGGCGTGAACATCTACCCGGCCGAGATCGAGTCCGAGATGACCCGCCACGAGGCCGTGCGCGACGTGGCCGTGTTTGGCATCCCGCACAAGGACTGGGGCGAGGAGGTCAAGGCCGTGATCGAGCTGGCCGAGGGCTACACCGAGTCCGACGAGCTCAAGGCCGAGATCCTGGCCGACCTCGCCGGGCGGCTGGCCAAGTTCAAGCTGCCGCGCACCATCGACGTGGTGGACGCGCTGCCCCGGCAGGCCAACGGCAAGCTGGTCAAGCGCACGCTCAAGGACCCGTATTGGGCGGCAGTCCAGTAATTGGGACGACCCCCGACCGGCGCGATACTGTTACGCACGTCATACAACGGGTGTAGCAGGGAGAATCGATGAGGCAGTCAATCACGCGCCGGGCGCTCGCCGCGGCGGGGGCGTCCGTGCTGGCGGGCTCGATGCTCGTGCTGGGCGGTGCGTCCGCGGGGGCGGCGCCGGTGTCGGCTACCGTCACCACCCCGGGCAGCACGGTCGAGTCCAAGTTCGCCATCACCCGCACGGTGAGCGACGCCAGCCCCACGCACGGGGACACGGTCACGGTGACCACCCGGGTCGAGCGGACCACGGGCGCCTACCTGCTGTACGAGGTCCGCGACTTTACCCCGGAGTGCATGGAGTTGGTCCCGGGCTCGGCGACGGCGTCGAAGGGCGGCGACATCGCGGTCGACGGCCAGCGTGTCCGGTGGACGTTCGGCCTCGGCCGGATCGCGGACCCGTTCGTCCTCACCGCCAAGTACACGGTCACGTGTGGCGCGGGCGTCATCAACACCGGCGGAGCTGTGATCAAGCGCGCACCCGCCGGGAGTGACACGCTGGGCAACGACTCGATGGGTCCGTCTGTCACGGTGCTCCGCAAGGGCACCTCGGTGTTCCTCAACCAGCCGACCAACCCCCAGCTCGGCCAGACGGTCCCGCTGAACGCGGTCACCACGAACGTGCCCGACGGCGCGCAGCTCGAGTTCACGGTCGACGGACAACCCGTCGGCTCGGGGCAGGTGTCCGGCGGCCAGGCCACCCTGCAGTGGACCCCCACGTCCATCGGGACGCGGACGGTCCGCGCCACTTTCGTGCAGACCCCCACCCGCGGCGGGTCGGTCTCGGTGGACCGCACCGTGGTGGTCTCCCAGGCCAATGTCGGCTCCTCCGTGACGGTGAGCGCGGGCACCGCGCCGAAGGTCGGTCAGCTGGCCCGGCTGACCGCGTCGGTCTCCCCGGCCGCCGCGGGCGGTGAGGTGGTGTTCGAGGAGAACGGGGCCCGGATCGGTTCCGCCCCGGTCGGGGCGGACGGCCAGGCCGCGATCGACTGGATCCCGGCGGTGGCGGGGCTGCGGACGATCGACGTGCACTTCTCCGGCCGGTCCGGGGTCGACCCGTCGTCCGGCGCCGCGCCGTACACCGTCGCGGCGGCGGATCCGCAGGTCGTGGCCACCACCACCACTCTCGACCCGGTCGCCAGCGCCTCGGCGCAGACGCCCATCGCGCTGAAGGCCACGGTGAGCACGGGAATCGCCGGCGGCACCGTCACCTTCCACGACGGCCAGACCGTCATCGGGACGGCCCCGGTCGGTGCGGGTGGGGTGGCCACTCTCGTGTGGACCCCGTCCGCCGCCGGGGAGCGCACGGTTCGCGCGGTGTTCTCGGGCGAGGGCGTGTACACCGCCTCGCAGGCCACCACGCAGGCCGTCATCACGCCCCGGGTGGTCGATCCCCTTCCGGACGACCCGGGAACCGGCGGCCTCGGCTCGCTCGGGTCCGTCACCGGCTCCCTCGGCGGCTGATCGTTCGGAACGCGAGGGCGAGGGCCCGTCTTCCCGGTCGGGGAGGCGGGCCCTCGCCGCGGTCGCGGGGTTTCGGCCGGGATCTCCCCACCGCCTCGACGCGGAACGATAACAAGTTCTACTCTGGACGCATGATCAGCACCCCCACCGCCCGCGACCTCACCCTCGCCCAGATCCTCGAGCGGCAGCAGCAGGCCTTCCTCGCCGATCCCCAGCCCGGCGCCAAGATCCGGCGCGACCGGATCCAGCGGCTCAAGGAGCTGGTCCTGGACAACGCCGCCGAGCTCACCGGGGCGATCCGGGAGGACTACGGCTCGCGGCCCGAGACCTTCTCCACCATCACCGACATCGCCTCCTCCATCCCGGACCTGGACCACCAGCGCGGCAACCTCAAGAAGTGGATGAAGCCCACCCGCCCGTCGCGATTGATGGACGCGGCCGGTTTCACCCAGCAGGTGCGGCACGACCCCAAGGGCGTCGTGGGGATCATCGGGCCCTGGAACTTCCCGCTGTACCTCACTATCGTCCCGGCGGGGTCGGCGCTGGGGGCCGGCAACCGGGTGATGATCCGGCCGTCCTCGGTCACCGCGAACACCACCGACGTGCTGGCCCGCCGGGCGCCGGAGTACTTCGCCGTCGACGAACTCGCTATCGCCGGGCCGGAGCACGGCCGCGGTTCCGACTTCTCCGCGCTGGCCTTCGACCACCTGTTCTTCACCGGATCCCCGGGCGTGGGCAAGTCCGTGGCCAAGGACGCCGCCGAGAACCTCACCCCGATCACGCTCGAGCTGGGCGGCAAGAACCCGGTCGTGGTGGACTCCAGCGCCGACCTGGAGCGGGCCGCCCGCAGCATCGCCTCCTCCCGGATGGTCAACGGCGGCCAGGTGTGCATGTGCCCCGACTACGTCTTCGTCCCCGAGGCCGAGCTCGAGAGGTTCTGCGAGACGGTGTTGGACCAGTGGCGCACGGCCCTTCCGGCCATCGCGGGGAACCCCGAGTACACCGCCACCATCAACACCTCGAACTACGAGCGGATCGTCGGCCTGATCGACGACGCCGTGGCCAAGGGGGCCGTCAAGCGCGACGCCGCGCCGGCCGGGGAGCGGCTCCCCGACCCGGTGGTCCGCAAGATCGCGCCCACGCTGCTCACCGGCGTGACGCCGGAGATGGAGATCGACTCCGACGAGGTGTTCGGCCCCGTCCTCACCGTGTTCCCGTACTCGAGCCTCGACCAGGCGATCCGGTACATCAACGACCGGCCCAGCCCGCTGGTCCTGTACTGGTACGGCGAGAAGAACGAGCGGTTCGAGACCGTGGCCGACCGCACCCGCTCGGGCAACATCTACGGCAACGACTTCGGGATCGGCATGGCCTCGTCCGCCATCCCCTTCGGCGGCGTGGGCAACTCCGGCATGGGCGGATACCACGGGCACCACGGGTTCCAGACCTTCACCCACTCCCGGGCGGTGGCGCTGCACTCGTTCGACCTCAACGCCAGCCAGCTCATGGTGCCGCCGTTCACCAAGGGCAAGAAGCGGATCGCCTCGGGGTACTTCGGGGCGATGAAGGCGCGGACGCGCCTGGGGCTGTAGCCGCGCCGGTCACTCTCCCCGGAACTCGGGCCTGCGCTTCTCGGCAAAGGCGCGGGGGCCCTCCTTGGCGTCGGCGGAGGCGAACACCCGGCCGCCGACCTCGGCGTCCACGCGGAAGGCCTCCTCCTCGTGCATGCCCTCGGTGCGGCGGATCGTCTCGATCATCCCCTGCACCGCGAGCGGGCCGTTGGCGGCGATGAGCTCGGCGATCTCCAGCGCCTTGTCCAGGGCGGAGCCGTCCTCCACCACGTGGCCGATGAGCCCGAACCGCTCGGCCTCCTCCGCGGTGAGGTGGCGGCCCGTCATGAGGACCTCCATGGCGACCGTGTACGGGATCTGGCGGACCAGCCGCACGGCCGAACCGCCCAGCGGGTACAGGCCCCAGCGGGCCTCGGAGACGCCGAACTTGGCCGAGCGGCCGGCCACCCGGATGTCGGTGCCCTGGAGGATCTCGGTCCCGCCGGCGATGGCCGGCCCCTCGACCGCGGCGATGAGCGGCTTGGCCAGCCGGCGGCCCTTGAGCAGCGCGGGCAGGCGCGTGAGGTCCCAGCCGCCGCCGGCGAACTTGTCGCCCGGGGCGTCCTTGTTCATCGCCTTGAGGTCGGCGCCCGCGCAGAAGTAGCCGCCGGCGCCGGTGAGGATGCACGCCCGGATGTCCGGGTCGGAGTCCACGAGGTCCCACGCCGCCTCCATGCCCCGCATCATCGGGCCGGACAGGGCGTTGCGCGCCTCGGGCCGGTTCATGGTGACGATCAGGACGTGCCCACGCCGCTCGGTGAGCAGGTGCTGGTCCTCGGGGGTTGCGGCGCTGGTCATCGGGCCTCCTGGGAAATCTTTCTCGGCGGGAATCCGCGTACCCGCCCCACGGAACGGTAACACGTTCTAGTTTGGGTGCATGGCCTATACCATCGGAGATCTCGTCGAGCACAGCGTTGACCGCGTCCCGGACCGGGTCGTCCTGGTCCAGGGCGAGCGGTCGTTCACCTTCCGCCAACTGGAGGAGCGGGCCAACAGGCTCGCCCACCACCTGCGGTCCGTCGGCGTGGGGCCGGACGACAAGGTGGCGGTGTACAGCCGGAACACCATCGAGGCCGTGGAGGCGATGGTCGCGATCTTCAAGCTCCGCGCCGTCATGGTCAACGTCAACTACCGGTACGTCCCGGCCGAGCTCGAGTACCTGCTCGACAACTCGGACTCCGTCGTGGTGATCCACGAGCGCCGGTACTCCGACGTCCTGGAGCAGACCCTGGCCAGGACCCCGGGCGTCCGGCACTGCCTGGTCGTGGAGGACGGCACCGACGGCCCCGACCCGGTCGTGCCCGAGGGCGTCACGGTGGCCCGCTACGACGACGCGCTGGCCGCGCAGTCGCCCGAGCGCGACTTCGGGGAGCGCTCGAACGACGACATCTACATGCTCTACACCGGCGGGACCACGGGCTCGCCGAAGGGCGTGATGTGGCGGCAGGAGGACGTGTTCATGGTCCTCGGCGGCGGCATCGACTTCCTCACCGGCGAGCGGGTCGCCGACGAGTGGGAACTCGCCAACAAGGCGGTCGACGGCGGCGTCCTGGTCCGGGCGGCGCTGCCCCCGCTCATCCACGGCGGCGCGCAGTGGGCGATCCTCATGGCCCTGTTCGCCGGGCACACCAGCATCCTCATCCCGGAGTTCGACCCCGAGGCCGTGTGGCAGGCCGTGACCGAGCACAAGATCAATCTCATGTTCATCACGGGAGACGCCATGGCGCGCCCCATGATCGAGGCCTGGGATCCGGAGAAGTACGACTCGTCGTCGTTGTTCTATCTCGGTTCCTCCGCCGCGCTCTTCTCGCCGTCGGTCAAGGACCAGTTCATCGACGCGTTCCCCAACGCCATGATCTCCGACTCGATCGGCTCGTCCGAGACGGGCTTCTCCGGCATCGCGCTCGCGGAGAAGGGCAAGACCCACACCGGGGGGCCGCGCGTGAAGATCGACGGGGAGACCACCGTCCTGGACGACGACGGCAACGAGATCCCGCCGGGATCCGAGGTCATCGGCAAGGTGGCGCGCACCGGGCACATCCCGGTCGGCTACTACAAGGACGAGGCCAAGACCGCCGCCACCTTCAGGACCTTCAACGGCAAGCGCTACTCGATCCCCGGCGACGACGCCCGGGTCGAGGCCGACGGCACCGTCACCATGCTCGGGCGGGGATCGGTCTCCATCAACACCGGCGGCGAGAAGGTGCACCCGGAGGAGGTCGAGGCCGCGCTCAAGACGCATCCCGACGTGTACGACGCGCTGGTGATCGGGGTCCCCGACGAGAGGATGGGGCACAAGGTCGCCGCGGTGCTGCACACCCGGGACGGCAAGTGCCCCCCGATCGAGGAGATCAACACCTACGCCCGCAACGAGATCGCCCGCTACAAGTGCCCGCGCGCGCTGTGGGTCGAGGCCTCGGTCAAGCGCAATCCCGCGGGCAAGCCCGACTACCGCTGGGCCGCGGAGATCGCCGCGTCCCGCCCCGCAGACGACAGCCAGGAGATCAGCAAGTGAGCATTCGCACCTCTATCGCCGAGGAGTTCGGGATCGACTACCCGGTCTTCGCGTTCACCCCGTCCAAGGCCGTCGCCGCCGCGGTCACCCGCGCCGGCGGCATGGGCGTCCTCGGCTGCGTCCGGTACAACGACGCCGCCGAGCTCGACGAGGTCCTCACCTGGATGGACGAGAACACCGACGGCAAGCCCTACGGTGTGGACATCGTCATGCCCAACAAGGTGCCCACCGAGGGCAGCCCCTCCGACATCGCCGCGATGATCCCCGAGGAGCACAAGGCGTTCGTCTCCCGCGTCCTCGACGACCTCGGGGTGCCGCCGCTCGGCGACGACGCCCAGCACAACGCCGGCGTGCTCGGGTGGCTGCACTCCGTGGCCGAGGCGCACGTGGAGATGTCGCTCAAGCACCGGCCGGTGCTCATCGCCAACGCGCTGGGCTCGCCGCCCAAGCACATCATCGACCTCGCCCACGCCAACGGAATGAAGGTCGCCGCGCTCGCCGGCGCCACCAAGCACGCCCTGGCCCACGTGGACAACGGCGTCGACATCGTGATCGCCCAGGGTGGCGAGGCCGGCGGGCACACCGGCGACGTGGCGACCCTCGTCCTGGTCCCCGAGATCGTCAAGGCGCTCGGCGGCCGCGCCCCGGTGCTCGCCGCCGGCGGGATCGGCGACGGCACGCAGGTCGCGGCCGTGATCGGCATGGGCGCCGAGGGCGCGTGGATGGGGTCCCGCTGGCTCACCGCCGCCGAATACGCCGAGGATGGCGGTTCCAAGGCCATGCAGCAGGCCCTCGTCGCCGCGACCAGCCGGGACACCGTGCGCACCCGCATCTACTCGGGCAAGCCCGCGCGCCTGCTCAAGAGCAAGTGGACCGAGGCGTGGGCGGCCGAGGGCGCCCCGAGCCCGCTGCCGATGCCGCTGCAGAACATCCTCGTGGCCGAGGCCCATCAGCGCATCTCGGAATCGCAGGACCCGGAGGTCGTGGCCATGCCCGCGGGGCAGATCATCGGCTCGCTTGACGGGATCGTGCCGGTCGCCGACACCATGGCGCAGATCGTCGCCGAGTACGAGGCCGCCGTCGAGCGGCTGCGCGGCACCCTGGGCTGACCCCGCCCGCCGCCCGCCGCCCGCCGCGCCCCGCCCGCCCGGCCCGCCCGGCCTTGGATCCGCTACCCTCCTGCCGCTGTCTCTTATACACATCT
>DIAZ01000143.1:59320-63412 GCA_002415925.1 Dietzia sp. UBA5065 | reverse complement strand
CCGGTAACGAATGAGCGACGTTTAACAGCACACACGCTCCCACCGGAGGCGATCATGGTCCCGACGTGTTCTCCTGTAGAGGCGGCCCGTCCGGGGCCGTGATCGACTCTCGGGAAAGGACCAATCGACATGGGAACCATCATCGCCTGGATCATCATCGGCGGGCTCGCCGGCTGGATCGCTTCCAAGATCATGAAGCGTGACGCCCAGATGGGCATCGGCGCCAACATCGTCGCCGGCGTCGTCGGCGCGTTCATCGTGGGCTGGATCGTGTCGTTCTTCACCGGCGGCTCCGCGATGCCGGACGCCTTCTCCATCCCCGGCGTCATCGCCGCGATCGTCGGCGCCTGCCTGGTGATCTGGCTCTTCAGCCTCATCTCCGGCCGCAGCAAGCGTGGCACCCGCGTCTGATCGTTCTCGATCGGAACACCTCCGACGGCCCGGCCCCGGCATCACCGGGCCGGGCCGTCGGCTCATAGCCCACCCGCCCACCACGAGAAAGGTCCCACAGTGAGTTTCCTCAACAAGATCAAGAGCTTCGCCAGCAAGAACCCGGATAAGGTCCAGGTCGCCGTCGACAAGGCCGGAGACCTCTTCGACCAGAAGACCGGCGGCAAGCACGCCAAGCACACCGACACCGTCCAGGAGAAGGCCGGCGAGTTCCTCACCGGCCGCGCCTCGGACACCCCGCCCACCGCCGGCGGGCAGCCACCGGCATGACCTCGGTGGCCGGTGCCGCCTCCCGCGGCACCGGCCCCGACGTGCTGGGGGTCACAGCCGATAGTCTGTCCACTGTGACGAGCACACGGTCGACCAAGCCCGGGCCGCGGGAGCGACTCCTGGCCACGGCGACCCGGCTGTTCTCGACCAACGGGATCCGCGCCGTGGGCATCGACCGGATCCTCCGCGAGGCGGGTGTGGCCAAGGCCAGCCTCTACAACACCTACGGGTCCAAGGACGAGCTCGTCGTGGCGTACCTGAGGTCCGTGGCCGAGCGCGACCGGGCCCTGTGGCAGCGGCGCGCGGACGCCTCGCCCGACGCTCGCGGCCGGATCCTCGCCCTGTTCGACATCGTCCGGGAGCGGGTCGAACCCGCCACCCCCGGTTCCTGCCACCTCGCCGCCGCGATCGAGTTCCCCCGGCCATCCACCGACGGCGAGCGCGCCATCCGCGCAGCCGTCGCGGATCAGCGGACCTGGGTGGCAGCCACCCTCCGCGCCGAACTCGCCGGCATGGGACTGCAGGATCCGGACAACATCACGGACCTCGCCGACCGGCTGGCGATCCTCCACGACGGGTCCGTCACCGCGGCCATGCTGGGGGAGGTCCGGACCACGGCGATGACCGCTCGGAGCATGGCCGAGCTCATCCTGGGGCTGGTCACCGAGTCCTCGTGAGGCGGACGGTGGGCGTACTGGGCGAGCTGCTCATCACGGTCGGGGTCGTGCTGGCGCTCTTCGTGGTCTATCAGGTGTGGTGGACCGACCTCGGCGCGGCGCGCGCCCAATCGTCCGCGGACGCCGAGCTGGAACAGCGGTGGGCGGCGGGACACAACCCCCGAAGCGGCGGGGAGCCCGTGACCGACGAGCCGCTCACCGGCACCGCGTTCGCCCGGCTCTACATCCCGGCCTTCGGATCGGACTACCGGTTCGCCGTGGTCTCCGGCACCGACGGCGCCGCCCTGGAGATCGGGCCGGGACACTACACGGAGACGCAGGCCCCGGGAGAGCCGGGGAACTTCGCCGTCGCGGGGCACCGGGTGGGCCGGGGGTCGCCGTTCAACGACCTCGACGCGCTGCGGACCTGCGACGCGCTCGTGTACGCCACCGCCGACGAGTGGCTGATCTACCGGGTCCTGCCCGTCGACGCGCCCGACCGGGCGACCGCCCGGGCCCAGGCCGCCGGCTGCCTGCCCGCGGACGTCGCCGACCGCGCGACCTCCGGGCCGTACGAGTGGCTGTCCGGCGTGTCGATCGTCCGACCGGAGGACGTCCGGGTGATCGACGCCGTACCGGGCCACCCCGGGCCCGCAACCCCGGAGATGCTGCCGCTGACCACGCTCACCACGTGCCATCCCCAGTACTCCGCGGCGGAACGGCTCGTCGTCCACGCGGTGCTCGACCGGACCGAGCCGCGCGTGGACGGCGTGGTCCCCGACGAACTGAGGGGGTGAGCGCGTGTACGCGTGGCTCTACGGCAAGCTCCCCGGCCCCACTCCACTCCGGGTGGTGCTGGTCCTGGCCCTTCTCGCCGCGGTCGTCCTCCTCCTCATGGAGGTCGTCTTCCCGGCGGTCGATGCACTCATGCCCTACTCCGACGTGTCCGTCGGCAACCCTGGCTGACCCGGACTGATCCCGACCGCGGCGCCGGTCAGGCGACGACCCGCGGCGCCACGAGCTCGGCCACCCGCTGGACCTTGACGGACTGTTCCTGGGTCGACTGCACCGCGAGGACCTGCGTGCCGCGGGCCAGGACGACCAGGGCTCCGCCCGCGCCGCCGGTCCGGCCCCCGGTCCATCCGCCCCCGATGTCCGAGCGCTCGGACTCCCCGACGGGGGCGGACTCGTCGACCAACCGGGTGGCCGCCTCCGCCGACCCCGCCGTGAAGACGGTGGTGGTGAGCTGCACGGCCCCGTCGGAGCTGTAGAAGAAGCACGCCGCCGGGTCCACGCGGTCGTCGATCCGCACCTCCGTGGCCAGTTCCCCGTTGAGACGGGACACCTCGTCGAGGGACAGATACGGGCAGTCGGCCTCCGCCACGGGCTCGGGCTCGAGGACCTCCGGCTCGCGGCTCGGCGGCGGGGCGGTCCGGATCGTCCCCCTCTCCGCAGCAGGCTCTGGCACCGCGCCACCGCACCCCGCGAGCACTCCCAGCAGGACGACGGACACGGTCGCGGGAAGAGCCCCGGAGGCGATACGCATGACGCCCAGGATAGGTGCCCGCCCGCTGGGTAGGGTTACCCGTACTAAGTACTCCGATCGACCTGAGTACACCGATCGACCTTCATCCTCACCGACCGGGAGGCGACACCATGACCGCCGCGACCGGCCGGCCGAACGGCAACGACAGCGCGGACGACCGTCGGCGCGAGCTCAGGGAGACCATCTCCGCCGTCGCGCTCGACCTGGTGCTCGAGCGCGGGCTGGACGCCGTGACGGTGGACGAGATCTCCAGGGCCTCCAACGTGTCCCGCCGGACGTTCTTCAACTATTTCCCCTCCAAGGTCGCCGCCTGCATCCCGGAGATGATCCCCGCCCAGGACGAGGCGATCGAGCAGTTCCTCACCGACTTCTCCGTCCCGACCATGACCGCTCTGTCGCGACTGCTCTGGCTGCAGGTGTCCAACGCCCGCCGTCAGAGCTCGGCGTTCGACAAGTTCCACGACATGTGGCGGCGAGAGCCCGGGATCCGCAGCGAGGTTCACGAGATCCTCGACCGGGCCGAGGAGCGGGTGGCGGCCCTGGTGGCCCGACGTGAGGGCAGGTCCCCGGGGTCGGCCGACGCGGTGACGGTGGCCGCGGCCTCCATCGCGATCCTGCGGGTCGCGGTCGAGCGCTGGCGCACCGACCAGTCCGGCGCGAAGCTGGAGCACCGCATCCAGGAGGCGTTCGAGGCCATCGCCCGGTCGGTGACGCTCGACGCCCCCGACGACTGACCGCGGGTCCGGTCGGGACCGGGACGTAGGATCGTCGCATGCGATCGCAGCGACCCCGCGCGGCTACGGGGGGACGACTCATCCGGGCCGTGGGGATGCTCACCGCTGCGGCCGCATTCTCGGGGTGTTCCTCTCTCGGGTTCTCCGGAGCGGCCGACTCCGGCCCGCCGAGACTGTCGCCGAACCCGCAGCCCGAGATCGCCGCCTCGATGCTGGACGGTCGGCCCGCCCCCGCGATGCGCCTCAACGCCTGCGAACTCCTCGACCTGACCCCCGCCCGTGTCATCGCGCTCACCGGCGCCGACATGCCCGACGTCGAGCCCACGGGCTCGGGCGACCTCGGCTTGCTGTGCACCTACGGAGGCCCGGGCTCGCCGGAGCGGTACGAGGCAGAGCGTGAAGAGGCGGAGCGCGAAAAGGCAGAGCGTGAAGAGGC
>DIAZ01000143.1:57578-59196 GCA_002415925.1 Dietzia sp. UBA5065 | reverse complement strand
AGGCAGAGCGTGAAGAGGCGGAGCGCGTGGAGGCTGCATCGGGGGACACCGAGGCCGGAGCGACCGGCACCACGGCGACGTCGACCACCACGGCGGCCACACCCACCACGGCCGACACCGACCCCGACCCCGACTACGTGCCCGACAGCGTGGCGGTGGGGGTCGTCAAACCGCTCGGCGGTTCGCGGGCCGCGCTCGCCGGCCAGTCGGCCTTGCTCGGGGCCCGCTATGCGTGCTCTGGGATCCGCGGCGAGGGCGCGTCGTCGGTGGAGGGTGCCGCCGCCGGCGCTCCCGGGGCCCCCGCGCCGGTGCGACCGGACCTGGGCTCGCCGTACATCGACTGCGTGGCGGCGCCGACGGGTGGCGGCGTCGAGGTCCATACGATCCTCGTCGCCGACAGCGACCTGTGGCACCTCACGCTGATCAGGCCGGGCACCCCACGGTCACCGGAGGCGGAGGCGCGGGCACTCGCCGGTCTCCACCGGATCGCCAACCAGATCCTCGACTGACGAGGTCTCCGGTCCATCGGCAAAGGGGAACGGCGCCGGAGCCCCCCAGCATCCGACGCCGCTCCCACCCTCTCGGCCGGCCCGCACCCCCACGAGCGGCGATCCACGACCAGCCCCTCATCGCCACCGCATCCCCCAACATCGGCGACTGCGTCGATAATATGTTGCACGCCCGCCCGAATCAAGAACTTGATCTGGAGATTCGAGTTGACTATTGCTCAATACTTCTTTCCTAGCGAACCTACCTTCACTTGCGCGCGCCTCGACCCGAGGTCCGGCGGCCGGCGCGGGCGAGCGGAGGCGGGCGCGAGTGCAGGGGAATCGACCCCGGAATCGACCCCGCCACCCCCGTCGAGGTTCTGTGGCCAAAGTGGCAGGTGTTACTGTCGTGACTCATGGGGTCCAGTGTCGTGTCCGCGTGCCGAAGGAGAACGATGTCCCGCCGAACCCGTTCGATCGCGACCCTGGTGGCCACGGCCGGCCTCGTCGTCGGACTCTCCCCCGTCGCGTCCGCGCAGTCCGTCTCCGGGTCGGCCGGCGCCATCGGCATGGAGACGACGCCCATCTGGACACCCGCACTCCCCGGCCTGACCGCGCCGGTCCTCACCCTCCCCGTCGCCTCGCCGCGGAAGCCGACCGCCGAGACCGGGGTCGCGGCGGTGTACCCGACCCGTGACGAGACGGTGGGGGTGGCGCAGCCCATCATGGTCACCTTCGACCAGCCGATCACCGACCGCGCCCGGGCGGAGGCCTCGGTGTCGGTCCGTACCGCGCCGGCCGTCGCGGGCAGGTTCTACTGGGTCGGCGACTCCGAGCTGCGGTGGCGGCCGCACGAGTTCTGGCCAGCCAACACCTCGGTCACCGTGTGGGCCGGCGGCGGCGAGCACACGTTCCGTACGGGCGACGCCGTGGTCTCCACCTACGACGACGCCACCCATCTCGTCACCGTCACCCGCAACGGCAAGACCGAGCGCACAATGCGCGCGTCCGCCGGCCGGGCTCCCTACTTCACCTACAACGGCGTCTACTACAACGGCTGGCGCGCCCGCGAGGTCCGCATGGACTCCTCGACGTGGGGCCTGTCCCGTGGCGCAGGCGGCTACGACACG
>DIAZ01000143.1:50657-57480 GCA_002415925.1 Dietzia sp. UBA5065 | reverse complement strand
ACTGAGCGCCGCCCCTCGACCGAGGACGCATGAAACACAATCGCTGTGCCACACGACATCCCAAGAGAATGCTTGGCCTAGGCTGACGACACCCCCGCCGTTCCCAGGAGTACCGATGACCCCCTCGCCACGGACACCAGTCCTCGCCGCGGTCCTCGCCGCGACGGCACTGCTCGCGGGCCTCGCCCCGGCCGCGACCGCGCAGTCGGTGATGCCCCCGAGCCCGCCCGGGATCCCGCAACTGGAGAACGCCCCGGTGTTCACCCCCCTCATCCCCGGCGTCGGGGCGATGCCGGTGCTGACCTACCCGGTGGTCGGGCCCGACCGTCCCACGCCCGAGTACGGCGACGTCAACGTCTTCCCGACCCCGAACGAGGTCGTCGGAGTCGCCCAACCGGTCATGTTCTTCTTCGACCGCCCCATCGCCGACCGCGCGCGCGCCGAGGCCACGATCGGCATCCGCACCGAGCCCCCCGTGGCCGGCAGGTTCTACTGGGTCACCGACTCCGAGGTGCGGTGGCGCCCGCACGCCTTCTGGCCGGTCAACACCTCCGTCACCGTCTGGGCCGGCGGCAAGCGTCAGCAGTCCTTCCGCACCGGCGACGCACTGATCGCCGAGTACGACGACCGCACCAAGCTCGTCACCGTGACCCGCAACGGCCAGCCCGTCCGCACCATGAGGGCCTCCGCCGGGAAGCCCGGCTGGGAGACCTACAACGGCGTCTACTACACCGGCCAGCGCGGGCGGAACGTCCGGATGAACTCCGCGGCCTTCGGCCTGCGGATCGAGGACGGCGGGTACGACTCGATCGTCAACGACGCCATCCGGATGAGCTACGACGGCATCTACATCCACTCCGCGCCGTGGTCGGTCGCCGACCAGGGCGTCCGGAACGTCTCGCACGGCTGCATCAACATCAGTCCGGCGGACGCGGCGTGGTACTACGAGAACTCCCGCAACGGCGACCCGATCATCGTGAGGAACGGCCCCGGCCGGCCCTTCGGCGCCTTTGACGGCCAGGGCGACTGGAACTACTGAGCTCGCCCCGCGCCGAGACCCCGACGCCCTACCGCGGCGGGACGGGCGCGAGGACGCCGAGAATCCCGTCGGCCGGGACGCACCTCGGTGGCCTCGCGTCGGCAGCGTCGGCGGTACCGCCCAGCGCGTCGACCACCAGATCCACCGCGCGCGGCGAGGCGAGCACCGTCAGGTGTCCGGAGCGGTCGGCCTCGCAGCCGTCCTGCAGGCGGGTCACTGTGAGGTCCACGAAGTCCGGCACCTCGGGAGCCCTGACCGGCCCGGTGAGCTCGTCGTAGTCGGAGACCACGGCGACGTACCGGACGCCGCGCGCGAACGGCACGCCCTCGTCGCCGAGCCACGCGAGCGTCGCCTCGGCGTCGCGCCGGGAGGTCTCGGCGGACAACACCCCCAGGATGTCGGTGACGAACCCGGGCGGCCCCTCCCCCGACTTCGCCGGATCCGCGCCCAACGTGACCACTGTGCGCACCGCCTCCGACCGGCTCGTGGTCGCGACGTACGAGGCGACGATCGCGCCCTGGGAGTGCCCCACCAGGTCGACCCGCCCCGCCCCGGTCAGTTCTCGCACGCGGTCGACCTCGGCGACCAGCTGCGGCGCCGAGGCCCCGGTGAGCGAGTCGAGCCCCCCGGTCGAACCGGCCCCGGGCGGCGCGCCCACCGTGGGTGCCCACACGCAGTAGCCCTCGGCCGCCAGCGCGGCGCCGAACGTCGCCCACGAGTTGCCGCCGTTGAGCCCGGTGCCGTGCACGAGGATCACCGGCTCGGGGTGCCGGGGGGTGGGCCGGCAGTCGTCGCGGTTGATCCCGGGCGGGTCGGCCAGCCCGTGGGTGAGCTGGTACGCCGCGCCGTCCCACCACCGCCACGGGACCTGGTCCGCCCCGATGGGGTCGGCGCCGGCCCGGACCGGGGCGACGACGACGAGGGCGGCGGCCGCCAGCAGGCCCGCGACCCCCGAGCCCGGCCGACGGATCGTCATGATCCCGGAAGGGAGGGGACCGGGCCCAGATAGGGCGCGATGGCCTCGCACCGCGGCACCCGCGGGGTCGCCGGGTCGAGTGCATTGAGGACGAAGTCCGCCGCCCGCGGGTCGGAGGCGATGGCCAGGTGCTCGGACCGGTCCTGCTCGCACCCGTCCTGCACCACGACGTTGGTCGTCAGCGGACCCGGCACCAGGCCCGAGGTGAACGGGACGATCAGCTGGTCGTAGCGGGTGGCCACGTTGAGGTAGGTCACGCCGGGCGCGTACGGGCTCCCACCCGACCACAACAGCTGTAGCACCGTCGAGCCCGGGGCCATCTTGGCCAGCGAGGGGATCCGGGCCAGCTGGTCGGAGACGGCGGGGAAGCCGTCGAGCGACCTGCGCATCCCCCCGCCCGCGCCCTCCCACAGGGGGGCGATCGACGCGACGGTGTTCACCCTGCCCGGCCTGCCGACCTTGGCCACCAGCCCCGAGACCAGCGTGCCCTGGGAGTGACCCACCAGGTCAACCTGCTCTGCGCCGGTCGCGGCCAGGACGCGGTCGATGAACTCGCCGACCTGCGGCACCGACACCCCGGTGATGTCCGAGAGGCCGCCGAGCATGTTGATCGGCCACGGCTGGCCGGGGAGCGCGCCGTAGGTCAGGGTGAACACGCAGAAGCCCTCGTTGTGCAGGAGCGGACCGTAGGTCGCCCAGTTGGTCACCGCTCCCCCGGCGGTGCCGTGCACGAGGACCACCGGTCGCGGCTTGGCGGGCGACGGCCGGCAACCCCAGTCGTTCGCGCCGGGCAGCTCCGCCCCGGGCTGCCCGGCCGCCATGGCGGCCCCGGTGAGGAAGCTGTACGGCACCGGCAGAGGGGCCCGTGACGCGGGATCCGTGGCGCTCGCGGCGCCCACCCCGGACAGGGAGAGCGCGACGGCGGCGGTGAGCGCGGACGCGGCGCGCAGGAATCTCATCCACCCATTAAGCCACGCCCGGTGATCATCGGAAGGTCCTTCGCGTAGACCACTCCGGGATCCGCCGCCACCACCGCCTCCACCGCGTTGACCAGCCGCATCGCGGTGACGAGCATGCCGGAGACGTTGTGGTCGCCGTGGGAGTCGTAGTGGGTGAACTCCACCCGCATCTCCGGCTGGCCCCGGATCTCGATGCGGTAGCACCCGTCCCCGTGATCGGGCCGGGGCCAGTCGGGGGCCTGGTCGGGCGCGGTGCGGGTGACGTGTTCCAGGATGATGCGGTCCTCGCCGTCGACCTGTCCCACCACCTCGAACCGCATGGCGGCCTGCGTGCCGGCAGGCACCTCGCACGCCAGCAGCGACAGGTCGCGGTCGGCGGCGAGCCGCTCGTGCCGCTCAACCAGCGGCTCGTCGAGGGTCACGTCGAGCGCGGCGGCGAGCTGGCGGACCACCGACCCCCAGCCGGCGGCGAGCATCCCCGGCCGCAGCAGCGGCGGCAGCGACTCCATCGACTGCCCGAAGCCGAACAGGCGGCGCATGGTCTCGCCCTGGTGGTAGACGGAGTAGTCCGCGATCTCACCGACCCGGATCAGGTCGATCCGCCGCGACAGGCTGGTCATGGCCAGCGGCAGGACGTCGTTGGCGAACCCCGGGTCGATGCCGCCCACGTGCAGCGTCGCCCCGCCGTCGCGCCCGGCCGCGGCCAGGGCGTCGATCATCTCCTCGGGCAGGATCCCGTGCGGGTACTGCAGCAGCACCGGGCCGGAGGCCACCACGTTGATGCCGGCCCTGAGGAACTCGGTGAAGTCCTCGATGCCGCCCATGAACCGGGTCTCGGTCTCCGCGGTGTAGACGATCGCATCCGGGCCGAGCGCGAGCAGCGCGGCCCGGTCGTCGGTCGCGGCCACGCCGAGGTCGCGGTCCATCCCCGCCAGGCGCCCGGCGTCGACCCCGACCTTCGCGGGATCGGAGACAAACACGCCGACCAGTTCCAGCTCGGGGCGCGCGTCGATCGCCTCGACCGCCATCCTGCCGAGGTAGCCCGTCGACCACTCCACGACCCTGATCGGCACATCCCGGATAGTCATGGATGGACCCTAACGACAGGGCCGGCGCCGGCGGGGGTCCTTCACCAGATGCTCACCCGCTCCTCCGGCGCGAGCCACAGGCCGTCGCCCTCGGTGACGCCGAACGCGGCGTGGAAGTCGTCGAGGTTCTTCACCACCTGGTTGCAGCGGAACTCCGGCGGCGAGTGCGGATCCACCGCGAGCCGGCGGGCGGCCTCCTCCGCCCGGGTCTTGGTCCGCCACACGATCGCCCACGAGGTGATCAGGCGCTGGATGCCCGTCATCCCGTCGATCTCCGGGCCCACGTCCGGGCCCTCGGCGGGTTTGCCGTCCGTACCCTGCGCCAGCCGGTACGCCAGGAGGGCGATGGTCAGCCCGCCGAGGTCGCCGATGTTCTCCCCCACCGTGAAGGCGCCGTTGACGTGGTCCTTCTCCGGGTCCAGTCCGTCCGGGGTCAGGCCCTGGTACTGCGCGATCAGCGCCCGGACGCGGGTGCCGAACGACTCGCGGTCCTCGTCGGTCCACCAGTCCACGAGGTTTCCCTCGCCGTCGTACTTGGAGCCCTGGTCGTCGAAGCCGTGGCCGATCTCGTGGCCGATCACAGCGCCGATCGCGCCGTAGTTGGCGGCGTCGTCGGCGTCTGCGTCGAAGAACGGCGGCTGAAGGATGGCGGCCGGGAAGACGATCTCGTTCATCACCGGGTTGTAGTACGCGTTGACCGTCTGCGGCGTCATGTGCCACTCGCCGCGGTCGACCGGGCCGCCGAGCTTGCCCAGCTCGTACGCGTGCTCGAACTCCGACGAGCGGCGCACGTTGCCCAGGAGGTCGTCGGGACGCACCTCGAGCGCCGCGTAGTCGCGCCACTTCTCCGGGTAGCCGATCTTGGGCACGAACGCTTCGAGCTTGGCCAGCGCACGCTCCTGGGTGGCGGGCGTCATCCACGGCAGGCGGCTGATCGAATGGCGGTAGGCCGCGGTGAGGTTGGCGACCAACTCGACCATCCGCGCCTTGTCGCCGGGCGGGAAGTGCCGGGCCACGTACTCCTTGCCCACCTCCTCGCCGAGCGCTCCCTCGACGGCCGCGACGCCGCGCTTCCACCGCGCCTTGATCTCCTCGGTCCCCGACAGTGCGGTGCCGAAGAAGCGGAAGTTCTCGTCCACCAGGTCGGAGGGGAGGTAGGGCGACCTCGACGACACGGTCCGCCACCGCAGCCAGTCCTTCCACGTCTCCAGCGGCTCGCCGGCCCACAGTCCGGCCACCGCGGTGAGGAAGTCCGGCTGCATCGCGACCAGCCGACCGAACGTCTGCTCACTGCCGCCGAGCTCGCGGGCCCAGTCGTGCCAGGGGAAACCCGGGGCGAGTCCCGGGAGCTCGTCCCAGGTGACGGGGTTGTAGGTCTTGTCGGCGTCGCGACGGGCCACCACGTCCCAGTGGGCGGCGGCGATGTGGGTCTCCAGCGCGACGATCCGCTCGGCGCGGCCGCGGGCGTCGTCCCCGCCACCGGCGAGCCCGGCCAACTCCAGCATTCGCGCGATGTGGTCGGTGTACTGCTCGCGGATCCCCGCGTACTGGTCCTCGCGGTAGAACGACTCGTCCGGCAGTCCGATGCCGTACTGCACCAGGTACAGGATGTACTCGGTGGAGTTCTTGGCGTCGTTGTTGACATAGGCGCCGATCAGCCCGGCCACGCCCGACTTCTCCAGCCGCGCCATGGCCAGCGCGAGCGAGTCGGGGTCGGAGGCGGCGTCGATCTCCGCCAGGTCCGGTCCGAGCGCCGCGACACCCGCGGCCTCGACGGCGGCGGTGTCCATGAAGGAGGCGTAGAAGGCGCCGATCCGCGAGTCGACGGGCGCGTCGGTGATGATGTCGCGCACCCGCTCCTCCGACAGGTCGCGGAGCGCGAGGAACGCACCGTCGATCGGTCGGTCCGCGGGGATCACATGGTCACGGATCCAGGTGCCGTTGACGTGGCTGTAGAGGTCGTCCTGCGGACGCACCTCACGGTCGACATACTGCAGGTCGAGGCCCGAGGGCCGGGGCGCGTCGGTGGTGGGGATCTCGGTCGCTGTCATGCGACCAGGTTACGGCCCCGCCCGCCTTCCCGCCCGCCCCGACGCGGTCAGGAGAAACCGTGCTCGGCGTTGTACTTCTGGGCCCCCTGGTAGGCGTCGATCATCCCCCAGACCCAGAAGCCGAACATGATCGGGATCCCGATGAGGACCACGGAGAGCACGGCGCCGATGATGTAGCCGACCAGGATCCCGACGCCCTTGCCCGTCTCACCGTTGAGGATCGTGCCCAGGCCCGCGATGAAGATGGACGCCACCAGCATGAGCGCGGGATCCTTGCGGACACCCTGGCCGTAGGGCTGCACCTGACCCTGGTCCGGATACCCGCCGTAGAACGGCTGGGCTCCGTACTGCTGCTGGCCGCCGTACTGCTGCTGCTGCTGGCCACCGTAGAACGGCTGGGCTCCGTACTGCTGCTGGTCGCCGTAGAACTGCTGGTTCCCGAACTGCTGGCCGCCGTAATACTGCTGATCGCCGTACTGCGGGGTTCCCGATTGCGGTGTTCCGTACTCCGGCGTCCCGAACTGCTGGCCGCCGTACTGCTGCGATGCGTCCGACGCCGGGCTCCACGACGATTCGTGTGCCGAACCGGCTGGGGGCGTGTCGGTCCCGCCCAGGGACCGCTCGTCGTATCCGCCGGACACCGTGGGCTGCTCGCCGTACGGTTCGGTGTAGGAGTCGCCGTTGGCATCGGGATTCTCCGGGGCATTCTC
>DIAZ01000143.1:48579-50486 GCA_002415925.1 Dietzia sp. UBA5065 | reverse complement strand
CATTCTCGGGGGAATTCTCGGGCGGTGTCGTCATGCGCCAACGGTAGCCCACCACCACGACACCCGAGGTCGCGGAAAGGACTCGATCAGCTGCGTGCGGTCATCCCGGGCCGCGCCCAGATGTCCGCGCACTCGACGCACGAGTCATCCGACACGACACCGACCCGCTGGAGATGCGCGTACAACCAGCACCCGAGGCAGAACCCGAGCGCCGCCTCGGCGAGGGCCGCCGCCACCAGCACACCCAGGACGACGGCACCCGCGGTGGATAACCCCGCAAGGAACAGCCCGAGGGCGACCGAGGACATGACGAGCCCGATCGTCTGCGCGAACCGTTTGGGTGCGCCCGCGACCAGCTTCGGGGTGGAGCTGACCCGCGGCGCGATCACGTGCACCGAGAGTCGGCCGAACGGTGAGTACCGGGGACCCCCGGCGACCCGCAGCGCGAATCCCACAACGAGAGCCGCCGCGAGCCATACCTGCACCGGAGGCGGGGCGAGGATCGTCGCCACGGCGAGCGTCACGACGAGCCCGGCGGTGCATCGCGCCGCGTAGTCGTTCACGACCTCCGGAAAAGCGAACACCTCGCGCAGGCTCATCTGGCAACTCCCTCGACATCACATACAGACAGGTCGGTCTACTTCCCCGTCGAGAGTACGCCTCCTCCCGCGGAAAGCACATCCGCCGCCGGGAGGTCCCCCGCCTAGGCTGGCGGCCGTGCCTCCCCCACTGCGCCGTCGATCCGGCTCCCCGCGCCCGCCCGCCGCCCCGACCATGCCGCGGCGGGAACAGCTCGCGCCACCCCTCACCGACCTCCACGCCGACGCGCTCTGGGACGGAGTCCTGGCCACCGCCGAGCACGCCCCCTCACCGGACGAGGGCGCGGCGCGCATCGGCGGTGCGGAGATCCGCGACTCCGTCCTGGAGGGCATCCGCCTGAGTAGCGCCCGGGCCGATTCGCTCCGCCTGACCGACGTGGTGGTCCGCGACTGTGACCTCTCGGGGATGGTCGCCGACGGGGCCTCGTTCACCCGGGTGAGGTTCGTCGGATGCCGGCTCACCGGAATCGTGCTGTCGGACGCGCGACTGACCGACGTGAGCTTCGAGGACTGCCACGCAGACATGGTCAACCTACGGATGGCCCGACTGCAGCGGGTGCTCCTGTCTGCCACCCGCTGCAGGCAGGCCGACCTCCTCGAGGCCCGGGTCGCGGACCTGTCGACGGACGGCGCGGACCTTCGGGGGGCGTCCTTCGAGCGGGCCACCTTCGCCGCCTCGGACCTGAGGGGCGCCGTGCTCGAGGACGTCCGCGGAGCCTCGGCCCTACGCGGGGCGATCATCTCGCCGGAGCAGGTCCTGGCGGTCGGGCTGGCACTGATCGGCGAGGCGGGGATCCGGGTGGAGTGACGGGTTCGGCGGACGACCCCCGGTCAGGCGAGGTGCGAGGCGGCTTCGCGCCACTGGTTGACGGCGCGGTTGATCACCGCCTGCAACTGGAGGACCTGATCGCGATCCGTGAGGGAGATGCCGTCCACCCCGGTCTTGAGGAAGAGTTCCGGCATTCCGCGGCCTGCGCCGTGCTCGTCCAGCACCACGGTCTCGGCGACCACCACCTCGAGGACAAGGTCATCCCCCGGGCCGTCGACTTCGGCCACGAGATCGTGTCGGTATCGAGGGGTGGAGAGGTCGATCGCATCGGTCATGAGGGCGCTCCCGAGTGGAACTGAGGGTTGGCCCCAATAGTAGGTGCCGAATTTCGGCGATCGCACGCGAGGGGCGGAGTGTTACGGGTTGTGATATTTTCGTGACCCGGATCATCCCATTCCGGCGACGTCGCCATCCCGCCCGTGAGATCACTTGCCCACCAGGCGAGGTCGCCGCGCACACTCCTAAGGGAATCCTCATCT
>DIAZ01000143.1:20641-48426 GCA_002415925.1 Dietzia sp. UBA5065 | reverse complement strand
TGGCACCGGATGCCACCTGGCCCGATGTTGCGCGAGTTGCTTGTGTGACTAGCGATACTGCCCGATACTCGCCCTATGCCCTCTGCCGAACCGCCAGTTCGCCGCGCCCCCATCCCGCGCCTTCTCGTGGCCCTCGCCTCCGCGGCGACCCTGTCCATCGGCCTCCTCGTCGTCGTCCTCTCCCCCCGGGCCGACGCGGTGGTCCCGCCCTCGGCCGCCTTCGACGGCTTGGCGCGGGGACTCGATTCCTCCAGCTGGCAGCACCCGCACGGCGCCCCGGTCGACTGGCACGCGGCCGCCGCCTCCGGCCAGACCTACGCGTTCATCAAGGCCACCGAGGGCAGCGGTCCGGCCAACAGGCACTACGAGGCGGACGTCCACGCGGCCCGGGCGGCCGGCATGACAGTCGGCAGCTACCACATGGCGCGGCCCGCGATGGATCCCGTGATGCAGGCGCACGCGTTCGCCGCGCGGCTGCAGTCGGTCGGCGGGGATCAGCTCCCGCCGGTGCTCGACCTCGAGACGGACGAGGGCAGGAACCCCGGGGAACTGATGGAGTGGACGCGCGTCTTCCTCGACACGCTCACGCATCTCACCGGCCGGACACCGATCGTCTACACCTACCGGTACTTCTGGATCGACCGGATGGCCAACACCACGCAGTTCGCCGAGTACCCGCTGTGGCTGGCCGAGTACGGAGTGCCCGAGCCGACGCTGCCCGTGATCGGCGGCTGGGACCGGTGGCTGTTCTGGCAGAAATCGGAGACGGGCGAGGTCCCCGGCTTCGCGGGCCCCGTCGACCTCAACATCTTCGCCGGCTCGCGCGAGGACCTCGGTGCCTGGACCGGTCCCGTCAGCCCCGCGCCCCCTCCCGCCCCGGTACCCGAGGCGCTGCCGGCCCCAGACGCGCTACCGGCCCCAGGCGCGCTGCCGGAACCCGCTCCCGCCCCGGCCCCCGCCCCGGAGGGCGTGCACCCGCCGGAGAACATCCCCGTACCGGGGGAGCCGATCGACCGGCTCCCGCCCGAGGTCCGCTAGACCACGCGGTCAACCCCGGCCCGCACGGGACCGGACCACGGCGGCGCGCACCGCCCGCCACCCCACCAGGAACACGGCGGTGGCGACTCCGGCCACCATGATGAAGCTCCAGTGCGGCACGCGTCCGTCGCCGAGGCCGCGGATGGCCATCCCGCCGACGAGGGTCGTCACCCACAGCAGGACACCCGACCGGACCGTGGCGGGATCCCGCCGCGTGGCCAGCACCACCACCCACCCCGCGGCGAGTCCGATGAGGAACGGCCACGCCGCCCCCCACACCTGCGCCGCGCCGAGCCCCTCGGAGTGGGCGCCGCGGCCGAAGGTCGCGAACACCCCCACCAGCACGACGTCCAGCGCGAAGATCAACGGCAGTGCCACCGCCTCACCCTTCCTTCTTCTCGTTCGACTCGCCCCGACCCGACGTGGTGGACGACTCCCCACCCTCGCCGACCAGCCGATCGTCCCCGCGGACGGGCAGAAGGGGGATCGGTCCGGAGAAGTGCGGGACGGTCGCCCGCCACGGCGTACCCCTCAGCGGCCAGATCTCCGCGAGGTCGGCCGGCGGCACGGCCGCCGACGTCGTCGGCGGGGAGTACTCATCGGACGACGACGACGAGGTGGACTCCTCCGTCGGGCCGCCCTCACCGGGCGCCGCATCGGGATCGACGTCCGCGACCCCGCGGTAGAAGAGGAAGAAGATCACCCACCCGACGAGGGCGATCAGCACGAAGCTGACGATGCGGTAGACGAACACGGTCGCGAACGCCTGATGCGCGCCGAGCCCCCCCGCGGTGAGGGCGGTGATGAGGGCGAACTCGACGGTCCCGAGCCCGCCCGGGGTGATCGGCGCGGTGGCCACGATCTTGCCGGTGACGTACGCGATACACAGCCCGCCGATGCTGTGCTCTGCACCGACCGCATTCGCCGCGGCCCACAGGCATCCCACGTCGGCCACCCAGTTGAGCAGCGAGAACGCGAACGCCGTGGACAGCTGGGTCTTGGTCATGTCGACCGCCTCCGCCTGTTCCACGACCTTGCGCACCCCGGACGCGCCGTGGTCGGAGGGCTTGCGCCGGCGGGCGTTGATCCAGGCCAGCAGCGTGAGCAGCGCGCCCTCGATCCTGTCCGGATGCCGGGCGGCCCACTGCACCACCACGACGATCGACACGAGCCCGAACGCCGACAGCACGAGCAGGAACGGGTTGGAGACCGATCCGACCAGGAAGAAGCCGAGCAGCGCCAACAACACGATGCCGACGGTCGACAGCACGCCGGAGATCACGAGCTGCCACGACGCCACCACCCGGCTGGCGCCCCACTGCCGGGTCTTGCGATACGTCAGGGTGGTGCCGAACACCTGCCCCCCGGGTATGCAGGTGGAGAAGGCGTTGGCGGCAAAGACCAGACCGACGCTGGCCCAGTAGCTCACCCTCACCCCGGCCGACTCCAGGAGGACCTTCTGCACCGAGCCGTAACTCGACATCGACAGGTACGAGAAGACGAGCGCCAGGGCGATCCAGCCCCAGTGCGGGCGGGCGACGGCCTCGAACCCCTCGGCGAAGAACGGCATCTGGCCGCGGAGCCAGTAGAGGATGAAGAACAGGACGGTCAACGTGGCGATCGCCTTGAACCACGGGTTGCCCAGGATCAACCGCATGCGGCGCCGCACGTCGGCACCCCGCGTCCCCGTCATCCCGTCACCATAACCAGTGCACCCGCCCCGGCCCAGGCTCCCACTCCGGAGTCCGGGCCGGGCGTCACTCGCCGCGCTCCTGCTCCCGCGCCTGCCGGAGCCGGGCGATCAGCTCCGCCGCCGGGATCTTCTCCCCGGAGACACGCTCGCGCGGAACCGGTTCGGGCTCCGGTTCAGCCTCGGGCTCGGGCTCGGGCTCAGCCTCGGGCTCCGGTTCAGCCTCGGGCTCGGGCTCGGGCTCCCGTTCGAGCACCCGGACCGGCGACACGGACCGCTCCGGCGCCGCGCCGGGGGCTTCCTCCTCGGCGGGGGACGCGGGGTCGACCTGTCCGGGATCCGCGGGGCCGCCGACACGGAGTTCGGGCTCGTCGCCGAGCTCGGCCTCACCCAGTCCGATCCGCTCCTGGATCCGCTTCATCCACCCGGGCGCCCACCAGCAGTCGGGTCCGAGCAGCTGCATGACCGCCGGCACGAGAAGCATGCGGATCACGGTCGCGTCGATGATCAGCGCCGCGATCATGCCGAACGCGATGTACTTCATCATGACGATCTCGGAGAACGCGAACGCCCCCGTCACCACGATGAGGATGAGCGCGGCCGAGGTGATGATCCCGCCCGTGGTGGCGACGCCGCTGCGGATGGCGTCGGCGGTCCGCGCACCGCGGGCGCGGGCCTCGACCATCCTGGAGATCAGGAACACCTCGTAGTCGGTGGACAGCCCGTAGATGATCGCCATGAGCAACACCACCACGGGCGAGGTGAGCGGCCCCGGGGTGAAGCCGAGCAGGTCCGCGCCGTGGCCGTCGACGAAGATCCACGTGAGGATCCCCAGCGTCGCGCCCAGGCCCAGCATGTTCATGATGGCGGCCTTGATCGGCAGGACGAGTGAACCGAACGCCAGGAACATGAGGATCGTGGTGGCGATCAACACGTAGAGCACGAACCACGGCAGGCCGCCGACGAGCGCGTCCACCGAGTCCGATTCCATGGCCGGGTTGCCGCCCACGTACACCTCGGTGCCGGCCGGGATCGGGAACTTCTGCAGGTACTCGACCGTGTCGGCCGGGGCGTTGCGGTCGAGCAGGCCGGACTGGAGCACCACCACGTCGCGCCCCTGCTCGTCCTGCTGGCCGGATCGGGCGAACTGGAACGGGCCGGTGAGTCCGGGCGCGTTGTTGGCCTCGGCCCGGATCTGCGAGAGGGAGGTGCCGTCCGAGCCGATCACCACCAGCTTGACCGGGTCCGTCCGGGTGCCAGGGAAGTTCTGGTCGTACTGCTCCTGCGCGACCCGGGTGGTGTCGTCCGGGGGCAGGTAGGTCTCGTTGATGCCGCCGAACTTCACCCCGGAGAACGGGATGATGAGCGCCACCAGGACCACCACGATGGGGACCGCGACGGCGACCGGATGCTTCATGGAGAAGTCCGCCACCCGGCCGAACAGGCCGTTCTCGACCTCCTCGCGGGTGCGATGACGCTGCAGGCGCGAGATCCCGAGCATGTCCACGCGGTGGCCCAGCAGGACCAACACCGCCGGGAGCAGCGTGACCGACAGCAGGGCGGCCAGGATGACGGCGGCGATCGCGCCGTAGGCGACCGACTTGAGGAAGGCCTGCGGGAAGACCAGCAGACCGGAGAGCGTCACGCCCACCATCACCGCCGAGAACACGACGGTGCGGCCGGCGGTGGCCACGGTCCGGCGGACGGCGGCCTCCGGTGGGTACCCCTCCGCCATCTCCTCCCGGAACCGGCTCACCACGAACAGCCCGTAGTCGATCGCCAGCCCCAGCCCGATCAGGGTGACGACGTTCTGGGAGAACGAGTTGACGGGGGTGAGCAGCGACAGCAGGTGCAGCGCGCCGAGCGACCCGAGGATCGTGAGGATGCCCACGGCCACCGGCAGGGACGCGGCCACGACTCCGCCGAACACCACGATGAGCAGGATGAACACCAGCGGCAGCGCGATGAGTTCGGCACGCACGAGGTCGGCGTCCATCCCGTCCTGCAGGGCACCCGCGACCGGCTGCAGGCCGGCGATGTCGGTCTGGATGCCCGCGACGGGGATACGGTCCTCGACCTCCCGGAAGTTCTCGAGGATCTCCTCGTCCTCACCGGCGATCTGGATGGAGGCCACCGCGATGCCGACGTCCCTGTTGACCAGGGCCGGAGACTGGTTGAACACGAAGCTGGTCACCCCGGTGACCTGGTCGGGGAACTCGCCGCGGAGCGTCTCGAGGGAGGCCCGGATCGGGTCCTGGAAGGCCGGGTCGTCGACCGTGGTGCCGGCGGGCGCGTGGTAGGTCACCACGACGTCTCCCAGCGCGTCCCGGCCGTACGCCTCCTGCTCGAGCCGCTCGGCGGTCGCCCACCCGCTCTTCGGGTCCTCGAAGCCGCCCTGTCCGAACGGCTTGCCCAACATGCTCCCGGCGACGCTGAGCGTCGCCATGACCAGGACCAGGAACACCAGGACCAGGACGCGGCGGTGGGCGACGAACCGCCCGAGTGAGTTGAACACGGGTGCGTGCGCTCCTAACGCGAGTTGAGCAGGGCCGAGAGCGGGCGGAGCGGCTGCAGCCAGGCACCCTCGACGGGCAGGTTGTCGAGGCTGACCCGGGGCAGGGGCTCCCGGAACACCCCGGGGATGTCCTCCAGGTCGAGGAACGAGATCGTGTCGTGCTGGACCGCCCAGGTGGCGTGCTCACGGAAACCGATGACGGTGACCGGGATCTCGTCGGCCAGTTCCTCCAGCGGTTCGCGGAACGCCTGGCCGTCAGCCGAGGCCACCACGACGCCGGCGAGTCGCCCGGACTCCGCCCGGAGGTCGATGTGCGCGAGCATGTCGTCGTCGACATCGGAATCCGCGCTGCTCTTGGGCTTGGCAAACACGGCGAAGCCGACGTTGCGCAGGGTCTCGACCCACGGGCGGACGTTGTCGGAGGTGCCCGGGACGATGTTCGTGAAGACCGTCGCCTCGGCCTCGAGGGTGTCGTCGGTCCGCAGCGAGAGGTCGGCGGTGTGGTCGAGCAGCCACCGACCCAGCGCGTCGAAGCGGGGGCGGTAGACGGCCGTCGGGCGGCCGCCGAGGATCGATCCGAGTCCCATGTCGACGTTCGGTGCGTCCCAGACGAGCAGTACCATGCCCGGGGCGTCCGGGGTGTCCTCGTCCGACGTCACGTGCGCGCCCGGTCCGTCAGCTGGGGTCATCTTCTGCCGCCTCGCTCTTCGCCCGCTGGGCTCTTCGTCCACAGGGCTCTTCGGTCTATAAGGATGGTCAGTCTCTACGTCGCCAGAGGAACTCGTTGATCACGCGCTCCTCCTCCAGACCCTTGCCCTCGAACTTGGTCACGGGTCGCTCCAGGGTGAACGGTACGTGTCCGGCGTCGGTCAGTGGGTCGAGCCGCTCGAGCGCGGGTTCGGCGTCGCCCGTCGGGCCGATCCACTCCGCGTAGTCCGCGTGATCGGTGGCCACGTGCAGGACGCCGCCGGGCCGGAGCCTGGAGGCGATGAGTTGGAAGGTGCCCGATTGGAGCAGCCGCCGCTTGTGGTGCCGCGCCTTGGGCCACGGGTCCGGGAAGAACACGCGGACCCCGGTCAGGCTCGCGGGGGCGATCATGTTGGTGAGGACGTCGACGCCGTCGCCGCGGATCATCCGGACGTTGCCCAGCCCCTCGCGCACGATCATGCCCAGCAACTGGGCCAGACCCGGCTGGTAGACCTCCACCGCGATCACGTCGATGTCCGGTTCCGCCGCGGCCATCGCCGCGGTGGACGTCCCGGTCCCGGACCCGATCTCCACGATCAGCGGCGCGGTCCGGCCGAACAGCGCCTGCTGGTCGACCACCTCGTCCGTGACGTTGCGGCCGTACGTCGGCCAGTGCTCTTCCCAGTTGCGCTGCTGCCCCGGACGCATCGTTCCCCGACGGAACCGGTAGGCCGTGACCCGCGGGAACAGACGTGCGTCGTGGTCAGGGGTCTCTCCGGCGGTGGTCCCGGGATCTTCACTCTGGTTCACCCGCCCATCATCCCGCAGTCCTCGGCCCTGCTCCGAATCCGAGGCGATGCCGACAGGGGAAGGTCTTGCCGCGGAGGTCCCGTCAGGCCACGATGACCCCGTGCCGACAGTGACCCGCGACACCCCCCTCCGCCGCGCGGCCGCGCCGGGCCCGGGTGCCGATCCCGCCGCGCGGGTCCGGCGGATCATCGGCTCCGCGCACGAGCACGCCGCCGGGGACCTCGAGTCCCGGGACGGGCGGGTCCTCGACCGGGCGCTCGCCCGGTTCGACGCGCCGGTCGATCTCCGCATCAGGGGCGGGCTCGGGTCGGGTCGACGCACCCTGGCCGCGGCGCTCCAGACCAGGCGCGGGTGGCACCCGGCGGTCGACGACCTCGATGTTGTGGCCGCGCCCGGCCGACCGGCCGGGTGTCCACCCGACGTCGAGATCGTCTGCCTGCGCACGGCGCCCTGTCGGCACGAGGAGGCGTGGATTCGTCGCCCGCGCGCCCATCCCCTCCTGGTGGTGGCGACGGGGGTCGACGACGAGGACCGGCCGCGCTGGGCCGGTGGCCTGCCCGGGGTGGACGCCCGCCACCCGTCCGACGGGTCACTCGATCCCGTGATCGCCTTCCTCGACCGCGCGCTCGACGGGCTCGGCGCCGTCCGCGCCGGCCGGCTGGAGGCGGAGTTGCACCGACTCTCGGTCCACGACGAGGTCGGGGATCTGGCGGAGGTCGCGCTGTGTGCACTCGGTGCGTCGGGACGCCCATGACCGCCACCCGCACAGGCCTCACGCTCGCCGTCCTCGGGCCGCGGGACTCCGCGGTCCCCGCCGTGGCCGAGGCGCTCTCCGCGGCCGCGCGGGCCGAGGCCACCGATCGCGGACCCCGGTTCCGCGTTCTCGTGGACGCCGGGCCCGACGACCGCCCGGACGCCGCGGTCCTCGTCGTCGACGCCGTCTGTCCCATCAGGCCCGACGACCTCGAGGTCGCGCGCGGCGTGGCCGCCCGCATCCCGCTCGCGGTGGCGCTGGCCGGGCGGGCGGCGTCGTGCAGCCCGGAGGCACTCGCCGAGACCCTCGACGTGACCACCCGGCGACTGGCCGATGCGGGGGTGTCGGGGCCGGTCCGGCTGCTCGACGGTGACCCCGGTGCGGCATCCGACCTGCTCACGGTCCTGGACGGCACCGCGGGCCTCGGGGGTCGTCCCGGGCGCGCGCACCCGGCACCCGCCGCCGACCGGGCACCCGACCCCGCGACCGCCACCGTCGACTGGCTGCTCGCGCGGCGGACGGAGGCCATCACCTCCCGCTCGCAGGCACTCCGCCAGGACGTGCAGGCCTTACGCATGGAGGTGGTGCAGGATCTGCACCGTTCGGTGCGGGATCTCGGCTCGAGGGCGCGCGAGGAGTTGGCGGCGGCGCCCCGCTCCAGGGTCGACGGGATCGTCCGTGACCTGGCCGCGGACGCGGACGCCGCCGTCACCGGGACCGTCTCCCGCGCCGACCGTCGCGCCGAGTCGCTGGTGGCCCGTCACCTGGGCGCGGCCGCGCCCGCCGCGCCGCCCATCCCGGCGCCCACCGGCGGGATCATCCCGGGCCGCCCGCCGCGGAACCTCGGCGAGGAGGCCCTCGTCCTGGTGATGGGCGCGGCCGGCGGAACCGGGGTGGGGCGCATGCTCCTGTCCCCGCTCGCCGAGGTCCCCGGGGTGGCCGCCGTCGTGATCCCGTTCGCGCTGCTCTGCGGCCTGGCCCTGGGGTGGACCACCGTCTCGGTCCGCCGCACGCAGACGCTGCGGACGCACACGGTCGCCGTGGTGACCGAGCGGCTCGGTGCACTGCGCGCCGAGGTCGAACAGTCCCTCGGTGCCCGGATCCTGGCGGCGGAGTCCACCATCACCGACGGATTCGTCCACGATCCGGGCCCCCGGGTCGGCGATCTGGAACGTCGGATCCGCCGGAACCGTCAGTCGAGACCCACCGGGAGCCCCTCCTCATGACCGACCCCTTCTTCGGCGCCGACCCCTCGGACCACGCGGCGGCGCCGGACGTCTGCGGACTCGACGACGCCCCTCTGGCCGAGCCCTCCTCCCTGGGCCTCCACGTGCCGGTCGGCGAGGACGTGCTCGACCTCGGCGCGCCGGAGGCGGACCTCGACGGTGACGGATTCATGGAGGCCGTCACCCGGGGGGACGTCAGGGGGCTGACCGTCTATACGGATGTCGACGGCGACGGGACCGTGGACCACGTCTCGACGGTCCGCTTCGACGGCAGCTACGACTCGTGGCGCCTCGCCAACCCGGCGGAGGGAGTCCCCTTCGGCGGCTTCACGAACGAGCCCGGTCCCGGGTCCCCGGACTCGGTGCCGACGCCGGCCCGGTGGGAACGCATCGACCACGGACACATCTGAAACCTGAGGGCCCGCTCACGTCGGGGCCTCGAATGGGGGCGTGAACGCGGCGCACCCACCGGGTTGACGATAGTGTGTGAGGGACACCATGCACCACGCGCGAGGAGCTGTGATGACCACCACCACCATTCCCGGCCTCGAGGGTCAGGCGCCAACCGATCACGCGGAGATGCTCGCGTGGATCGCGGAGGTCGCCGAACTCACCCAGCCGGACCGGGTCGTCTTTGCGGACGGCTCCGCCGCGGAGTGGGACCGTCTCACGGCCGAGATGGTGGCCTCCGGGACCTTCGTCAAGCTCGACGAGGCGAAGAAGCCCAACTCGTTCCTGGCCCAGTCCGATCCGAAGGACGTGGCCCGGGTCGAGTCCCGGACGTTCATCTGCTCGGCGAACGAGGAGGACGCCGGCCCCACCAACAACTGGCGGGACCCCGACGTCATGCGCGGCGAGATGACCGATCTGTTCCGCGGCAGCATGCGCGGCCGCACGATGTACGTGGTCCCGTACTGCATGGGCCCGCTCGACGCCGAGGACCCCAAGCTCGGGATCGAGCTCACCGACTCCGCCTACGTCGTGACCTCCATGAAGATCATGACCCGGATGGGGGCCGCCGCGCTCGAGAAGATCGGCGGCGCGGGCGAGTACGTCAAGGGCCTCCACTCGGTGGGTGCCCCGCTGGCCGAGGGCCAGAAGGACGTCCCGTGGCCGTGCAACGAGGACAAGTACATCACCCACTTCCCCGAGACCCGGGAGATCTGGTCCTACGGTTCCGGGTACGGCGGCAATGCCCTCCTGGGCAAGAAGTGCTTCGCTCTCCGCATCGCCTCCGCCATGGCACGTGACGAGGGCTGGATGGCCGAGCACATGCTCATCCTCAAGCTCATCTCGCCGGCGGGCGAGGAGCACTTCATCGCCGCCGCCTTCCCGTCTGCCTGCGGAAAGACCAACCTCGCGATGCTGCAGCCCACCATCGAGGGGTGGCGCGCGGAGGTCATCGGCGACGACATCGCGTGGATGCGATTCGGTGCGGACGGCCGCCTCTACGCGGTCAACCCCGAGTTCGGCTTCTTCGGCGTCGCCCCGGGCACCAACTACTCGTCCAACCCCAACGCCATGAAGACGCTGGAGCCGGGCAACGCCATCTACACCAACGTGGCGCTGACCGACGACGGCGACGTGTGGTGGGAGGGACTCGAGGGCACGCCGGATCACCTCATCGACTGGCTCGGAAACGACTGGACCCCGGCCGGCGACGGCGGGGCCGGCAACGCCGCGCACCCCAACTCGCGGTACTGCGTGCCGATCGACCAGTGCCCGGTCACCGCCCCCGAGTTCAACTCGCCGGAGGGTGTGCCGATCTCGGCGATCCTGTTCGGCGGCCGCCGGGCGGACACCGTCCCGCTGGTGAGCGAGGCCTACTCCTGGAACCACGGCGTCTACATCGGCGCCACCCTCTCCTCCGGCCAGACCGCCGCCGCCGAGGGCAAGGTCGGGGCGGTCCGCCGCGACCCGATGGCCATGCTGCCGTTCATCGGCTACAACGTCGGCGACTACTTCCAGCACTGGGTGGACATGGGCGCCCGTGGCGGCGACTCGATGCCCAAGATCTTCCTGGTGAACTGGTTCCGCAAGGGCGCCGACGGACGCTTCCTGTGGCCGGGCTTCGGCGACAACAGCCGGGTCCTCAAGTGGATCGTGGACCGCATCGAGGGCCGCGTCGAGGGCGACGAGACGGCTGCCGGGCTGACCGCGCGCGCCGCCGACATCGACATGACCGGCCTCGACACCGCGCTCCAGGACGTCGAAGCCGCCCTCGCCGTGGATCCCGAGGAGTGGCGTCGCGAACTCCCGCTCATCGCCGACTGGCTCGAGTTCTGCGGCCCCAAGGTGCCGGCCGAGGTCCACGAGCAGTTCGCCGCGCTCAAGGAGCGCCTGGGCTGACTCCGTTCGGCTCCGCGGGATCCCGCAGACGGGCCGCGCCCCCCTGGGCGCGGCCCGTCTGCCACCACCGCGGGAGGGACGCTCTTCACTACGTCGTCGATTGATGCGACAGTGGGTGGGGACATCCGCGCGTCATCGACTAATGGGGAGAACGGGTATGAGGCTCACCACCCTCGGGATCATGACCCTCCCCGTGGTGGTCGGCGGCCTGGCCATCGCCGCCGCGGTGGTCGTGAACAGCCCCCCGGAGTCCCCCGCCCCCTCCCCGGGCGGCACCGTCGACGGGCCCACGAGAACCGGACCGGACGGCGACGGGGGCGACGGCGGCACCGAGATCGAGGGCACGCGGCCGCACCTGACGGTCCGCGACGGCGCCTCCACGGTCTATCTCCCCGGGTCGATTTCCGGGTTCCTCTCCCTCCTGCCGCCTCCGACGCCGGAACTCCCGCCTCTCACGCCCCTGGCGGACGTGCCCCGGCAGACCGGGGAGCCCGGCCGGAGGTCGGGCGACTTCCCGCCCGTCGACGCCCCGCTCTCCGGGATCCCCGCACCCGGTCTCCCCCCGTCGACCCCTTCCGATGAGCCCGACGTGGCACCCCTGCCCGACGAGACGGCCACACCGGGGCCCACCGCGCCCTCCGCACCCACCGCCATGGTCAAGCTGTTCCCCTCCCGGCCGCCCACGGCCGAGCATCCCGAGTCCACACAACCGGAGTCGGACACCGCGTCGCCGATGCGCGTCGACGCGGACCGCTCCGGGGGTGACGCACCGCCGCCCCACGCGGCGGACAGGGGCCGTCCCGACCACGCGGACACCACCGGACCCCCGCCGCACGCCTCCGCCCGAACGCACGATCAGGGCCGCGGTTCGGACGACCGACCACCACCGAGGTGAGCACGCGGCACAGAAGGGCGCGCTCGATCCGCTGGTGGTACTCGGCGCGCCTGCGCATCACCCTGGGCATCACGCTCATCTCCGCCGCGGTGTTCGCGACGATGGTGCTCTTCACCCTGCAGTTGCTCGACCTCACCCACCAGCGCACGATCGACCTCCAGCTCAACCGGGAGGCGGCCGACTTCTCCTCGTTCATGACCGCAGGGATCCTGCCGTCCTTCGAGTCCGAGGACCCGACCGCCGAGCAGCTGATCCGCGCCTATCTGGCCCAGCAGTACCCCTCGGCCGAGCTGTTGCTGGTCGGCACCGCGGAGGAGTCCGGCACGCAGTTCACCCTCTCGCGGTACGGGCCGGAGGACGATGCGCTGTTCCCACCCGACACCCGCGCACGGATCCAGCGGATCGGGCTCGTCCCGGAGAAGGACTCCGGGGTGCTCGACAACACGGTCCGCTGGCGCAAGGCCACCGTCTCCAGCCCCGCGGGTCCCTCCAACATCGTGGTGGCGATCAGCGATGCCGGCACCGACGAGGAGTCGTCACGGGTCGCCGATCTCCTCCTCATCACCGGTGCGGGCGGCATCGTCCTCAGCTCGCTCCTCGCGTGGTTGGTCGCCGGACGGATGCTCGTGCCCGTCCGACGGATCCGTGAGGCCGCGGACACCATCTCGGCAGCCGACCTGTCACGCCGCGTCCCGGCGGACGGGCCGGACGAGATCGTCTCGCTCGCCGACACGGTCAACGCGATGCTCGAGCGCGTGGAGGACGCCTATCGGACGCAGCGGGAGTTCCTCGACGACGCGGGCCACGAGCTCCGCACGCCCCTCACCGTGGTCCAGGGCAATCTGGACCTCCTGCCCGAGGACCCGGTCGAGCGCGCCGAGATCACCCGCATCATCCAGGACGAACTGTCCCGGATGACCCGGATCGTCGAGGACCTGCTCACCCTGGCCCGCGCCGACCGCCCCGATTTCCTCCGCACGACCCCGACCGATGTCTCCGACCTGGTCCTGGACGTCGAGGCGAAGATCGACGTGATCGCCGACCGCGACTGGGCGGTCCTGCCGTACGCCGAGGGCGTGGCCCAGTTGGACCAGCACCGGATCACCCAGGCTCTGATCCAGTTCTGCTCCAACGCCGTCCGGTTCACCGGGGAGGGCGATCGGATCGAGATCGGGTGCCGGGAGATCGCCCCCGGCGAGCCCACCGTCCCCGACTCTGCGGCCACCACCCCCCTGCCCCCCGGCCCCAGGGGGGAGACGTACCGCCGTCGACTGCTCTGGTGGGTCCGCGATCACGGAGCGGGGATACCGGAAGGCGAGGAGGAGAGCATCTTCGAGCGCTTCCACACCGCGCGAGGGCAGCTCCGTGACGGGCGCGGGGGGACCGGCCTCGGGTTGGCGATCGTCTCCACCATCGCCCGGGCGCACGGGGGTCGCGCGTTCGCGTTCAACGCCGAGGGCGGCGGGGCCGCGTTCTGCATCGTCGTCCCCTTCGTCCCCGCGGCCAGCGACACGGAGCGGGGCCGGGGCCGGGTGTCCCCCTCGGCCGAGCCGGGGCCGTGAGGCCGGCCACGATCGGACGGACCGGGAGACACGGGACGACGTCACCGTCCCCGCCGGCCTTCCGCGTGGGATACTCCGAAGTCTGAGAAGGAGGGTTGTATGACGAATGTTCTCGTCGTCGAAGATGACGACCTCATCCGGTCGGTACTGGTCAAAGCACTCGGCGGGGCGGGGTACACCGCGCTCGAGGCGGTGGACGGGGAGAGCGCGCATGCGATCCTGTCAACCATCTCCGATGTCGACCTCATGCTGCTCGACATCGGGCTGCCGGACACAGACGGTCTCACCCTGCTCCGCGAGGCCCGCAGCCACGGCTTCGCCGCCCCGGTCATCATCCTGACGGCCCGCGACAGCGTGGCCAACACCGTCGAGGGCCTGGACTCCGGCGCCAACGACTACATGGTCAAGCCGTTTCGCGTCCCCGAACTGCTCGAGCACGGGGGGATGCGGCTGGACATCCGCACCCGCCGGGTCGAGGTGGACGGTCGCATCCAGGAGCTGACCAACCGGGAGTACTCGCTGCTGGAGATGTTGCTGCGCCACAAGGGCGAGACCATCAGCCGCGAACAGCTCCTCGAGAGCGTCTGGGGCATGGACTTCGACCCCGGCTCGAACATCGTCAACGTCTACATCAGGTCGCTGCGCCGCAAGATCGGCGAGAACAAGGTCCAGACCGTCCGGGGCGTGGGCTACCGGGTGGAGTGAGCGAGCACCGCACGACCGCGGCGCCGGACCCGATCCCGGGTCCGGCGCCGTCGTGAGCAGCGGCTCAGTCCGATGACGGCTCCCAGCCGAACGGCATGAGCACGCTCTGCAGCTCGCAATACGCCTCCAGCCCCTCGGTGCCGTTCTCGCGGCCGAGGCCCGAGTTCTTGAACCCGCCGAACGGGGCGGTCGGGTCGAAGGCGTACCAGTTGATGCCCATGGTGCCGGTCCGGACCCGCTGGGCCACGGCGAGCGCGGCGTCGGGGTCGGCGGAGTAGATCGCACCGGCGAGCCCGAACTCCGAGTCGTTGGCGATCTGCACGGCCTCGTCGACCGTGTCGTAGGCGATCACCTGCATGACCGGCCCGAAGATCTCCTCCTGGGCGATGGTCATGGAGTTGTCGACGTCGGTGAACACGGTCGGCTGGACGAAGGCGCCTCCGGCCACGGCGTCGGGGAGACCCTCGACCTGGCCGCCGCCGTAGGCGATCGTCGCCCCCTCCTCCACGCCCTTGCGGATGTACCCCTCGACGGAGGCCTTCTGCTTGTGGTTGGCGAGCGGGCCGAACACGGTCCCCTCGGCGGCGGGGTCGCCGACCGGCATCAGCTGGACGGTCTCGACCAGCGCCTTGACCACCTCGTCGTAGCGCGAGCGCGGCGCCAGGATCCGGTTCTGCGAGACGCAGGCCTGGCCCGAGTTCATGAGCGCGGAGAACACGATGCTCCCGGCGTTCCCGGCCACGTCGGCGTCCTCAAGGATGATGGCCGCGCTCTTGCCGCCCAGCTCGAGCGAACACCGTTTGAGGTTCTGGGCGGCGATCCCGGCGATGTGCTTGCCGACTTCGGTGGAGCCGGTGAAGGAGATCTTGTCGATCTCCGGGTGCGAGACCAGATGGTCGCCCACGGCGCTGGGGCCGGTCACCACGGACAGGACACCCTCGGGCAGTCCCGCCTCGCGGAAGAGGTCGGCGAGCCACAGCGCGGACAGCGGCGTGGCCGACGACGGCTTGAGGACCACCGAGCTACCCGAGAGCAGCGCGGGGCCGAGCTTGGCGGCGTTGAGGTACAGCGGGACGTTCCAGGCGGTGACGGCGGCGACCACGCCGACCGGCTGGCGGCTGACGACGGACGGCCCGAAGTCACCGTGGCGCACCTCCGTCCACGGGAAGCCGGCGCCGAGCCCGGCGTAGTAGCGCAGGACCCCGAGCGTCGGCGTCACCTGGATCATCGCGGCGGTCCCGGGCGGGGTGCCCATCTCGTCGGAGAGGATCTGGCAGATCTCCGCCTGGCGCTCCTCGATCAGGTCGGCGACGCGGCCGATCACCGCGCCCCGCTCGACGGGAGGGGTCGTGCGCCAGATCCCGGACTCGAAGGAGTCGCGGGCCTGGCTGATCATCTCGTCCACGTCCTCGATGGTGGTCTCGGCGACCCGCCCCACGACCGCGTTGGTGGCCGGTGACGTTACCTCGAGAACCCCCGTGGTGATCGGATCGGTCCAGCGTGTGCCGGAGAAGAGCTTGTCATGGACGACGACCACGGGGACCTCCGCGAGGTGGGAAACAGGAACGTGTTCCACCCACTGTAGACGAGTGCCACCCGAGGTGCCGGGGACTCGCCTCTACCGCGCCCGCAGCACCAGCACCAGGTTCGAGACCAGGACCTCGCGGATCAGCGGCGCCCGAACCAGCCACCACGCCCACCTCGGGTGGTAGCGGGGAAACGCCGCCACCAGCTCGCCCGACGACGTGGTCCGCGCCCACTCGAGCCCCTCGGCGCAGCCCACCTCGAACAGCGACTCGCCGTAGTAGTTCTTGGGCGACCGGCCGTGACGGCGTTCGTACATCCGCCGGGCGCGCTCGCCGCCGAGGTAGTGGGTCAGGCCCATCTCGTGGCCGCCGAAGGGCCCGTACCAGAGGGTGTAGGAGACCACGACGAGGCCGCCGGGGCGCGTCACCCGGCACATCTCCTCGGCCATCGTCCAGGGCTCGGGAACGTGCTCGGCCACGTTGCTGGAGATGCACACGTCCACCGCGTCCGTGCGGATCGGAAGGGACATGCCACTGCCCCGGACCGAGCCCGACTGATCGAGCCCGGCGGCGGACATCTCCCCCACGTCCGGTTCCACGGAGACGTACCGCGCGCCCTCGGCGGCGTAGGCGTCCGAGAAGTACCCGGGCCCGCCGCCCACGTCCAGGACGGTCAGCCCCGGGAGCCGACCGCGCGGCCGGTCCGCCGGCTGCACTCCCGACACCCCTTCCCACAGGTCCGCCACCAACTCGACGGTGTCGCGGGCGAGGCCGGAGTAGAAGGCGTCCGGATCCGACTGCTCCAGCGGGAACGAGCGGAGCAGCCCGAGGGACCGCCCGAGGGTCGCGCGGCGGGCGACCGAACGCAGCGCACTCGACCGATGATCTGCAGGTGGGGTCACGGCGGAGACGATACCGGCGCCTGCGTACAGTGTGCGCCGTGGCTCGTATCCTGCTGCTGTGCTGGCGTGACAGCACCCATCCCCAGGGCGGCGGGAGCGAACGCTACCTCGAGCACGTCGCCGACGGCCTGGCGGCGGCGGGGCACACCGTGGTCTACCGGACCTCCCGCGCGCGCGGTGCCGCACGCTCCGAGGCGAGAGCGGCCGTGGGCACCGGGTCCGGGGTCACCGTCAGCCGCGCCGGCGGTCGCTTCACCGTCTATCCCCGGGCCCTGGGCGCGATCCTCGCCGGGCGGGTCGGGCTGGGGCCGCTCGGGACCCTGCGGCGGCCCGACGTCGTGGTGGACACCCAGAACGGCATCCCCTTCTTCGCCCGGCTCGCCACCCGGGCTCCGGTCGTGGTGCTGGTCCACCACATCCACCGCGAGCAGTGGCCGGTCGCGGGGTGGCTGGTCGCCCGGGTGGGTTGGTGGATCGAGTCGTGGCTGGCCCCGCGCGTGCACTCGCACAGCCAGTACGTCACGGTGTCCCTGCCGTCGGCGGACGAGCTGGCCGGGCTCGGAGTCGACCCCGCCCGGATCGCGGTGGTGCGCAACGGGCTCGACCCGCTGCCCGCCGGGGTGTCGCCCGGCGGACCCGCGACCCGCGCCGGCGGCCCGCGCCTGGTGGTGCTGTCCCGGCTGGTGCCGCACAAGCACGTCGAGGACGCCCTCGACGTCCTGACCGTGTTGCGGGCGCGCCACCCCGGGCTGGTGCTCGACGTGATCGGCAGCGGCTGGTGGTCCGACCGGCTGCGCGAGTACGCCGCCGGGCTCGGGCTCGACGCCGGCGCGGTGGTGTTCCACGGGCACGTCGACGAGGCCACCAAGCACCGGATCCTCGCCGCCGCGTCGGTGCACCTCATGCCCTCGCGAAAGGAGGGGTGGGGGCTCGCCGTCTCCGAGGCGGCCCAGCACGGCGTCCCCACCGTCGGCTACCACCACGCGGCGGGGCTGCGGGACTCGATAGACGACGGCGAGACGGGCATCCTCACCGACGGCGTCGCGGGCATGACGGCCGCCACGGAGCGCCTGCTGGCCGACCCCGGGCTCCGCGACCGCATGGGCGAGGCGGCGCGCCGGAAGGCCGCGGGGCTGTCGTGGCCCGCCACCGGGTCGGCGATGGCGGAGGTCCTCGTCGCGGTCACCGAGGGGCGGCGGACGAGCGGCGTGATCGGCGGCGCGCAGCCCCGACCGCGAGCGCCGCGCTGAGCACCAGGGTGAGCAGCCACACGGCGTGGGCCGCGAGAACCGCCGCCCGTGCGGCCGGCGACGCGGCCGGCGGGCCAGCCCGGTCGATCGCCGCACCCGGACCGTTAGGCACCACCAGCTCGTAGAGAACCAGCTCGGTGTCGGCGAATCTCGTCGTCGTGGCCTGGAGGGTTCGCGCCGCCTGGCCGCGCGGACCGGCGGAGGTGCGCTCGTCCAGCACCCACCGCACGCCCAGCCCGGCCAGCACGCGGGGGTCCTCGCCGCGCAGCAGCGCCCCGGTGGCCCGGCGGGCGCGGTCACCCTCGCCGGCCACGATCGCCGCGTCGCCCCCGGTCCCCACCACCAGGTCGCCGGGCACCACCACGCGGGCGTCGAGCATGCGGGGCGCCGGGTCGAGCACCGCGGCGCCGCCGGCCCAGAGGGGCGTCGAGCGGAAGGACCCCGCCGGCAGGACCAGGACGTCCCCGGGCGGCCCTCCCGCCACCCCGCGTCCGGCCTCCTGCCCACCGACGATCGCGGCCACCGTCGCCCAGCCCCCGCCGTAGGTGACCGGCCGCAGCGAGTCCCACACCGCGCGCGGGGCATCCGGCACCGCCGCGAGCGCGACCGCCGTGATCACCGCGGCGGCCCCGGCGGGCGTGAGGCGCGGGGACAGGGCCCGGGTGGCCGAGCCGAGGGCGAGCAGGGTGGCGGGCAGGGCGAGTGCCACGAACTTCTGGGTGTCGCGGAGCAGGCCGGCCGCGGGGACCGCCTCGACGAGCGCGTCCACCGCGGCGATGCCGGGACCCGTGGCCGCGAGCGCCACCAGCAGCCACGTCGCGATCGCGACCGGCAGCGTCGCCCGGACCACCGGGTCGCGGCGCGCCCGCCACAGTCCCCGCGCCGCGAGCGCCCACGCGGCCAGCAGCAGGCCCAGCGCGGCGGCCGCCCACCAGGTGGCGCGCGACGGGGGCACGGCCGCGGAGTTCCAGATCCCGCCCAGGGCGACGACCGATCCGAGCGTGCCGATGCCGGGCTCGGCGCGCGCGGCGAACGCCGCCACGCCGGAGCCCCCGGCAGCCGTGCCCGCCATGCCCGAACTCCCCGCCGCCAGCGCGGTGGCCAACACCCACGGCAGCGCGGTCACCACGGCGGTCGCCCCCAGCCAGAGCGCCGCGCGCCGACGGCCGCCCCGACCCGCGCAGCCCAGCGCCACGGCGGCGGCGACCACGGCCAGCAGCCACCCCGTCGGCGTCAGCCCCGCCGCGGCCAGCGCCGCGCACGCCGCCGCCACGCGGGGCCCGGTCCGAGCCAGGAGCACCGGCATCGACACCACCGCCGCCACCCCGGCCAGGAGCGACCAGTGGCCCTGCAGGAGCCGCTCCACCACCAACGGGTTCCACACCGCGCCCACCACGACCGGCAGCCTCAGCAGGAACCCCGCCGCACCGGGGGCGTCGGCGCCGGGCACCACACGCCGGACCAGGGCCCCCGCCGCCACCGCGAGCCACACGCAGAACACGGCCGTGAGCAGGCCCGTCAGGGGCCACACCGGCAGGCCCACGGCGTCGAGCGCCCGCGTCGCCCACACGACCGCCACGTCCTGCGGCACCGCCCTCGCGGCCGACTCGCCCAGACCGAGGGCGGCGTCCGACAGCGGCGGCGTCGGCGTCGAGACCCAGTCCCGCAGCAACGGGAAGCCAGGGCGCGCCAGCCCCGCCAGGAGCAGCCCCGTGACCGCCACGCCGACGGCGGCGTCCGCCCCGATCCCCACGGCCGGGGTCGACCCGTCGACGGTGGCTGACATGCGGACATTCCACCACGGCGTCCGCCGCCGCCCGGCGCCGGGCGACACCCTACGATCACCGGTGTGGATCATCAGGCGCGCGAGGCGGCACCGGACTCCGCCACCAGGCGTTTGGTGACCGGCGCCGGGGCGGTGACCCTGGGTTCCCTGCTGGCCAACGTCGCCGCCTACCTGCTGCACCTGCCCGCCTCACGCTGGCTCGGCCCCGAGGGCTACGGAGCCTTCGCCGCACTGCTCTCCGCGCAGCTGCTGGTCGCCGTGCCGTCGTTGGCCCTGCAGGCCGTGGTGGCCCGCGAGCTCGTCCGCGGCACCCCGTCCGGGGCGCTGCGCTCGCTCGGTGCCCGCGTCGCGGCGCTCGTCGCGGTGATCGCCGCCCTCGCCGTGGTCCCGGTGTCGCTGGCGCTCGACACGCCCGTCCTCGCCACCGCTGCGGCGCTGGCCCCGGGCCCGGTGCTCTGCCTGCTCGCCACCGAACAGGGGCTGCTCCAGGGCGCCGAACGGTTCCGCGCCCTCGGCGCGGTGCTCGCGCTGGCCGGGGCGGGAAAGGTCGTCCCGGCGGTCGCCGTGCTCGCCGCCGGCGGCGGGGTCGGGCCCGCGCTCGCGGCGGGCGCGGTCGGCGTGGCCCTGGCGTGGGCGGGAGCGGCGTGGATACGGGCGGCGGGGGCCGGCGCGGGGTCCGGCCCTGCTGCGGCCGGCGCGGGGACCCTGACCTCGCCGGGCGTGGCGGCCGTCCTCGCGGCCGGGCAGGTCCAGCTGGTGATGATGGCCCTGACCTCGGTGGACCTGCTCCTGGCCCGGGCGCTGCTGTCCCCCGAGGATGCCGGCCGGTACGCGCTCGGCGCCGTCGCCGCCAAGGCGGCCTTCTGGCTCCCGCAGGCCGTGGGCACGGTGCTCTACCCGCGGATGGCCGATCCCGCCGGGCACCGCGGCGCCGTCCGGTTTGCCGTCCGGGTGTTGCTGGGCATCGGCGCGCTGGTCGTGGTGGCCGCCGCGGTCGCCGGCCCGCTCGTCCCGGCCGTGGTGGGCGAGGACTACCGCCCGGTCGCCGGGGTGCTGTGGGCCTTTGCCGCCCTCGGCGTCACCCTCAGCGTCCTGCAGGCGCTCCTGCTCGCGGCCATCGCCTCGGGCCGGACGGCGGAGGCCGCGATCGCCTGGTGCGGGCTCGCGCTCACCGGTGTCGCCGTGTGGGCCGCACCCCGGGAACTGGCGGCCGTGCTGGGTGCGACCCTCGTCGTGGTGGTCCTCACCACCCTCGTGGCCGGGTGGCGCGCGCTCCGGCCCCGACCGGCCTGACCCGTCCCGCGAGCCGGGGGCCGGGGGCCACAAAGAGGAGCGTCCCGCACACCCGCCACGAGGGCGGAGTGTGCGGGACGCTCCTGGGGTCGCTTACGGACTCAGGCGCTCAGGCGCGGGCCTCGGACTTGCGACCGCCGGCACGGACACCCAGCAGGATGCCGCCGATCAGCGCGAGCAGGCCGAGCACGCCGAGGACCGCCGGCGCGATGCGACCGAAGGTGTTGAGCGTGTCCGCGGTCTCCTGCGCACCGGACAGCGTCATCTCCTTGGTCTCCTCGTTCCAGCCGGACCCGAAGCGGACCGCCGTGCGGGTGGGCTCGGCCTTCTCGGCCTCCATGGCCGCCTTGTCGTTGAAGAAGGCCTCGGCCTCGGCCTGGTCCTCGGCGAAGAACTGGTACACGTTCTCCGTGCCGTTGACGATCTGACCGGTCGCCGGGTTCACCCAGATCGTGCGGGTGTTGGTGTAGAAGCGGCGCATGTCGACCTCGCGCTTCGGGTCGCCGCCCAGGCCCCACTGGCCGGCGGTCATGCCCTCGCGACGGTAGCTCGCGAGGACCGACTCGACGGCCGGGTCGTAACCGTCGCTGATCTTGGCGAAGTGGTCGCGGATCGAGGACCACATGTCGATCGGTCCGAGCACCTGCGTGAACTCGTAGGCCGGGATGCCCGCGATCTCGGTCTCACCGACGAAGGAGATCGGGTTGGTGGTGAAGGTGTTGGCGTCGAAGTAGTCGTAGTCCCGCTGCTCGGTGTCGAACGGGAACTTGTACTGCAGGCCCTCGCGCACGAAGCCGGTGGGAGCGGAGTTGTCGCCGGAGGAGGCGACGACCTGCAGGCTGCTGACGGCCTCGTCGATCGGCATGGCGTCGACGCGGTCCACGGTCACGCGGTCGATGGAGGCGTTGATCAGGCCCTCGACCCCGGTCGGGCCGGTGATGTCCTCGCGGAACAGCGACTGGGCGGCCTGCAGCGTGATCACGTCGGCATCCGAGGGCTCGACGGCCTGGACACGCCGCTGCGAGTACATGGGGATGTCGTTGTCGATGAAGCAGGAGACGGGGAACTTGACCTCGGTGTCCTGGGCCTCGTCGCCGGCGACGGTCTCGGCGTCCCCGCCGCGGGACGCGGCGGGGGCCCGACACTCGGGCCGGTCGGAGTTGAGGTCCGTCGGCGTGTTGCTCGCCAGGGCCTTACCCACCAGGACCGCACCCGGGTAGGTTTCCGTGACCGTCGTGGAATTGATGTCCAGTGGGGTCTTCTTCTGCGCCGGCACCACGAAGAAGACGAGTGCTAGTGCGATAGTGATGAGGAAGGTGCCGAGCCCGACGAGGACCAAAGCGGGCACTGACGACCTCCGTCCCGCTGAACTGCTCTGACGTGCCATCGGTTGTCCTCCTGGAGTCGCGCCCTCGGTCCGCCGGTTACTCCCCGGTAGCCTTCCGGTTCGAGTGCCCGGCCGGACCATCATCAGGAGAAGATTAACAGTGATGAAGAACGCATTCGGCACCCCCGACCAAGGAAGCGGAATTCTTCCGTCCGCGAGGGGCTTCGTCCCGGCCCTCGAGGGCCTCCGCGCGGTGGCCGCCTTCGCCGTTCTCACCACCCACGTCGCGTTCCAGACCGGCTCGTCCACGGGCTCGGTGATCCACCGGGTCTGGGGCCGGATGGACCTGTCGGTGGCGGTGTTCTTCGCGCTCTCGGGCTTTCTCCTGTGGCGCACCCACGCCTCCCACGCCCGGCGCGGGGGGCCGGGGACGGCGCGGTCGGCCCCCGCCTACCTGCGCTCTCGCCTCGTGCGGATCATGCCCGCCTACCTCACCCTGGTGGCCGTGGCGTTCCTCGTCATCCCGCAGAACGCGAGCAGCTCCGCGTGGACCTGGACGGCCAACCTGACGCTGACGCAGGTCCTGGTCCCCGACTCCCTCGTCGAGGGTCTCACCCACGCGTGGTCGCTGTCGGTGGAGATGATCTTCTACCTCACCCTGCCGCTCCTGTGGTGGGCGCTCGCGGGCCTGCGCGGCCCCGCGGCGCGCTGGCGCATCCCGGTGATCGCGGCTGTGGGAATGCTGAGCCTGGGGTGGGCGCTGGTCCCGTGGTACGACCTCGGGTTGCCCGACCGCCTCAACGACCAGATCCTGCCGCCGGCCTTCGCCTCGTGGTTCGCCGCCGGGATGATCCTCGCCGAACTCGCCACCTCCCCACCCGGCCGCGTCGCCGCCCTGGCCCGGCCCCGCCACGCCAGGTGGGGCTGGTGGGCCGTCGCCGCGGTGGCGTTCGGCATCAGCACCGTCCCGCGGTGGTTCGTCGAGGGCTTCGTCCACCCCTCCGGCCCGGAGTTCGCCGCGCGCACCGCGATCGGCGCGGTGGTGGCGTTCTGCCTCCTCGCCCCGGTCGCGCTGGCCCCGGAGGGTCAGCGCTTCGCGATCCTCGGCTCCGCCCCGTTCGGCACGCTGGGCCGCTGGTCCTACGGCGTGTTCCTCTGGCACGTCCTGGTCCTGCACTTCGCGTTCCAGATCGCGTTCGTCCCGATGTTCTCCGGCCGGATGCTCACGGTGTGGCTCGTGACCGTCGCGGCCACCACGGTGATCGCGGCGGTCAGCTACGCGCTGGTCGAGGAGCCGGCGCGGCGGTTCTTCTCGCCCCGCGGGGCGGACCGGCCCGACGGCCAGGCCACGGCCAACCCTGCGCAGACCAGTCCGGCGACCGTCGCGACCTGAGGGGCCCAGCCGTCGCCCGCGTACCCGGCGGGCGTCGGCCAGGGCGCCCGGGCCAGGAGCGAGGCACCCGCGACGATCCCCACGCCCGCCCCCGCGACCAGCAGCTCCCGCGCCCGGCCCGCCCCGAGGCGACGGCTCGCCACCAGCGCACCGGCGGTGAGCACCACCGTCAGTCCGAGCCCGACCGGTCCCGCCAGGAGGACGCCGACCGCGGCCGTGGCACCCACGGTCACCGCCCCGCCCGCCCGCCACACGCGGGCGCGGGCACCCGCACGGTCGCGACCCCGGAGCAGGAAGAGCGCCAGCACCAGGGCCAGGGCGAACGGCCCCGTGAGCAGCGCCGCCCGGTAGGGCCCGTCGAGCGGGACCGTGAGGACGAGCGTGGCCCCGGTGCCGGCGGCGGGCAACACCCAGCCCTGTTTCCAGCCGTCCACGGTCACCGGGCGCGCGTCGGGCAGCTCGGAGCCGTCGTCGGCCACGAGCCGCGCCTCCCACGCGGGGCTCACCGATTCCGGCACCACCAGCACCCGTTCCCGGGGGGCGGCGGGCACGTGCAGCTCGCGGCGCGAGGCGTCCCAGACCAGCGTGGCCACGGCCCGGGTGGCCTGGGACGCGCCGCCCAGGACGGGCACGCCGGCACCGGCGTCGCGGCCGTCGCCGCCGGCGCCCCGGTCCACGACGACGAGGCCCACCGTGTCGACGGAGAACGCCTCCCCCGGGTCCACCGACACCTCCACCGGGCCGGCCGCCAGGGGGACGGGGGCGGGGTCGCAGGGTTCGGCCCGGACCGCACGGCCCTCGAGCAGATCCCGGCGGGTGGTGACGACCCGCGTGCCGACCACCCGGTCACCGAGGTGGACCCGGGGCCCGTCCTGGCAGGTCAGGGTGACGGGTCGGTCGTTGGCGGCGGGCAACGCCCCAATCCTCGCCCCGGACGCGTCCTGCACCCACACCTCGGCGATCCCGGTGGGCAGTTGCACCCCGGCCGGACTCCGCACGTCGTCCGCGGCGTCGACCCGGATCGTCACCCGGTCGGTGTGGTCGGCGGACAGCGGGACCACCACGGAGCCGTCCTCCTCCGGCTCGATCGCCGCCAGGTCGAACCGCTCGCGCTGGACCCCGGTGTCGACGGTGATCACCCGCGGCGCCGCCGGTGCCTGCGACCGCGGGACCCACAGGCGGAGGGAGCCGACGAGCTGCCGGCCGGGCAGCCGGAGCTCCAGGGACGGGGAGGGGCCGTCGGGGGCGTTCCAGCTGGTCGAGCGGTCGCCGTCGACGGCCGCCGACGGGCCGCCCGCCGGGTCGGTGACCAGGGACTCGCCCACGGCCCGGACCTGCCGCGCGCGGGTGGCGGGGTCACCGCGCAGGACGTCGTCCAGGGCGGCGCCGGGCTTCGGCCGGATCAGCACCTGGGGGACGACCGCGGTGTCGGCCGGGACGTCGAGCAGGCGGGCGAAGCGGTTCGGCTCCTCGGCGTCGATCGCCAGTCCGGGCGCGCACCGGACCGCGCCGGTCTCCTCCTCCGCGCCGGCCAGCCCCTCGACCGGGCTCCCGCCGTGGACGCAATCGGATCTCCCGCCGAGTTCCTGCCGGAGCAGCCACCCCGACGGCGCCGGGGCGCCCTCCGGCCGGTCCGGCAGGGCCACGACCCGCAACAGCGGGATGTCCTGGCCGCCCGAGCTCAGGCCGATCTCCGACACCTCGACGTACGTGCCGCGGCCCCCGTCGGCGAACCCCGTCGCCGTCACGCGCACCGTCTCCGTGGGCCCCGGGGGAAGGGCCACGACCAGCTCGGTGCCGCCGGAGGGGTACGCCGTGGTGGTGCCGGCGTCCGTGCGGACCTGCAGGGAGGTGACCTCCGGGCCGGCCTCCGGCACGGGCAGCGTGATCCTGAGCAGGCCGCGGTCCACGGGCTCGGCCAGGTCGATCTCCATCCACTGCCCGAACGCGGAGCCGAAACCGCCGGAGCGCCAGGCGGTGTCCGGGTCGCCGTCGACCGCCGCCGCGACGGACCGGGCCGGGAGCACCGGTCCGGTCTGCGCGGAGTCCGACGCCGACGACGACACCGCCACCCGCGCGTCCCACCAGCGGGCCCGCGCGAGGGGCGGCGGGGTGTCCCCGACGGTCGCCGCGTAGTCCGGGACCGTTCCCCGACTGCGCCGGGGATCGTCCTCCGCCCGGACCGCGGACGAGTGGTGGTCGAGCCGCCCGAAGTCGGTCTCCCTGTCGGTCGGGGAGTCGGTGAGGACGGGTCCGGTCGAGTTCACCGGCCGTGGCCGGGGCAGCGGGTCGGAGGCCGGGTCGACCGCCGCGGCCAGCGCGTCCGCCTCCAGCAGCCGGGTCACCCGGGCCGGCGAGCCGATGGAGTCCCGGACGGCCAGCAGGTCGTCGAGCCGCGAGAGCGACTCCGGGCCACCCGCGACCACCGGCAGGTCGCGGACCTCCACCGTGTACGGGGCGGTCGCCGACCGGGGCGGACCCGGGGACCCGGCATCCGACCCCAGGCGTGAGTCGACCCGGTAGATCTCGACCGCCGGATAGGCCGGCCGGAGACCGGAGTCGGGGACGACCGTCACCTCGTCGTCGTCGCTCCTGACGGCTCCGCCGACCGGATCCCCGAACTCCGCCACCCTGACCAGGCCGGGCGAGCCGTCGAGCGACTGGTGGACCAGCACCGGACGCGGGGCGCCCGAGTCGTCGGAGAGGTCGTTGCGCACCACCAGGTAACCGATGCCGAGCGAGGCGAGAGTGGCCGCCAGGCCCGGGGCGGGGCTGCCGTCGGCGAGCCGGCGCTGCACGGCGTCGAGGGCGCGGATCGCGGGCGCCGGCTGGAGCGGCACGGAGTCGCGGACCGCCCACGGCGTCTCCGCCAACGGCTGGAGGGGCTCGTCGCGGGTCACGCCCCAGACCTGGCGGCCGAACGACGCGCCGGGCACCACGAGCGCGCGGGTCGTGCCGGCGGGGTCGGCCCCCGCACCCCCCGGCACGCCGACCGGCGCGTTCTCCGACAGCCAGTCCGCGGCCTCGCGCCAATGATCGGGCAGCGCCTCGTGGGTGCCGACGGGGGCGAGCCTGCCGAGCCACGCCGGCGCCACCGCCACGGCGCCCGCGAGCACCACCGCCATCGCCACGGCCACGGAGCGGTGTCGCTCGGGATGCGCGAAGGCGGACCGGGCGGTGCCCCGGCCCAGCCCGGCGAGCAGGTGCGCCAGCAGGTGGGCGGTCCCCAGGGCGAGCGGCAGGCGCAGCAGCGGCTCGAACTTGTGGACGTTGCGCAGCGGCGCACCCGGGCCGTCGAGGAACGCGCGCAGGGTCTCCGCCAGCCCCCCGCCGGCCGGCCCGACCCACGGCGCCGCCATCGCCACCAGGCCGACGGCGGCGATCACCACGAGTCGACCCCGCGCGGGCATCCCCCGGCGCAGCAGGCCCAGCACGCCCACCGCCGCCAGCAGGCCGGTGGCCAGCACGAACACCGGCTCGCTGGTGATCGCCGCCCCGGCCACCCGGTCCGTGGACACGAACGGCACCCACGTGGACGCCCCCCTCAGGACCTCCGTCGCCGAGGACCAGCGCGTGGTGACCTCGGCCGATTCGATGTGGTCGAGAAACGGGGGCGAGACCCGGCCGAGCAACACCAGCGGCACCGCCCACCACAGGCTCACGGCCAGTGACAGGGGCAGCCACCACGCGGCGAGCCGGCCCCAGGTGCGGCCCGGGCGGTGCATGAGCCACCAGAGGATCGCGGGCAGGCACGCGGCGGCCGTGGCCACCGCGTTGACCGCGCCCATCAGCGCCAGCGCGAGCGCCGCCCCGGCCCCGCCCCGCCGCGGCGACATGCGCCCCTGGAGGACCCGGATCACCGGGAGCAGCACCCACGGCGCCAGCGCCACGGGCCAGGCCTCGGAGGAGATGGAGCCCAGGTCGCCGAGCATGCGCGGCGCGAGCGCGTAGAGGACCCCGGCGACGGCCCTCGTCTGCCGGGTGCCGATCCGCAGCGCGGCCGCGACCCGGACCACACCGACGTAGGCGACGGTGAGCACCACCGCCCACCACAGGCGTTGGGTCAGCCAGGCGGGC
>DIAZ01000143.1:6020-20448 GCA_002415925.1 Dietzia sp. UBA5065 | reverse complement strand
TGACCGCCGAAGGACAGGCCGGTCCACAGGTGGGTGGCCTGCGAGAGGAACCGGCCGGGGTCCACCACGAGGTCGTACTTGGTGTCGGGCGCGATGAGCCCCGGGGACTGCAGGCAGGCCAGGAGCAGGAACGAGAGAAACGCGACGAGCGCGTCGCGCGCGCCGGCACCGAGGCGGATCCCGCGGGTCACCTCTGCCGACGGAGGAGCAGCAGGACTAGCGGGCGCCGTACTCGACCTGGCCGAGGAGGGCCTGGTCGGCGGGCGGCTGCGCGACCTCGGGGATCGTGTTCTCCGCCATCGCGGTGTTCGCGCCGAACGCGACGATGCCGCCGAGGACGATTCCGCCGACTGCGCTGGCGAGCGCTCCGGTACCGAAGCTCATCGAGTTCTCCCTGCGGGTTAACGAGTATGGGGACGATCCGGCAGTGCCGTGGGGCACACCGACGCGAGAAGAGTAGCACCGGCACCGCCCGGTTCGTGCGGAGTGTCTCCCACAAGTCCTTACCGGCGGGTAAGTTGGTGTGGCACACCACACCACACGTCACCGCACCACGACCCCGCCGGGAGGAGGCCCTGTGTCGACGGGGACCAAGCGCATCCCACGCGCCATCCGCGAACAGCAGATGCTGGACTCCGCGATCGCCGTGTTCTCCGACCTCGGCTACCGGTCGGCCTCGATGGACACCATCGCCCGCCACGCCAACATCTCCAAGCCGATGCTGTACCTCTACTACGGCTCCAAGGAGGAACTGTTCTCCGCGTGCGTGGTCCGGGAGTCCGGCCGCCTCATCGACCACCTCACCTCCGCCACCGCGGCCAGCACCGGCGCGCGGAACAGGCTGGAGAGCGTGGTGGAGGCGTTCCTCGACTACGTGGACTCCCACGCCGACTCATGGAACGTGGTGTACCGCCAGGCCGTCGCCGAACCCGCGTTCAGCGAGGAGGTGGAGAGGACCCGCACGGTCCTCGTGGACCTCACCACCGACCTGCTCGCGCAGAACTCGGTGGACGGGCGCAGCCGGGACGTGCTCGAGGTGGTCGCCACCGCCCTCGTCGGGGCCGGTGAGGCCGTCGCCGACCGCGTCGCGCACCGGTCCATCCCCAAGTCGGTGGCCGCCGGCGTCGTCGTCGACCTCGCCTGGCGCGGCCTCGCAGGCGATCCCGCCAAGTCACTCCCCACCCCGAACGAGGAGAAGCCGTGACCGCGAAGACCCCAGTCTCGACCCGCCCCGCATCGCAGGGCGCCCGCACGCTCGGCCCGCTCGACCTGGCCAGGGGGCTGCCCTCCCTGGTGGCCGACCTGCCCACGGTCCTCAACGGCCTGCGGATCGTCCGGACCTCCCGCAGCAGCGACCCGGTGTCCATCGGCAGCAAGTTCCAGGAACTGGCGGCCGCGCAGCCCGACGCCCCGTTCCTGCGCTTCCTCGGCACGGAGGTCACCTACGGGGAGGCCAACCGCCGCGCCAACCGCGTCGCCGAGATCCTCAAAGCACGCGGGGTGCAGCGCGGGGACACCGTGGGCATCTGCATGGTCAACCGCACCGAGGTCATGCTGGCGATCCTGGGGGCGGTCAAGGTCGGCGCCTCGGTGGGCCTGCTCAACCACCACCAGCGCGGCGAGGTGCTGGATCACTCCCAGAAGATCCTCGGCTCCACGGTCGTCCTCATCGGCGCCGAGTGCGCCGAGGCCGCCGGAACGATCCCCCGCGAGAACTGGGTCGGCGAGCTGATCGCCGTGGGGTCCGACCTCGACCTGCCGTTCCGCGACTTCACCGCCGGCCACCGCCCCGACGAGCTGTCGGACCTGACGTGGCTCGAGGACGAGTTGGCCGCCCTCGGGGAGGACGCCGGCGCCACCAACCCGCCGGAGGCCGAGCAGACCCTCGGCAGCGAGACCGCCTACTACGTGTTCACCTCGGGCACCACGGGACTGCCCAAGGCCTCGACCATGACCCACTACCGCTGGAACCGGGCGCTGGCCGGGTTCGGGCTGTCCGGGGTGCGGCTGAAGAAGGACGACGTCCTGCTCTGCCCGCTGCCGATGTACCACAACAACGCGCTCACGGTCGGCCTCGGCTGCGTGCTGGCCTCCGGCGCGTGCCTGGCGATCGAGGAGCACTTCTCGGCCTCGAGGTTCTGGGACCAGGCCCGCGCGGCGGGCGCGACCGCCGCCGTCTACATCGGCGAGATCTGCCGCTACCTGCTCAACCAGGATCCCACCCCGGGCGACCGCGACCACTCCGTCCGCGTGATGACGGGCAACGGACTCCGCCCGGAGATCTGGACCGAGTTCCAGCAGCGCTTCGGCCTCGACCGGATCTGCGAGTTCTACGCCGCCAGCGAATGCAACATCGCGTTCGTCAACGCCTTCAACGTCCCCAAGACCACCGGGTACTGCCCCATGGACTTCGCGATCGTCGACTACGACCCCGACACCGGCGAGCCCCGACGCGGCCGGAACGGGCGGCTGACCAAGGTGGGCAAGGGCAAGATCGGCCTGCTCATCAGCGGCATCTCCGACTCCCAGCCGTTCGACGGCTACACCGACCCCGAGGCCACGGAGAAGAAGATCATCCGCGACGCCTTCACCGACGGCGACGCCTGGTTCGTCTCGGGCGACCTCATGCTGGACCAGGGCCTCAAGCACGCCTCCTTTGTCGACCGGCTCGGCGACACCTTCCGGTGGAAGGGGGAGAACGTCGCCACCACCGAGGTCGAGTCCGCGGTCGCCGCGCGCCCCGAGGTCGACCAGGCCGTGGTCTACGGCGTCCCGGTGCCGGGGGCCGACGGCAAGGCCGGCATGGCCGCCGTGCGGCTGCACGACCGCTCCGACTTCGACGGGCAGGCGCTCGCGGAGCACCTCCGGCGGTCGCTGCCGTCCTACGCGGTCCCGCTGTTCATCCGGCTGTCCAAGGAGCTCGAGCAGACCTCCACCTACAAGAGTCGCAAGACCGAACTGAGGGAGCAGGCGTTCGACACGTCGACGTTCGACGACCCGCTCTACGTGTTGTCCTCGGAGAAGGGCTACATCCCGTTCTACGATGGCGCCGAGACCGACGTCGTGGCCGGGAAGGCCTGAGCCCGCAGTCGGCAGCCCCCGGAGGAGGTGAGCCGCCGCATGCCCAGCCGTCGCGCGGCCCGTCCCCGTTCCGACCTCACCCGCCGCTCGGTCCTCGTCGGGCTCTCCGCGGGAGTCGGTGGCGCGGCCGGCTGGGCGCTGACCTCGGTACTGGGTCGCGGCCACGACGGGACCACCCCCCACGCGGGCCAGGACGAGGAGTCGGTCGCACCGCGACCGTACGTCCCGCCGGAGGGCGCGGTCCGGGTGCGTGAACCCCGCCGGCTCTTCTACGACGAGCCGGGCGACACCGACGGGCAGACCTTCGGCGACCTGTACGTGCCCGACTCCGCCAACCCGGCCCTGCCGGTGGTGGTGCTGATCCACGGCGGCGGGTGGAGGGACTCGCTCGGCCTGACCTACATGGAGAACCAGGCGCGCGACCTCGCCTCGTTCGACGTGGCGGTGTGGAACGTCGAGTACCGCAGGGTCGACTCCGGCGGCGGCTGGCCCACCACCGTCGCGGACGTCTGCGCGGCCGTCGACCACCTCGCCGAGGTCTCCGCACAGCTCGGGGGTCGACTCGACCTGCGGCGGGTGGTGGTGGCCGGGCACTCCGCCGGCGGCCACCTGGCCCTGTGGGTCGCCGGCCGCGCGCGGCTACCGTCCTCGCAGCCGGGCGCCCGCCCGGTGGTCCCCGTGTCCGGGTGCGTGTCCCTGGCCGGGGTCGCCGACCTGATCATGGCCGAGCGCGCGGGGGACCGCTACGTGGCGGACCTCCTCGGCGGACGCCCCGACACGCGCCGCCAGCGCTACCTCGACGCCTCCCCCGTCTCGCACCTGCCCACCGGCGTCCCGGTGGTGTGCATCCACGGCCGCGACGACACGGTGGTGCTTCCCGAGCAGTCCGAGGCCTACGTCCGCGCCGCGCGCCGGGCCGGCGACCCGGCGCGCGTCTCCCTGGTCCCCGGCGGCCACGACCCGTGGGGCGATATCTCCGGGCAGGTGTGGCACCGGACCCGCGACACCCTCCTGACCATGGCCCGCCGCAGCCCCAACCCGGCGGGCTAGGTCCGGCCGGTGTCCACCCGGATGCGCTCGAGGCGCCGGTACGAGATCAGCCACCGACCGTCCACCCGGCGGTAGCGCTCGTGGTAGTGCCCCCAGCCGTGGAGCCACCTCTCGCGGCCGTCGACCGTCCACCACAGTCGGTCCTCCATCGCCCAGATCCCGGTGGCGGTGGGCTCGCCGGTGGTCGGGTCCGGGCCCGTCAGCTCCAGCAACGGGGTGTGTCCGTGGTGGACGCTCGTCACCGGGTTCGCGCCGTCGAGCGTCTCGCGGATCGCGGCGGTGAGCGCCTCCCGGCCACGCACCTCGGCCGGGCCGCCGACGCCCGCCCAGGACTCGCTGACCACGTCCTCGGTGTGGCACGGCCCGTAGGCGTCCCACCGCCTGGTGTCCATCACGTGCAGGCGGCGGGCGAAGACCGCGCGGATCGCCTCGAGATCGGCCGCCGGGTCGGCCGCGCTCACGTCGTGTAATCCGCGTTGATCGAGATGTACTCGCGCGAGAGGTCGCAGCCGTAGACCGTGCAGGCCCCGTCGGCGGCACCGCCCTCCACGCCGAGGTCCACCGCGATGGTGACCTCCTCCGCCCGCATGATCTCGGTGAGCCGCTCGAGCTCGGCCTCGCCCGGGAACGCGGGGTAGGTCTCGAGGTCGCCGAAGACGATCCGCACCCGCTCCGGGTCGATGTCGGTGTCCTCGTGGCACTTGCCGATCGCCATGGCCACCCGGCCCCAGTTGGGATCGGCGCCGTGCACGGCGGTCTTGACCAGTGGGGAGTTGAGGATCGCCTTGGCCACCCGCTTGGCCTGCGCCCGGTCGCGCGCCCCGGTCACCTCGACGCTGAGGAGCTTGGTCGCGCCCTCGCCGTCGCGCGCGAGCTGGCGGGTCAGGTCCAGGCAGACCGCCTCCAACGCCTCGCGGAGTTCGACCTCACCGACCGGGTCGCCCGACCCGCTGGCCAGCGCGATCGCGGTGTCCGAGGTCGAGGTGTCCGTGTCGACGGAGAGGCAGTTGAAGGTCCGGTCCACCGCGGCCCTGAACGCCGCGTCCAGCACCTCCGGCTCCACGGCGGCGTCGGTGAGCAGCACGGCGATCATCGTGGCCATGTCCGGTTCGATCATCCCGACCCCCTTGGCCATGCCCACGACCCGGGCGGTGCCCCCCGTCGTCGTCGTCACCTCCACCTGGGCGGTCTTGGGGTGGGTGTCCGTGGTCATCATCGCCGCCGCCAGCGCGACCGCGTCGGCGTCGAACCGGGCGCCCGCCAACCCGTCGAGGTGCGCGCGCAGCACCGGCATGGGGTAGCGCCGACCGATCACGCCGGTGGACGCGATGAGCATGTCCTGCGGCGCCGCGCCCACGGCCCCGGCCGCGCGCTCGAGCACCTCGCGGGCGTCGGCCAGTCCCTGCTCGCCGGTGGCGACGTTGGCGTTCTTCGCCACCACCACCACGCCGCGCGCCCGCCCGGACGCCGCGTTGGCGCGGCTGAGCACGACCGACGGCCCGGCGAAGAGGGACCGGGTGAACACCGCGGACGAGGCCGGGGAGGGACCGTCGTTGACGACGACAAAGAGGTCGTCGCCCGAGTCCCGGAGGCCCGCGGCCCCCGCGTGGGCCCGGAAGCCCGCGGGCAGGGGGGTCGGTTCGGCTGCACGGTCACGGAGGGCGCTCATGGCGTCCATTGTCCCCGAGCGCCGGGGCGCGGTGGAGCGCACCCGGCACCCGAGGGTGAGCGTCTTCACAGCTGAGAAGTGCCCGCGCCGCCCACCTGGGGAGATAAGCCCGCCCCCCGGTGATCCGCCCCCGGTCCTGCCCGCTCGGGGGTGCCCGTGTCGGATCCCCGCCGTAACGTCGGGTGTCCAGTCCGGGATGTACATCACGAGTCCATCACGGACTGCCATACGAGAGGCGGCGCACCCCGGCGCCGCCCGCAACGAAAGGGGTCCCCTCATGGGTTCCATCACCGACATCGCTCTTGGCTCCGTCAACGCCACCAACGCCCTCATCGACCTCGGCTCGACCGCCGGCACCGCCGCGCTCGGCGCGGGCTCGGCTGCGGGCGACGTGTTCCAGGCCCTGCCGGCCCAGATCATCAGCATCCTCTCCAGCCTGATCAGCGGCATCAGCTCCAACGTCTGAGCCGACGCGCCTCACGGCGCACCGCCCGGTCTCGACTCCGGTCGACCCGGGTGCGCATCGACACCGGCCTCCGCCTTCGCGGGGGCCGGTGTCCGCGTCTGCGGGCGGGTCCACGGACGCGCGTGACCCGCGCCGCGTGCCGGTACCCTCGTGTCATGCAGCTCGAGCTCTCCCGGCACGTCGGCGCCGACCCGGACACCGTGTGGTCGGTCCTGACCGACATCCCCGCCGCGCCCCTCACCCTGGGCGGCGTCCTCGCGGTCGAGATCCTCACTCCCGGCCCTTACCTGCCCGGACTGCGCTGGCGCGAGACGCGGAAGATGTTCGGGATGAAGGCGACCGAGGAGATGATGGTGCTGGCCGCCGAGCCGCCGCACTCCACCACGATCGTCGCCGAGAACGGCGGGACCGAGTACCGGACCGTCTTCACCGTGACCCCGGACGCCGACGGCCCCGGGTCGACGCTACGGATGCACTTCGGCGCCGAGACCGCCCACGCGCCGGCGATCTCGCGCGTCGTCATGGCGCTGATGGGTGGCGTGGCCGAGAGGTCGACCCGCAAGACCATGGAGCGGGACCTGGCGGACATCGCGGCGGAGGCCGAGCGCCGCGCGTCCGCCTGACCCCGCCTGACCCCGCCTGACCCCGCCCGTCCGCCCGACCCCGCCCGACCGCCCGACCCCGCCCGAATCCGCTACCGCGTCCGGGACTCCGCTACCCGGATCCGGGTAGCGACGGGCGCGCCCGGGTAGCGGATCGGCTGCCGCGGTCCCACAGCTCGGCCACGATCTCCCCTGCCGGGCGCCCCGCGTACGCGTCCGACTCGCGCCACCCCGATCCGGCCCACAGCGGCGGGACCTCCACGTCACCCGCCCGCGAGGCGGCCCCACGCATCGGCCCGGTGAGAATGTGCAGGTGGGGGTAGGCCGGCGGCGCGAGAGGGTCGAACTCCGCGACGAACCCGTTGACCAGGGCGCGCGCGTAGCGGCCGGTGTAGCACCTCGTCGGCCGCGACTCGGTGAAGCGGGGATCGGCGAGCGCCGCCCGGTGCAGGGCGCTCGTTCCGGCCTCGGGGGTCCGGAGCAGGACCGTGCCGAGCTGGATCCCGTCCGCCCCCGCGGCGAGGACCGCGGCGACATCGGCCGGGGTGCTGATCCCGCCGGCGGCCACGAACTGCGCGTCCGGCAGCGCCGCCCGGACCGCCCGGACGAGCTCCACGGTGCCGATCTCGTCGGGCCGCTCGGCGACCGTGGTGGTCGAGCGGTGCCCGCCGGCCTCGGCGCTCTGCACCGAGAGCCAGTCGGCCCCCGCCTCCATCGCCCGGCGGGCATCCCCCACCCCGGCCACGGTGACGACCACCGCCGACCCCACCTCCTGCAGCGCCCGGACCACCCCTGCCCCGGGGATCCCGAAGGTGAACGACACCACCGGGACCGGGTCCTGGACCAGCGCGGCGAGGGTCGCGGCCTGGTCGAAGTCCGTGAACGCCGGAGCCTCTGCCAACGCGATCCCGAGCCTGTCGGCGACCGGGGCGATCGCGGCGGAGTAGCGATCGAGGGCGGCCACCCCGCCCGCCGCGGCGAGCGCCGCCGCGGAATCCGCGGGATCCAGGAGGAAGACGTTCACCCCGAAGGGCGCCCCGGTGACCGCGCGGACCCGGGCGATCTCCTCGCGGGTGGCGTCGGCGTCGAGGTACCCCGAGCCGATCATCCCCATTCCGCCCGCCTCGCCGACCGCGGCGATGAGCGCCGGGGTCGTGGGTCCGCCGGCCATCGGTGCCCCGATCACGGGTCGGCGCAGGCGAGACGGGAGCACACGGTCGATCATGGCTGAGACGGTACTCCCGGGTGGGATCGCCCCGAGCGGGTGAACGGTCGGCGAACTCCGTCCGCGGTCTCCGCGATGCGCCGGGCTACATTTGACCCCGTGTCCCCTCCCCTCCGGCGCCGCCTGACGGTCTCCGTCCTGGCCGCCGTGCTCGTGCTGGCGGGGTGCGGTGTCGACGACGGGGGAGACGCCACGGAGGCCGCCGCCCCCGCGGCCCCCGAGGCCCCGGCCGCCCCGGCGCTACCGTGCGAGTCGCCGCTGGACTCCCTCACCCAGCGAGAGCGGATCGCGCAGTTGTTCACCGTCGGGGTGGCCTCGATGGCCGACGCCCGACGTGCGGTCGAGGAGTTCAGGATCGGCGGGATCTTCCTCGGCGGCGCCGTGGTGGGCGAGGCGGTCTCCGGCGACGGACTGTCGCGCCTGAAGGAGGACTCCCCCCTGCCCTTGCTCGTGGCGATCGACGAGGAGGGCGGGCGCGTGTCCCGCATCTCGCCCTTCGCGGGGCCCCTCCCGTCCGCCCGCGTCATGGCCGCCACCATGAGCCCCGACGAGGTCCGCTCGGCCGCACGAACCCGCGGGGAGTTCCTCCGCGGGATGGGCGTGACCGTGGACTTCGCCCCGTCCGTCGACGTGTCCGACCAGCCCGACGGGGCGGTGATCGGCGACCGCTCCTTCTCCCCCGACCCCGTCCGCGTCGCCAGCTACGCCCGCGCGTTCGCCTCCGGGCTGCTGGACGCCGGGGTGACCCCCGTCTTCAAGCACTTCCCCGGCCACGGCCGCTCGTCCGGTGACAGCCACCACCAGTCGGTGACGGTTCCCCCGCTCGACCAACTGGTTCCGCACGACCTGAGGCCGTTCGCCGAACTCGCCCTGACCCCCGGCGCCGGGATGATGCTGGGGCACCAGCAGGTGCCCGGCCTCACCGGGGTCGACCGGCCCGCGTCCCTGTCCCCCGCCGCGTACCGCCTGCTGCGTGAGGGACGCGGATACGGCGCCCCTCCGTTCACCGGGGTGATCTTCACCGACGACCTGTCCGGGATGCGCGCGGTGACCGACAACTTCCCCCTGCCGCAGGCGGTGGCGGAGTCGCTCATCGCCGGGGCGGACTCGCCGCTGTGGATCACCACCGCCGGCATCCCCCAGGCCCTCGACGCCGTCGAGCGCGCCCTCGCCGACGGCGCTCTGAGCAGGGCGGACCTGGACCGGTCGCTCGCCCGGGTGGCGACCCTGCGCGGGATCCCGGGGTGCCTGAGCGTGCCGTCCCCCGGGCAGGTCCCGGGGGCGGGGGCGCTGGCCGCTCCGTCCCCCGCCCTCCCGCCGCGCCCCGGGCTCCCCGCGCTGCCGCGCCCGCCGGCCTGAGTCGGGGCGGGTCCGGGGCTGGGGCCGGGGCGGGGCGATCAGCTCACCCCCTCCCGCGTCCAGAGCCCCGAACTCCCGCGTCGATGCGAGTCCATCAGGTGCGTGTCCACCACCCCGATGGCCTCCATCAGGGCGAACACGGTCACGGGCCCGACAAAGCCGAAACCTCGACGCTTGAGGTCCGCGGCCAGCGCCTCCGACTCCGGGGAACGGCTCGGCACCTCGTCCATGGTCCGCGGCTCCGGGGTCCGCTCGGGCCGATAGGACCAGACCAACTCCGCGAGCCCGCCCTCGTCCCGCAGCGCCACGGTCGCGCGGGCGTTGGCGATGGTCGCGTCGATCTTGCGCCGGTTGCGCACGATGCGGGCGTCGGCCATGAGCCGGTCGACGTCCGTGTCGCCGAAACCCGCGACCGCGTCCGGGGAGAAGCCGGAGAACGCCTCGCGGAACGCCGGGCGCTTCCGCAGGATCGTCAGCCAGCTCAGGCCCGACTGGAAACCCTCCAGCGCCAGCCTCTCGAAGATCCCGGACTCCTCGCGGACCGGCATCCCCCATTCCGTGTCGTAGTACTCCCTCAGCAGCGGGTCCCGCGCCGCCCAGGGCGGTCGCCTCACCCCGTCCTCGCACAGCACCGCGCCGCCGAGCCGATCCGGCTGGTTCTCCGCCATCTCTCCCCCTCGAGTCCGTCCGTCCACCCGGTCCCCGGTGGACGCCGTCACCCTAGGTGCGCGCTACGACATCACCCCGGTGAGCTGCGCGATCCGCACGGCCGCCAGGACGACGAGCGCCACCCCCACCACGAGGGTGAGCACCCGCCCGGCCACCTTCCCGTAGGCGAGGAACCGGTCGATCCTGCGGGTCGCGGCGACGATCCCGGAGGAGTCGACCCGGGTCAGCGCGACGATCAGTCCGACACTGGGCAGGATGGCGATGATCGCGAAGAACAGGATCTGCAGCAGCTTCGACCACCAGGGCGTCTGTGCGAACGAGATGAGCACCATGCCCGCGGCGAACGGCGCCGAGGTTGCCGACTGGATCACGCCCATCGAGACGCCGGTGGCCGCGATGCCGAACTTCTGCAGCACGCTCTGCGTCAGGGGCGCCTCGACGTTCTCCTCCCTGGCCTCGGCCGGGGTGCGCAGTCCCATCACCGTGATGACCGCGCCGACCGCCCCGAGGACGACCATCGCCCAGAGGCTGTGGAACAGGCCTCGGATGAACTCCTGGTTGTTGCCGATCACCCACACCGACACCAGGGACAGCAGGATGATCCCGCAGAACGCACCGCCGGTGAAGCGGGCGGAGCGGGGGGTGAACCCTCCCCCGCGGCCTGCGGAGGTGAGCCACAGCCCCGCGATCACGGCGAACGCCAGGAGGTTCACCGAATCGATCGCCGCGAATCCCAGCAGGCTCAGGTAATACTGCACGTCGGCCAACCCTACCGGCGCGAACCCGGGGCGCCGCCGTCGCCGCCGCCGCCCTCGTCGTCGTCGTCTCCCCTACCCGGTCGGCCGAAGACGGAGTCCTCCCGTCGCCGGCGCACGTCGATACCGCGCACGGTCCACCCCCGCATGGGAGCCGGGACCCGCCACTGCATCCGCCAGGCGAGCATCCTGAACGCGAACACGAACGTGGGGATGAGGATCGACGCCGCCGGGCCCCACAGCCCCGTGCCCACCGCCAGTGCGGTGAGGGCCGCCCCGGTGGTGGCCGGGATGACGTATAGATCGGAGCCGTTGAACACCGCCGGGATCTCGTTGGCCACCACGTCGCGCAGCAGGCCGCCGCCGACGGCCGTCGTCACCCCGAGCAGCAGCGCGGACACGATCGGCATCCCGTGGTTGAGCGCGCGGACGGTACCGAAGGTGCAGAACAGGCCGAGGCCGGCGGCGTCGAAGACGACGATGAAGAGCCGCACCCGGTGGACCAGGCTGCCGAGCAGGTAGACCGCGGCGGCGGCGAGGAACGGCGGGACCAGGTAGATCGGCTCGGACAGCGCGAGCGGCGTCACCCCGAGCAGGACGTCCCGGATGATCCCCCCGCCCAGGCCCGCGAGCAGCCCCAGCACGAGACCGCCGGTGATGTCGATGTCCTTGCGGGCGGCCAGCAGGTTCCCCGACACGGCGAAGAAGAACACGCCGATGAGGTCGAGGACCAGCAGCAGGGTCGGCGTCGACTCCACGCCCGGCCCCCTAGACCGCCGCGCCCGCGGTGGAGCGCGCGTGGTGGCGGCGCCGGACCGCGCGGAACGTCCAGAGCTTGTTGATGACGAAGTTGATCGGCATCGTCAGCACGATCGTCAGAAGCTGACTCCAGTACTCGCGGGAGTGGACCCCCGCGTCCTCGTGCCACCACGGCTCCGGCAGGTAGAGCGGGGAGGTGGGGTTGGTGAAGGCCAGCTTGATGAAGATGCCCGCCGCCGCGGCCACCGAGCCCACCACGAGGAACGGCCAGAACTCGTGCCAGAACGGTGCCTTGTGCCCCTTGCCGAACGTCCAGTGCCGGTTGAGCATGAAGTTGTAGACGTTGGCCACCAGGAACGCGACGATCCAGACCAGGGTGGTGAAGCGGAAGTTGAACTGAGTCCCGCCGATCGGGAACAGGATGTCCTGCGCGTTCTGGATGCCGCCGTTGGCCTTGTTCATCAGGACCGTGACGATCATGTTGACGATCATCCCGGAACCGCCGACGATGCCGAACATGACGAACTGTCGGGCGCTGTTGCGGTAGCGACCGGGTTCGCTGGGGGCCGGGTTCACAACGAACCAGTCTAGGGCTAGTCCGCTCCGTGACCCGCAGGGACGCGCTCGGCGGGGTTGGCGATGGGGCCCGGCGCGGTGCCGTCACCGAACGGCCTGCCTCCCAGTTCCTCGCGGTGATGCGGGGAGAGGAGGTTGCCCATCGCCGGGCCCTTGGGCACGACCCCGGTCGGGTTGACGTCCCGGTGGACGGCGTAGTAGTGCTCCTTGATCTGCGGGAAGTCGCAGGTGTCCCCGAAGCCGGGCGTCTGGAACAGGTCGCGCAGGTAACCCCACAGCGCGGGCATCTCGGTGATCTTGCTGCGGTTGGCCTTGAAGTGGCCGTGGTACACGGGGTCGAACCGCACGAGCGTGGTGAACAGGCGGATGTCCGCGGCGGTGATCGTGTCGCCGACGAGGTAGCGACGGGTGGTCAGCCGCTCCTCCAGCCTGTCCAGCGACGCCCACAGCTCGTCGTAGGCCTTCTCGTAGGCGCCCTGGTCGGCGGCGAACCCACAGCGGTACACCCCGTTGTTGACCGTGGGGTAGATCCACGAGTCCAGCTCGTCGATCTCGGCGCGGTGCTCGTCCGGGTACAGGTCCGGCGCGCCGTCGCGGTGGAAGGCGGACCACTCGGTCAGCAGGTCGAAGTTGAGCTTCTGGTAGGCGTTGGTCACGACCGACCTCGTGGGCAGGTCCACGAGCGCGGGGACCGTGATGCCCCTCGGGTAGTCGGGGATCCGGTTGAAGTAGGCCTCCTGGAGGCGCTGCAGGCCGGTGACCGGGTCGCGGCCGTCCGGATCGAGGTCGAAGGTCCAGGAGTTGATGTCGTGGGTCGGGCCGGCCAGGCCCATCGAGATGGCGTCCTCAAGGCCCATGAGGCGGCGGACGATGATCGTGCGGCTGGCCCACGGGCAGGCGCGGGCGGCCATGAGACGGTAGCGGCCGGCCTCGACGGGCCAGCGCATCTCGCCGATCGTCCCGCCCACCGGGTCCGAGCCCGCCGGGAGCTCCGCCACCACACGGTCGTTGATGTAGGTGGCGTCCCGGACGAACTCGCCGTCCGTCGACGCGTTCTTGGCCGCGATGAAATCGGTGTCTGCCATGGGTGTCTCCTGGGGTCGTCGGCGCGCCACTTGGTTGATATATCACCAAACATACCCGGTCCCCGGGACTCCCGCCACCACTTCCGCCGTATCGCGTCCTTTCGATGTGCCACCCTTGGCTCATGGACTCCGCGCATGTCGACGACGTCCCCACCCGCTACGCCGACTTCGCCGAGTTCGAGGTCCGCGGCCGGACCCCCGTCTACCTGGCCTGGGCCCGCGGCGTCTCCCTGGACCCGGAGACGTGCGCGCTCATCGGGAGCCTGCCCCGGATCAAGCGGCAACCCGCACTGGTCTTCGCCTCCGCCCGGCACGCCGGCGCACCCGAGACGGAGGACTACGCCCGGTTCCGCGACTTCGTCCACGCCCACTGGCCCGAGATCGAGCGCATCGCGCTCTCCCACGCCACGCAGACCAACGAGGCCAAGCGGTGCGCGGTGCTCCTGCCGTTCCTGTCCCTGCTGCCCAAACCGCTCTCGCTGGTCGAGATGGGCGCCTCCGCCGGTCTGTGTCTCTATCCGGACAGGTACGCCTATCGGTACACGCTCGACGGAGGAGTGACCCGCGAACTGCGACCCGACGGCGCCGACGACCGCACCCCGGTCCTGGACTGCGCCCTCCGCGACGGCGTGCCGACGCCGCGCACCCTGCCGGAGGTGGTCCATCGCGGTGGCGTGGATCTGTCCCCGATCGACCCGGCGGACGCCGAGTCGCGGGCCTGGCTGCGCAGCCTGATCTGGCCCGGACAGCAGGCCGAGCGCGTGCCGCGCCTGGACGCCGCGCTCGACATCGCCGCCGCCGATCCTCCTCGGATCCTCGCCGGCGACCTCGTGGAGAGGGTCTCGGACGCCGTGGCCGCGTGCCCCCAGGGCTCTACGCCAGTAGTGTTCCACACGGCGGTGCTCGGCTACCTCGAGCCGCCGGCACGCGCGGAGTTCGTCCGCCGGGTCGCCCGGCTGGGCTGCGTGTGGATCTCGGTGGAGGGGGTGACCCTCCTGCCGGACGTCGCCGAGCAGGTCCCCGAGTCGATCCGGCGCCACAAGGGCATCTTCGTCGTCGCCGTCAACGGCCGGCCGCTGGCCACGGCCCACGGCCACGGAGACTGGGTCCGCGCGCTCGACCCCGAGTGATC